>JAUNTP010000113.1 GCA_030538585.1 Mobilicoccus sp.
GGTGGCTCGTGAACGGACGCGACGGCGCGCGGGAAAGCGGTGGCCGGGGGAGTGGGGGGCCCGGTTACGCTTCTCATCGACCCCTGATCGAGGAGCTGCCCCGTGTCCGTGACCCGCATGTCCGCCCTGTTCCTGCGCACGCTGCGCGAAGACCCGGCGGATGCCGAGCTGCCGGGGCACAAGCTGCTCGTGCGCGCCGGGTACATCCGCCGTGCCGCGCCCGGGGTGTACTCGTGGCTGCCGCTCGGCCTGCGGGTGCTGCGCAAGGTCGAGACCGTGGTGCGCGAAGAGATGGACGCCATCGGCGCGCAGGAACTCAGCTTCCCGGCGCTGCTTCCGCGGGAGCCCTACGAGGCGACCGGCCGGTGGAGCGACTACGGCGACAACCTCTTTCGCCTCGTCGACCGCAAAGGCAGCGACATGCTGCTGGGCCCGACACACGAGGAGATGTTCACCCTCGCCGTCAAGGACCTGTACTCCAGCTACAAGGACCTGCCGCTCGCGCTCTACCAGGTCCAGACCAAGTACCGCGACGAGGCACGCCCCCGCGCCGGGCTGCTGCGCGGGCGCGAGTTCATCATGAAGGACTCCTACAGCTTCGACGTCGACGACGCCGGGCTCGACGCGGCCTACGAGCGCCACCGTGAGGCGTACATCAAGATCTTCGACCGCCTCGGGTTCGACTACGTCATCGTCAAGGCGACCTCCGGCGCGATGGGCGGGTCGGCGAGTGAGGAGTTTCTCGCCGTGTCACCCGACGGCGAGGACACGTTCGTGCGTTGCGAGGAGTCCGGGTACGCCGCCAACGTCGAGGCCGTCGTCGTGCCGCAGGTCGACCCGGTCGACGCCTCGGGCGTGCCCGCTGCTCAGGAGGTCGACACCCCCGGCACCCCCACCATCGAGACGCTCGTCGCGGTGCTCAACGAGAAGCACCCGCGCCACGACGGACGTGCGTGGGAGGCCGGTGACACGCTCAAGAACGTCGTCGTCGCCCTCGCCAACCCGGACGGAACGCGTGAGCTGCTCGTCGTGGGTCTGCCCGGCGACCGTCAGGTCGACCTCAAGCGTCTCGAAGCCCAGGTGGCCCCCGCCGAGGTGGACGATGCCACCGAGGCCGACTTCGCTCAGCACCCCGAACTCGTGCGCGGCTACATCGGCCCGGGTGCGCTCGGGTTGCGCGGCGAGGGCGAGGAGCAGACGGGCGTGCGCTACCTGCTCGACCCGCGCGTCGCCGAGGGCAGCGCGTGGGCGACGGGCGCCAACCGCCAAGGCGTGCACGTCATCAACCTCGTGCACGGGCGCGACTTCACGGCCGACGGCACGGTGCAGGCCGCGGAGGTGCGTGACGGCGACCCGAGTCCCGACGGGGCGGGTGTGCTGCGCACCGAGCGCGGCATCGAGATGGGGCACATCTTCCAGCTGGGCCGTAAGTACGCCGAGGCGCTCGGCCTCAAGGTGCTGGACGAGAGCGGCAAGCTCGTCACGGTGACGATGGGCAGCTACGGCATCGGCGTGAGCCGTGCGGTGGCCGCCATCGCCGAGAGCAACCACGACGACGCGGGCCTCGTGTGGCCGCGCAACGTCGCTCCCGCCGACGTGCACCTCGTGGCCACGGGCAAGGACGAGGCCGTCTTCACTGCCGCGGCCGACATCGCGGAGGCGTTCTCGGCTCGGGGTCTCGACGTCATCTACGACGACCGCCCCAAGGTGAGCCCCGGCGTCAAGTTCAAGGATGCCGAGATCATCGGCGTCCCGACCATCGTCGTCGTCGGCCGCGGCCTCGCCGACGGCGTCGTCGAGGTCAAGGACCGCCGCACCGGCGAACGCCGCGAGGTGGCGTTGTCCGGCGTCGTCGACGAGGTGCTGGCCGAGGTGCGCGCCTGACGTGCGCGCACCTCGGCGCCACTCGCACCGGGCCGTCAGCGCCGGCCCCGTTAGCCTGACCCGGTGACGACAGGTTCCGGCGCCGATCGCCGACTCCTGCGACGGTTCACGCAGGTCATCATCGGTCTGTGGGTGTTCGGGGTATCGCTGTCGCTCATCATCCGCAGCACGCTCGGCCAGTCCTCGTGGGACGTCTTTCACTACGGCGTCGCCCAGCACGTGCCGCTGACCGTGGGGATGGTGTCGATCCTCACCGGCGTCGTCGTGCTCATGCTGTGGGTGCCGCTCGGCGAGCGGCCCGGCGTGGCGACCGTCCTCAACGTCGTCATCGTGGGCGTCGCCATGGACGTCACCCTCGCCCTCGTCGCCCGCCCGGACGGTCTCCTGCCCCAAGTGCTGATGCTCGCCGGCGGCATCCTCCTCAACGGCGTCGCTTCCGCGATGTACCTCGGCTCTCGCCTTGGAAGTGGCCCGCGCGACGGGCTCATGACCGGGCTCGCCCGGCGCACCGGACGGTCACTGCGCCTCGTGCGCACCGGGATCGAAGTGACCGTGCTCACCATCGGATGGCTGCTCGGCGGCGTCGTCGGCCTCGGCACCGTGCTGTACGCGCTGCTCATCGGGCCCCTCACCCAGGCGTTCCTGCCCTGGTTCGACGTGCAGCCCAGACCCGAGCGCAGCTGAACTCCGCGGAGCGGCACAATGAGCCGGTGCCCGCGCTCCTTGCCGCCTCCCTGACGGTCGACCCCGAGATCCTCGCCCTCCTGGCGCTCGCCGCGCTCGCGGCCGGCTGGGTCGACGCCGTCGTCGGAGGAGGTGGCCTCATTCAGCTGCCCGCCCTGCTGCTCCTGCTCCCTGGCGCCGCGCCCGTGCAACTCCTCGCGACGAACAAGCTCGCCTCCATCGCCGGGACGACGACCAGCGCGATCACCTACGCCCGCCGCATCTCCGTCGACCGGGCGACGGCCATTCCGCTGGCGCTCGCCGCGTTCGCGGGCTCCGGCGGCGGCGCCATCGTCGCCTCCTTCATCCGCAAGGAGGCGTTCACGCCGATCATCCTCGTCGTGCTCGTCGTCGTCGGCGCGTGGACCCTGCTCAAACCGAGCATGGGGCAGGTGCAGCAGATGCGGTACACCGGCCGCCGCCACCTCGGCGCCGCCGCCTCGATCGGCGCCGTCATCGGCTTCTACGACGGGGCGCTCGGCCCCGGCACTGGCTCGTTCCTCGTCGTCGGCCTCGTCGCCATCTGCGGGTTCGCGTTCGTGCAGGCGAGCGGCCTCGCAAAGATCGCGAACGTCGCCACCAACCTCGCCGCCCTCGTCGTGTTCATCCCCCAGGGCGCCGTCATCTGGCAGATCGGGCTCGTCATGGCCGCCGCCAACATCGCCGGCGGTTACCTGGGGGCGCGCAGCGCCGTCGCCCTCGGCCCCACCTTCGTGCGGGTTGTGCTCCTCGTCGTCGTCACGGCCTTCATCATCCGGCTCGGGGGAGAACTCCTCGGCCTGTGGTGAACGCGCACCACGCCCGCGCATCCGCCCCCTACCCTGAGCGGCGTGAGCGTCGCCATCAGCCCCTACCTGACCTTTCCCGACACGGCCGCCGCCGCGCTCGAGCACTATCGGGGGATCTTCGGCGGAACCGTCACCATCTGCACTTACGCAGACTCAGGCCTGGTCGACTGGCCCGACTCCGGCAACGTCTTCCGCGGCACCCTGACGACCGACACCGGCGCGATCATCGTCTGCGCCGACACCCCCGCCGGGATGACCCTCGACGGCGGCCGCAAGAGCGTCGCCCTCGACGGGGAGGACCGCGACCAGCTCGAACGCTGGCTCGCCGCGCTCGCCGAAGGCGGCCTGCTCGAGCTCCCCCTCGGCCATGGGGGCGGGGTCGCGATCGACCGGTTCGGGGTGCGCTGGATCGTCACCCTTCGTCCATGAGCAACGCCGCGAGGGTGCCCCCGAGCTCATAGGCGGCGTCCGTGTGCTCCTCGGTGATGTCGCCGAGCACCTCCAGTGTCGCCGCCGCCTGCTTCCACGGCAACGCCCCCGTGATCGCGTCGACCGCGCGCACGGCTCCCGTGACGTCGTAGCGGCCGTGCACGTACAGCCCGAACGGCATCTGTGCGCCCGATCCGCCGCCGGCGTCGTCCCCGGCCGAGCCGTCGTCGCCGAGCGCCCCACCGATGTGCAGGAACGTCGAATCGAAGAAGTGCTTGAGCGCGCCCGACATGTACCCGAAGTTCGCGGGCGTCCCGAGCAGGATGCCGTCTGCCGCGAGGACGTCATCGGCGCTCGCCTCGAGAGCGGGGCGCGCGATCACCTCGACGCCTTCGATGGCGTCGTCGTTGGCGCCGGCGAGCACCGCGTCGGTGAGGGCCTGCAGGGATCGAGTAGGGGAGTGGTGGACGACGAGAAGCACAGCCATCACCTCACGCTAGGGGACGGGGCCTATCGCCGTTGGTCGAGGAGCGCAGCGTCTCGAGACCACGGCACTCGCTATGGCGATAGGTGAGATGGTCTCGAGACGTCGCTAGCGCTCCTCCTCCGCCGGATTGAGGAGCGCAGCGTCTCGAAATCGACCAACGGGGGTGGTTGGGGCCCTTCTTACGACGTGGGGGCGACCAGCCAGGCGACGCCGTAGGGGGGGAGCCAGAAGTGGCCCTCGTCGGCGGTCTCGACCGGGCGGCCCGTCAACACGTCCGTCGCCTCGCGGACGCCGTACTCGTCCAGGTTCCACCAGGCCCACGCGCGCGGGTTCTCCGTCACGTTGAAGAGGCCCACGAACGTCCCCAGCGGGTGGCGGCGCACCAACGCGAGGACGCCGGAGTCCTCCGCACGGCCTACCTCGACGGCGACGCTTCCGTGCAACTGGGGTACCTGCGCGCGCACAGCCAACAGGTGGGTGAGGTCGCGGAAGGCTCGACCGGCGATCGTCGACGGGTCGTGGCGCCGCGCCAGCAGCTCCTCCGACAGCGCCGGGCGGTGCGCCCATCGATTGTCGGCCGCGTGGTCGGGGTCGGCCGCCCACGCCTCGTCGTTCGGGGTCGCGACCTCATCCCCGCTCCAGACGACCGGAATCCCGCCGAACGACACGATCAACGCGTGCCCGAGACGCAGGCGCGCCAGGTCGATCGAGGCCGCCGCGCCGATGGAGGCGTCCGCGTCGTCGAGCCCCACGAGGCTCGCCGCCGTGCCGCTCGTGCGGCGGTCCCGCGTCGCCGGATTCTCTTGGAACGTCAGACCCTTCGCCCGGGAGCCCGGGAAATCCCCGACGTAGAAGTCGGCGAGGAAGTGCCGGTGATCGAACCCCGACAGGCCCACCGCGGCGGCGTCCTCGTCGCCGATCGCCCACCCGATGTCGTCGTGACACCGCAGGTAGGTGATCCACGTCGACGTCGACGGCTGCGCCGGCAGGGCCCGCAACGCCTGCTCGGTGAGCGTCGTGTCCTTGGTCGCGAGCATCGACCAGATCTGCACCATGAGCGTGTTGTGGTAGGCGAGATCGCTCACCTTGCCCGTGAACCGCCCCGTGCCGAGATACGCGACGAGCTCGTGCGGGGCCACGATCGCCTCGGCCTTGAACGCCAGCGCCGGGCACGCGATGCGGGCCACCGCGCGCAGCACCTGCGTGATGGCGTGCACCTCCGGCTCGCCCTGGCACATGGTGCCCATCCGCTTCCACAGGAACGCGATGGCGTCGAGGCGCAGCACCTCCACGCCCGCGTTGGCCAGGTGCAGCACGATGTCGACGAACTCGGCGAGGACGTCGGCGTTGCTCCAGTCGAGGTCCCACTGGAAGGCGTTGAACGTCGTCCACACCCAGGCGCCCATCTCCTCGTCCCACGTGAAGTTGCCCGGCGCGAAGTCGGGGAACACCTCGGGCAGGGTGCGCTCGTAGGCGTCGGGCAGCTCACGGCTCTCGAAGGTGTGGAAGTAGGCGCGGTAGCGCTCGTCGCCGGCCTGGGCCGCCTGAGCCCACGCGTGCTCGCGGGCCACGTGGTTGAGGACGAGGTCGAGCACGAGGCTCATGCCCCGCTCCCGCATCGTCGCCGTGAGGGCGCGCAGGTCGTCCATCGTGCCGAGATCGGGGCGCACCGAGCGGTAGTCGGCCACGGCGTAGCCGCCGTCGCTGTCACCCTCGCGGGGAGTGAGCAGCGGCATGAGGTGCAGGTAGGTGACGCCCATCTCCTGCAGGTAGTCGAGGCGCTCCGCGACCCCCGGCAGGTCGCCCGCAAAGCGCTCCGTGTACGCCGCGTAGCCGACCATCTCGGGGGAGTGCAGCCAGTCGGGCCGCAGCATGCGCGCGAGGTCGAGACGGCGCAGGTCCGCTCCCCGCTGGGCGTACGCCCGCGCCGCCAACCGCACCAGACGCGCGCAGACGGCATCCACATCGTCGTAGGCGAGCGACGCGCCGTCGTGCAGATCGGGCCACCACCGGTTCAACCTCGCCTCGAACAACTCGCGGGACTCGGGTGACTCCTCGCGCAGTTCCTCATCGAGAACGTCACGCAGCAGGGGGGAGGTGGCGGCGGCAGACATGAGGACATGGTGTCACCGCCGACCCCCTGCACCGCGCCGTCCGTGCGCAAACGGACACCCTGACCTCCGGCGTCAACCCGCGACCCGCGTCGCGACCACCTCCGGCCACCACGGCCCTAGGCTGTCGACCGTCGTGATCCAGATCACCCCCAGGAGGTCCTCGTGTTGAGAACGTTGTCCGCGCCGATGGTGCGGGTCGTCGAACGGTGGTTGCCGAGCTCGCTCGTCTTCGCGGTCGTGCTCACCGTCGTCGTGGCAGCCATGGCGTTCGGGCTCACCGACGCGGGCCCCACCGAGATCGTCCTCGCCTGGGGTGACGGGCTCACGGGCCTGCTCGCGTTCATGACGCAGATGGCGCTCATCCTGCTGCTGGGGTACGTGCTCGCGAACACCGGCCCGGTGCGCAAGCTCCTGACGCGCGCCGCCGCGATCCCCAAGACACCCATGCAGGCGTACGGGTTCGTCGCGCTGTGCGCGGCGGTCGCCTCCCTGCTCACGTGGGGCCTGGGGCTCGTCGTCGCCGCTTTGCTGTCGATCGAGGTGTCGCGCAGCGGGCGCGAGCGCGGCATGAAGCTGCACTTCCCGCTGCTCGTCGCGGCCGGCTACAGCGGCTTCGGCGTGTGGCACATGGGCTACAGCGGCTCCGGCCCGCTCGCGGCAGCGACCCCCGGCTCCTTCGTGGAGGACATGGTCGGCCAGACCGTGCCCATCACCGAGACCATCTTCTCCTGGTGGAACCTCACGGGCATCGTGGTCGCCATCATCGTGCTGGTCGCGACGATCGTCGCCCTCACCCCGAAGAAGGACGACCACATCGTCGAGCTGCCGGCCGACTCCGACCTCGGGACCTCCTCGGCGGGTGCGGACTCCGGCGGTGTCGTGCCCGGCGAGATCACCCCGGCCGACAAGATCGACGCCAGCCGCGCCATCACCTTGCTGCTTGGGGTCATGCTGCTCGTCTACCTCGTGATGTTCTTCGCCACGAACGGGTTCAACCTCACGCTCGACATCGTCAACTGGACTTTCCTCTGCCTCGTGCTCCTGCTGGTCGAATCCCCGCGGCGCCTCGGTGAACTCGTGGCCGACGCCGCCCGCAACGTGGGCGACATCCTGCTCCAGTTCCCCCTCTACGCAGGCATCCTCGGGCTCATGGACAACACCGGCCTCGTGCAGATCCTCAGCGACGTGTTCGTCGCCATCGCCACCCCGGAGACCCTCGGGCTGTGGGCGTTCCTCGCCGGTGGCCTCGTCAACTTCTTCGTCCCGAGCGGCGGCGGCCAGTTCGCCGTGCAGGCGCCGATCTTCCTCGACGCCGCCAAGCAGCTCGGTGTCGACCCGGCCATCGTCATCATGGGCATCGCCTACGGCGACCAGTGGACCAACATGATCCAACCGTTCTGGGCGTTGCCGCTGCTCGCCATGGCGCGACTACGCATCCGGGACGTGATGGGGTACACCACCGTCACCCTCATCACCCTCGGGATCGTGTTCGGCGGGATCATGCTCGTCGCCTCGATCTGAGGACGCTCAGCGTGGGCGAGCCTCGTGCACCCGGTCGAGCAATGCCGTGATCTCCTCCGCCGGCAGCGGCTGGCGGAGCGGCTCGTGCGGTGAGGCCAGCAGCACCGAGGTGAAGACGCCGTCGGCGCATCGCTGACCCGACATGCTCAACGGTCGCGAGGGGTCGGGGACGACGCGCACGACCTCGGTGAGGCCGGGACGACCGTCGGTGACCTCCAGCAGCATCGAGAAGAGGTCGCACGCCTCGTCGGGAGGCACGGTGCCGCCCTGCTCGATGAGGTCGGCGGCGTCGGTGATCTTGGCCAGGTCGTCGCCGGTGGCGAGGCCGCTCTCGCGGTAGCCGCGGACCGCGTCCGGCAAGGCTCGTGCCCATGCCGAGGCGTCGGCCTGGGTGACCTGGACGAAGCGCCAGTCGGGGGTCTGCCACTGGCACCTGTCGAGGCCGTCGAGCAGGTCGGGTCGGCTCTGGACCTCGGCGTCGCCGAGGAGGGAGGCGAGGTCGGTGTCGTCCAGCACTCCGCAAAGGTCCTCGACGGACGCAGGCGTCGTGTTGGGCGAGCCGGCGGCGGTCGGGGAAACGGCCGCCGGCGCAGCTTGCGGGGAGGACGCCGTTGCCGCCTCCGGTCCATCGGCACCGGGGGCGGCCGAGCACCCCCCGAGAAGAAACAGTGCACAAGTCAGAGCGAGCGACAGGGAGCGCATGAGGCGACCGTAGGCCCGCCGCCCGCCGGTGTGGGCTCGTCGCCGACACCGTCGGTTCGAACCGACGGTCTGGGCGGGTGCGGGGCATCGGGTGGACGCGACCGCGCCCGGCCCCCGTGAGGTGCAGGGGGGCCGGGCGTGGGGGGTGAATCAGGACAGGGCGGAGATCGCCGCGTCGTAGTCCGGCTCCTGGCCGATCTCGGGAACGAGCTCGGAGTGCAGGACGCTGCCGTCGGTGTCGAGCACGACGACGGCGCGGGCCAGCAGGCCCTGCAGCGGGCCCTCGGTCATCGTCACGCCGTACTGGGAGCCGAAGTCGCTGCGGAAGCTGCTCGCGGCCGTGACGTTCTCGATGCCCTCGGCACCGCAGAAGCGGGCCAGCGCGAACGGGAGGTCGGCCGACGCGCACACGACGGCGGCGTTGTCGAGGCTCGCGGCGCGCTCGTTGAAGGTGCGCACGCTCTGAGCGCAGACGCCGGTGTCGATGCTGGGGAAGATGTTGAGGACGACACGCTTGCCCTCGAAGGAGGACGCGGTCACCTCGGACATGTCGCTGCCGACCAGGTCGAAGGCGGGGGCCTTCTCACCGGTGGCGGGCAGGTCGCCGGAGATCTGAACGGGGGTGCCCTTGAAGGCGGTCGTAGCCATGGGCCTTGTCTAGCACGCGACTCCAGGTCGAGTACATGGCGTCCGAAGCGCGAGGTTCCCGGTCCGATGCCGTGGGGCGCGGCCAGGGCTGGACACGGCTGACATACTGCACGAGTCAGCGCGGCGGTGAGAGGAAGCCGGTGAGAGTCCGGCGCGGTCGCGCCACTGTGAGCCCTTCGGGGCGAGCCAGATACTCACCCGCCGCTTGTGGGACGCGTCATCCCGATCGGAGAAGACATGCACATCGCCGAGGGCTTCCTGCCCCCGTTGCACGCCGCGGCCTGGGCCGCGGTATCTGCCCCCTTCGTCGTCCACGGCGGCTACGCCGTCGTCAAGCAGGTGCGGGAGAACCCCGAATCCCGCCTGTTGCTCGGTGCAGCTGGGGCGTTCACGTTCATCCTGTCCGCGATCAAGCTTCCGTCGGTGACGGGCAGCTCCAGTCACCCGACCGGCACCGGGCTCGGGGCGGTGCTGTTCCGGCCGCCCGTCATGGCGTTCCTGTCCACGGTGGTGTTGATCTTCCAAGCGCTGCTGCTCGCCCACGGCGGCATCACGACGCTCGGCGCCAACGTCTTCGCGATGGGCGTCGTGGGCCCGTGGGTCGCCTACGGCACGTGGCGCCTGCTGCGCCCGGCGGGGATCAGCGTCGCGATCTTCGGTGCAGCCACGCTCGCCAACCTCATGACCTACACGGTGACCTCGCTTCAGCTCGCCCTCGCCTACCCCGACGTCGAGACCGGATTCGTGGGCGCCGCCGTCAAGTTCCTCAGCGTGTTCGCCCTCACGCAGGTTCCGCTCGCGATTGTCGAGGGCTTCGTCACCCTCCTCGTGTTCCGCCTGCTCATGGACATCGCCCTGCCCGAGCTGCGTCGACTCGGCGTGGTGCCGACCCCGACCCGTACCGAGGACCAGACGGATGGGGCCGGTGCCACCGCCCACGATCCGGCGAACGTCGACGGGGAGGCCACCCGATGAAGCACATCTCCACCGTCATCGCCGTCATCGGCATCGCCCTCGTTCTGGGCGTGTCCCTCGTCGTCGGGGCACAACGCCAGGACACCGCCGAGGACCAGTTTGAGGGCACCGACGCCGTCATCACCCAGATGCTCGAGGACGAAGGCGCCGAGTCCTGGTTCGAGCCGGTGCTCGCCCTCGACTCCGGCGAACTGGAATCGGGCCTGTTCGCGTTCCAGGCCGCCCTCGGCGGCATCCTGCTCGGGTACTGCGTCGGCCGCCTGCACGGACGCCGCCAGAACGCCTCCCCGGCGCCTGCGGGTGCGTCGACCTCGTGAGTCGTCCTGCGCCCGCCACCCGACCGCTGATGTCGACCACGGCTCGGCGAACAGCGCTGGGATCCGGTTACGCTCGCCCCAGTGACCGCTTCCGGTCCCTCCCCCGTCACCTCGGGGGAGGGGCCGCCCCCTCATCCGCGGAGCCTCTCCAGCACGTGCGTCTGCTCCGAGCCGGTCTGCGACAGGTGCAGCGGTGACCCGGGGGATCGCGATGGACGACGCCGCGTGGGGGAGTCCGTGGCGCACGCGGCGGGTGCGGGACAAGGCCGTGCTGTCGATGGGTCTGCTCGCCTGCGCCGTGCTGCTGCCCGCCTGGCCCGGTGGCGTGCTCGCCGGCGTGGCCTCGCTCGCGCTCATGCTCGGCCCCGCCCGGGTGCCCGCCCGCCTGCTGCTGCGGTGCCTCCTCGCGCCGATGCTCTTCATCGCGATCGGCGCCCTCACCGTTCTCCTCACCCTCTCGTGGGAGGGCGGGCCCCGGCTGGGCATCGCTACCGAGATGCTGCCCACCGCCGGTGCGCTGTTCGTTCGCGGGTTCTCCGGTGCCTGCGCGATGTTCCTCCTCGCCACGACGACCCCGATGATCGACCTGTTCTCGGCGCTGCGCCGCGCCCGCATCCCCGACCCGCTCATCGAGGTCGCGAACCTCACCTACCGGCTCGTGTTCGTGCTCCTCGAATCAGCGCGCGCCATCCGGACCGCTCAGGAGGCGCGTCTGGGGTTCGCGTCCCGTCCGGCCGCCTACCGGTCGATGGCGGGCCTCGTCTCCGGGGTGCTGGTGCGCTCCTGGACCCGCGCGCGGCGCCTGGAGGACGGCCTCGCCGGGCGCGGCTACGTCGACGCCCTCCCCAC
>JAUNTP010000114.1 GCA_030538585.1 Mobilicoccus sp.
CGGCGAGGTGCCCGCCCTCGCGGGGGGGGACCTGCCGTCGACCACGCCGCCGCGTGATCTCACTGCTGCACGTAGCCGATGAGCTGATCCCGCTCGTCCTCGAGCATGTCGGTGCGCGCCTTGACGACGTCACCGATGCTGACGATGCCGATGAGGCGCCCGTCCTCGACCACCGGCATGTGACGGAAGCGTCGGGCGGTCATCGACGCCGCGAGCTCGGCCACCGTGTTCTTCTTCTCGCAGGTGACGACGTCGCTGGTCATGATGTCGGCGACGGTGCGCTCCAGGAGTGAGGCGCCGTGCTCCGGCAGGCCACGCACCACGTCGCGCTCACTGACGATGCCCTCGACGGTGCCGCCGTCGGAGGAGACCACCACGGCGCCGATGCGGTGCTCGCCGAGCAACGCCACCAGGGCTGCGACGGTCTCGGACGGGGCGACCGTGACGACGTCGGTGCCCTTGTTCTTGAGGATGTCTGCGATCAACATGACGACACGCTACCGAGATCGGCAGGTCCGCTGGGGGATCACGGCGCTGTGCTGCGGTGAAAGGTCGTCTCCGCGCCGAACGGTGACACGATGGCCCGCGTGCCAGCCTCCTCCGTCCCAGTGGCCGCCGCCGCCCTCGTCGACCACGTCGAACGACCCACCCGACTGCTCGCCGCCCGCCGCACCGCCCCCGAGCGCCTCGCGGGCCTCTGGGAGTTGCCCGGCGGGAAGCTGGAACCGGGGGAGTCCGCGCACGACGGGCTGCGTCGTGAGTTGCGCGAAGAGTTGGGCGTCGAGGTCACGATCGGGAGGCTCCTGCCCGGTCCGGGGGTGACCGGCGACACCGGCGGCCTCGATGCCGCGACCGTGTGGCCGCTGACACCGCCTTACGTCATGGGGGTGTACCTCGCCTGCCTGGCGTCGGGGGAGCCCGCTCCGCTCGAAGACCACGACGAACTGCGCTGGCTCGACCTCCCGCGTGGCCTCGCGGACGTCATGTGGCTGCCGAGCAATGCCGCCATCATCGAGGCCCTCGCCGCCCTCACGCCTACTACGCCGAAACCGTAGGTTCGGACCGCGGCAGGTCACCACGCTGCCTGTGGTCACAGGCGGTCCGAACCTACGGTTTCGGCGTGGGAGAATGCACGTCGTGCCTACGCAGACTGCAACCCGCGGTGACATCCGTAACGTCGCCATCGTCGCCCACGTCGACCACGGCAAGACCACCCTCGTCGACAAGATGCTCTGGCAGGGGGGTGCGTTCGGCGAACACCAACACGTCGACGAACGCGCCATGGACTCAGGCGATCTGGAGCGTGAGAAGGGCATCACGATCCTCGCCAAGAACACGGCGATCCACTACAACGGGCCGTCGGCCGCCGAGCACCCGAACGGCGTGACCATCAACATCATCGACACCCCCGGCCACGCCGACTTCGGTGGCGAGGTCGAGCGCGGCCTGTCGATGGTCGACGGTGTCGTCCTGCTCGTCGACGCCTCCGAGGGGCCGCTACCGCAGACCCGGTTCGTGCTGCGCAAGGCGCTCGCCGCCAAGATGCCGGTGGTGCTGTGCATCAACAAGGTCGACCGGCCCGACGCGCGCATCGCCGAGGTCGTCGACGAGGCGTACGAGCTGTTCCTCGACCTCGACGCCGACGAGCACCAGATCGAGTTCCCCATCGTGTACGCCTCGGCGAAGAACGGCCGCGCCTCCCTCAACCGCCCCGGTGACGGCGAGCTGCCCGACCACCCGGACCTCGAGCCGCTGTTCAAGACGATCATGGAGACCATCCCGGCCCCGACGTACGAGGAGGGTGCGCCGCTGCAGGCGCACGTCACCAACCTCGACTCCAGCAACTTCCTCGGCAGGCTCGCGCTGCTGCGCGTGTTCAACGGCGAGATCCGCAAGGGTCAGCAGGTGAGCTGGTGCAAGCACGACGGCTCGATCGACAAGGTCAAGGTCACCGAGCTGCTCATGACCGAGGGCCTGGAGCGCAAGCCCCTGGAGACCGGTGCTGCGGGCCCCGGCGACATCATCGCCATCGCGGGCATCCCGGAGATCATGATCGGCGACACCATCGCCGACGCCGAGAACCCGGTGCCGCTGCCGATCATCACCGTCGACGAGCCGGCCATCTCCATGACGATCGGCACGAACACCTCGCCGATGGCGGGCAAGGTGCGCGGTTCCAAGGTGACCGCGCGCCTCGTCAAGGACCGTCTCGACCGCGAGCTCGTCGGCAACGTGTCGCTACGCGTGCTGCCCACCGAGCGTCCCGACGCGTGGGAGGTCCAGGGCCGTGGCGAGTTGGCGCTCGCCATCCTCGTGGAGCAGATGCGGCGTGAGGGCTTCGAGCTCACGGTCGGTAAGCCGCAGGTGGTCACCAAGGACGTCGACGGCAAGGTCCACGAGCCCGTCGAGCACCTGACGATCGACACCCCCGAGGAGTACTTGGGCGCGATCACGCAGATCATGGCCGCCCGCAAGGGCCGCATGGAGCAGATGACCAACCACGGCACCGGTTGGGTGCGCATGGAGTTCAAGGTGCCGTCGCGTGGGCTCATCGGGTTCCGGACCGAGTTCCTCACGGAGACGCGCGGCGCGGGTATCGCCCACCACGTGTTCGATGGGTACGAGCCGTGGTTCGGCGCGATCTCCACCCGCCAGTCGGGGTCGCTGGTCGCCGACCGTTCGGGCGCGGTGACGAGCTACGCGATGGTCAACCTGCAGGAGCGCGGCATCCTGTTCGTCGAGCCGACGACCGAGGTGTATGAGGGCATGATCGTCGGCGAGAACTCCCGCGCCGATGACATGGACGTCAACATCACCAAGGAGAAGAAGCTCACCAACGTGCGCGCCTCTTCGGCCGACAACTTCGAGAAGGTCATCCCCCCGAAGAAGCTCAGCCTGGAGCAGTCTTTGGAGTTCTGCCGTGAGGACGAGTGCGTCGAAGTGACCCCGGAGGCGGTGCGCATCCGCAAGGTCGACCTCGACCAGGTCACCCGCTCCCGCAACGCCGCCCGCGCCCGCAGCGACGCCAAGAAGGGCTGAGCGCTACGGCCTCGATTCGTCGCGAACTTCAGCGACGCCGTGAAGTTCGCGACGAAGCAGGTCGCAGGCGGGTCTGCGTCGCGACGCGACCCGCGTGGTCGACCTCGCGACACGACAGCCTGCACCGCGGCAGAGTTAGCCTGGTCACCACAGGAAAGGCGGTGAAGACCGTGGGGATCTCGGTGGGGGAGGCTCTGGGGCGACTGAACCATGCGGTCGAGTCGGGTGCACTGGCGCAGACGTGTCGCCGGTTCGACGTCGAAATTGTCACCCTGTTCGGCAGCGCGGTCTCCTCCGCAGCTCCGCGCGACATCGACATCGCGATCGGGTTCGCGCCCGGCTCACCCCGCGACATCCTCGGGGTCATCGACGCCGTCAACGGGCTCGTCCCCGGCGACCACCTCGACGTCATGGACCTCGACCGGGCCGGCCCCGTCGCCCAGAAGGCGGCCATGTTCACCTCCCGGGTGCTGTTCGCAGCTCATCCGTCGGTCACGACGGAGCGGGAGATCCGCGCGTACATGACGTATGAGGACACCAGGTGGCTGCGCGACCTCCAGACCGAGATGCTGCGCCGATGAGCGTCGACGCAGACCGGGTGCGCGCCCGCCTCGTCGCGATGACCGCACTCCTCGACCACCTGGACGCGCTGGGCGAGGTCACCGCGACCCGCCTGGAAGAGGACTTCGCAATTCGTCTGCAAGTCGAGCGCGTCCTCTCTCAGGTGGTCACGCTTGCCACGGAGATCAACACTCACGTCGTGTCGCGCGAGGCCGGGCGGGCGCCGTCCGATCTCCGTTCCAGCTTCGGGGACCTTGCCGCAGTGGGATGGATCGACAGGTCGCTCGCCACCGAGCTGCGCGGCTCAAGTGGGCTGCGCAACGTCCTCGTGCACGAGTACGTGGACGTCGACCTCGACGTCGTGGCGCTCGCCGTCCCGCTGGCGCTCGACGCGTATCGCCGTTTCATTCGGCAGGTCGCCGCGAAGCTGTGACAGCAGCGAGGAGACCGCGCGTCAGGGGCGGCCTCGGGTGCCGTCGCCGCCGGAGTGGTGGGGGTCCTGGGGCGGGTCTTGGAGAATGAATGCCGAATCGTCGCTGGTGAGGTCGACCTCGCGGTGATACATCGGCTCCACGTCCGGGGCTTCGACGGGAGGGGCGGGGTCGCCGTCGCCATACAGGTCGGCGAGCACCGCGGCGATGCCCTCGTTCTCGTTGGAGGCGGTGACGCGATCGGCGGCGGCCTTGGTCTCCTCGATGGCGTTCCCCATGGCGACACCCACTCCCGCGGCGCGCAGGAGGGGGATGTCGTTGCCGTTGTCGCCGAACGCCACCGAATCCGTGACGTCGACTCCTCGGTCCGCGGCAAGGGCGGCCAGCGCTGAGCCCTTGTCGACACCGAGGGCCGTCGCCTCGAAGTAGAACGGCGCCGAGAAGGCGTGCTCGACCTCCTCACCGAACTCCTCGATGAACACCGTCGAGAAGGGGCGGAGCTGGTCGGGGTGGCCGTACATGAGCAGCTTGTCGACGCGCGCCTCACCCGGGGCCAGAGTGCGCAGGTCGGCGACGGGGCGGCAGCCGAGCCCGTTGCCGGCCAGCTCGATGCGCACCTGTGGGTGGTCCGGCTGATCGACGACGAGGTCGTCGCCGTCGCAGAGCATCGTGAGGATGCCGTGCTCGGCCGTCAACGCCGTCATCCGCAGCACGAGGTCGTGGTCCAGGCTCGTGCGCGCGATCACGTCGCCGCTGGTCGCCTCGACCGTCACCGAGCCGTTCGACCCTGCGAAGACGAGGCCGTCGGTGGGCAGGTGCAGCCGTTCGGCCAGGCGGCGCAAGCCCCCGACGGGACGGCCGGAGGCGAGCAGGATCGTCGCCCCCGCGGCTCGAGCACGCGCGAACTCGGCGCGGGTGCCGGGGAGGATGAGGCCGCGGCGGGTCAGCAGGGTCCCGTCGATGTCGACGGCGATGAGGGCAGGGGAGGTGCTCACCGCTCCAGGGTGTCATCCGCCGCGGACGCGGCGATGACCGGGCAGCGCCGCACACGCGCGATCCATAACGTCAGATTTGGAAAACCATAGGGGGAAGTGTTCTGATGTGTACGCGACCCCACGCGCGCCCTTCGCGGCGGCGTCGGCCGCGGCGATGCCGCCCATTCTGTCGCACGACCATTCGCACGACGAAACGGAAACCACTCGCATGTCCCTGCGCGCCCTGCCCACGATCGCCATCGCCCTCACGGCCACCCTCGGCCTCGCTGCCTGCGGAACCCAGACGACCGGGGACGCCCAGGGCGGCGAGCAGGCCGAATCGAGCGCTCCGCTGACGATCATGGCCGACGCCGAGCCGCACGCCACCCTCCTGCGTCAGGCTCAGGAGCAGGGGCTGCTCGGTGACACGCAGATCGACATCCGCGAGATCACCGGCCAGGTCGACCCCAACCAGCTCGTCGCCTCCGGTGACCTCGACGCCAACTTCTTCCAGCACGCGCCGTACCTCAAGAACTGGAACAACGAGCACAACGCGGACCTGCAGCTCGTCGGCACCGTGCACATCGAGCCCCTCGGCCTGTACAGCCGCAAGATCGACAACGTCGACGCGCTCTCGAACGGCGCGAACATCGCGATCCCCGCCGATGCCGTCAACCAGGGCCGCGCCCTGTTCCTCCTCGCCGACGCGGGCGTGCTCACCCTCGACGTCGACCCGCAGGACCCGGGCCTCGACATCGCCCAGGTCGGGCAGCAGAACATCTCGGAGAACCCCAAGAACGTCACCTTCACCGAGATCGACCGGCCGCAGCTCGCCGCCTCGCTCGACGACCCGGCCGTCGAGGCGTCCATCGTCAACGGCAACTACGCCCTCGAGGCGGGTCTGCGCCCCGACCAGGACGCCCTGGCCCTCGACAACGTCGAGAACAACCCCTACGCCAACGGTCTCGTGACCCGTCCGGAGCTCGTCGACGACGCCCGCGTGCAGGCCGTCGTCGAGGCGCTCAAGAGCCAGGAGATCCAGGACTACATCACCGAGACCTACCAGGGCTCGGTGCTCCCGGCCCAGGGTGACGGCGAAGCCGCCCAGAACTGATGATCACGCTCGACTCCGTCACCAAGGTCTACTCCGACCGGGGCAAGAACGTCACGGCTGTCGACGACATCTCCCTCACCGTCGACTCGGGGGAGATCTTCGGTATCCTCGGCCGCTCCGGCGCAGGCAAGACGACGCTGCTGCGGTGCCTCAACCTGCTCGAACACCCCACGTCGGGGACGATCACGGTCGACGGAGTCGAGCTCGTCGCGATGGGGCGGCGCGACCTGCGCGCCGCCCGTCAGCGCATCGGCACGGTGTTCCAACACTTCAACCTCATGTCGAGCCGGACCGCCGCCGAGAACATCGCGTTCCCGCTCGAGGTCACCGGCGTGAGCCGGGCGAAGCGACGCGCGCGGGTGGCTGAGCTTCTTGAGCTCGTCGGCCTGGAGGACCGCGGCGGCAACTACCCCTCCGAGCTGTCGGGTGGGCAGAAGCAGCGCGTCGGTATCGCTCGGGCCCTCGCGAGCAACCCCTCGGTGCTGCTCTCCGACGAGGCGACGAGCGCGCTCGACACCGCGACCACCGAGCAGATCCTCGACCTCTTCAAGCAGGTGAACGAGGCCACCGGCGTCACGGTCGTGCTCATCACGCACGAGGCCGAGGTCGTGCGGCGCATCTGTGACTCGGCGGCGCTCATGGAGGCCGGCCGGTTCGTCGAGCAAGGCCCGCTGCTCGACCTGGTCGGCGACCCGACCTCCCGGCTCGCGGAGATCCTCCTCCCGACCGGCGAGCACGACCTGTCGATCCCGGGACGTCATCTCACCCTCGCGTTCGCGGACGAGCGGGCGATCGAGCCGAGCCTGTCGCGCCTCTCTCGCGACCTCGGGGTCGAGGTGTCGATTCTCGGCGGCACCCTGGAGCGGGTCGCCGGGCACCAGGTGGGTCGCCTGCGGGTCGTCTATCAATCGGGCACGGCCTCCGACGAGGCGGTCATGAACTACTTGCGCGAGGCGGGAGTGACGGTGACGGCGGCATGAACCAGACGCCTTGGCAGGCAGCCCTGCCCGAACTTTTCAGCGCGCTCGGCCAGACCGCGTGGATGACGGCGTGGTCGTTCGTGCTCACGCTCATCTTCGGCACCCTGCTCGGGGTGATCTTGCGGCTCACCGCACCGGACGGGATGACGCCGTCGCGCATCGTGTATTCGGTGCTCGGCGCGATCGTCAACCTCACCCGCAGCCTGCCGTTCCTCATCCTCATCATCGTGCTCATCCCGCTGACCCGGCAGATCGTCGGCACGGCCTACGGGCCGACGGCGGCGATCGTGCCGCTGGCCATCGGCGCGATCCCGTTCTTTGCGCGCGTCGTCGAGTCGGCGCTGCGAGAGGTGGCGCAGGGCAAGATCGAGGCGGCCCTCTCGATGGGGTCGACCACGGCGCAGACGGTCCGCAAGGTGCTGCTGCCCGAGGCTATGCCCGGCCTGGTCGCGGGCGCGACGCTCACGCTCGTCACCCTCATCGGGTACTCGACGATGGCGGGTGCGATCGGCGGCGGCGGTGTCGGTGACTTCGCCATCCGCTACGGCTACCAGCGCTTCAACGCGCCGGTCCTCATCATGTCGGTCGTCGTCCTCATCGTCATCGTGCAACTCGTCCAGTCGATCGGCGACCTCATCGTGAGGTCGATGAACCACAAGCGCGGCTGACCGCTGAGCCGTACGCCTCAATGACGGCCAAAGCGAATGAGGCATGCACACGCTCCGAGGAGGATGCACCATGGACGCATGGCGTCTGTAGTGCAGGTGAGAGGGCTCGACCCGCGGGTGCGTCACGAGTTGGCTGTACGGGCAGCCCGCCGTGGAGTATCGCTGAACGCCTACGTTCGGGCGCTGGTGGAGCGGGAGGTAGCCTCGCCGGACCTTGCCGAGGTTATGGCGCGGGTGGATGCTCGTTCGGAGTCTTCGACGGTCTCCAGCGTCGAGCTCATTCGCCACGACCGCGAACGATGACGCACCGTCCGCGATTGCTGTCGGGCGCGCGGGCATGATCCACAAGCACCCTTGACGTTGCGTCACCCCTCTGGGAGGGTCGCCGGACCCGATGGACGGCCGCCGCAGGTCGTCCTTCCTGCGACAACGAGGTCGAGGTATGACGAACGCACAATCCGTTCCGAGCATGGACGAGATCCTCTCCGACGCACCCACCAACTGGGGCAAGTGGGGCGATGAGGACGAGGTGGGGGCCCTCAACTACCTCACCGCCGACGAAGTGATGCGCGGGGTGAAGCACATCAAGCAGGGCGAGGTGTTCACGCTGCAGCGCCTCATCGGCGACCCGAAGGGTGACCCGGTGTGGCCCGGCCGCAGCCCGGCCGTGCGCAGCATGATCCTCGATGAGGGCGACTGGGACGAGGGCGGCAAGGGTCCGGAGTTCCCCGGCGGTCTGCACTACGCCGACGACAAGATCGAGGCGTTCCTGCAAGGCTCCACGCAGTACGACGCCCTCGGGCACGTCTGGTACGGCGGCAAGATCTGGAACGGCTACGACGCCCGCACCACCATTGGCGGCCTCGACAAAGCGAGTGTCGAACCCATCGCACAACGCGGCGTCGTCGGGCGCGGCATCCTGCTCGACATCGCTCGCTGGCGCGGCAAGGAGTGCCTCGACGCGGCGGAGACCTTCACCCACGAGGACCTCATGGCGTGCGCCAAGGACCAGGGCGTCGAGATCGAGAAGCGCGACGTGCTGTGCATTCGCACGAACTTCCTCAAGAACTTCTTCGAGAAGGGCGAGGCGTTCTACGAGGACTTCTGCGAGCCCGGTCTCGTGTACTCGCCCGAGCTCGTGCAGTGGTTCCAGGACATGGAGATCCCCAACCTCGTCACAGACACCATCGCCAACGAGACCACCTTCGACCCGAACACCGGCGCCGCTCTGCCGCTGCACTGCGCGCTCATGCGCAACCTCGGGGTGACCCTCACCGAGATCGCCGACCTGGAGAATCTCGCCGAGCACAGCGCCGGCGACAAGCAGTACACGTTCCTCTACGCCGCCGCGCCGCTCAAGGTCCACCAGGCGACCGGCTCGCCGGTCAACCCCATCGCGATCAAGTAGGCGCCCGGTGAGCAGCGCTGCAGACCGTCCCTGGCTGGCCCTCTACCGGCCGGGGACGGACGCCTCCATCACGCCCGAGCACGCCACGATGCTCGAGCTGTTCCGCGCCACGGCGGCCCGCACGCCCGACGCGCCCGCCATCCGCTACTTCGACGGCACCCTCACCTTCGCCGACCTCGAACGACGCAGTGACGCCCTCTCGGCGCACCTCATCGAGCAGGGGTTCGAGCGCGGGGACCGGATGGCCGTCTACGTCCAGAACGACCCGGCGTTCGTCGTGGGTCTGCTGGGCGTGTGGAAGGCTGGCGGTGCGGCTGTCGCGGTCAACCCGATGAACCGGGCGCGCGAACTGGAGTACCTGCTCACCGATTCCGGCGCCGTGGCACTCCTCTGCCTCGACGACCTCTGGGCCGACGTGGCCCGGGGTGTCGTCGAGGCGGGGGAGACCGACGTCCGCATCGTCGTCGTGTGCAGCGGCCTCGACGACCAGACCCGCAACGACCAACGCCTCTTCTCGGGGACCACGCGAGTGGCGAGCGAGGGCGTGGCCGTCCTCGCCGACATCGAGGCGGCCGGTGGCTCGGTGCACGCCCGCGAGCCGCGCGGTGAGGACGTCGCGGTCCTCACCTACACGAGCGGCACGACGGGTGCGCCGAAGGGGGCGATGAACACCCACGCCAACCTCGCGTTCAACGCGCAGACCTACCGCGACTGGATCGGCCTCGGCCCCGAGGACGGGGTGCTCGGTGTCGCGCCGTTGTTCCACATCACCGGCCTGGTCGGGCACATCGGCCTCGCTCTGCTCACCGGGGCGCCACTGGTGCTCGCGCACCGGTTCGAGCCGGGCGTCGTCATGGACGCGATCCGCGAACACAGACCGACGTTCACGATCGGCTCGATCACGGTGTTCATCGCACTCGCGGGCCTGGACGGCGTCACCCGCGAGGACTGGGCGAGCTTCCGCGCGATCTACTCGGGTGGGGCGCCGGTGGCGCCGGCGGTCACCGAGAAGGTCGAGCGCCTCACCGGGCACTACATCCACAACGCCTACGGCCTCACCGAGACGAGCAGCCCGTCGCACTTCGTGCCGTTCGGGCGGCGGGCACCCGTCGATCAGAACAGCGGCGCCCTGTCGGTCGGGGCGCCGGTGTTCGACACGATGGTGCGCATCCTCGACGAGTTCGACGAGGAGGTGCCCGTGGGCGAGGTGGGCGAGATCGCCACCGCCGGCCCCCAGGTCGTGCCCGGGTACTGGGAGCGCCCCGAGGCGACGGCCGAGAACCTGCCTGGCGGTGAGCTACGCACCGGGGACGTCGGGTTCATGGACGCCGACGGCTGGTTCTACCTCGTCGACCGCAAGAAGGACATGATCAACGCCTCCGGCTACAAGGTGTGGCCGCGTGAGGTGGAGGACATGCTGTACGGCCACGACGCCGTGCGGGAGGTCGCCGTCGTCGGTGTGCCGGATGAGTACCGCGGCGAGAGCGTCAAGGCGTTCGTGTCGCTCGTCCCCGGCGAGACGACCTCGCCTGAGGAGCTCATCGCGTGGGCCAAGGAGCGCATGGCCGCGTACAAGTACCCGCGGGAGGTCGAGATCGTCGACGAACTACCCAAGACGACGACGGGGAAGATCCTGCGCCGCGAACTCCGCGGCCGCTGACACCCGCACCCGCGACTCTCGCCCCAGCCTGCGCCCCTGGCTGACCCCACGCTCACACCGTGTAAGAAACACACGGTCTGAGCGATAGGCGTCTCAGCGGTGGGGGAACGGGCGGGTGACGGATGTCAGGGGTGGGGCGTGACGGTCGGCTGATGGGCCGGGGCTGGGGCGGCGACATCGTTGAGGCATGAACACCTCAGCGGTCATCGAGACCCACGCCGTGACGAAGACCTTCACGACGCGACGCTCCCAGGTCGAGGCCGTCCGCGGTATCGACCTGCGCATCGAGGCGGGTGAGGTCGTCGCCCTCCTCGGCCCCAACGGTGCGGGCAAGACGACCCTGCT
>JAUNTP010000115.1 GCA_030538585.1 Mobilicoccus sp.
GTCGGCGAGGACGGAGCCGCTGGTGACGGTTTCGCCGACGGCGACCTTGAGGCCGGTGACGACGCCGGCCTTGTGCGCGTTGATGGGCTGCTCCATCTTCATCGCTTCGATGACGATGACGAGGTCGCCCTCGGCGACCGTCGCGCCCTCCTCGACGGCGAGCTTGACGACGGTGCCCTGCATGGGCGCGGTGAGGGAGTCGCCGGAGGCCTTGGCACCGCCCTTGCCGCCCGCGCCGGAGCGACGCGGGGCCTTGCGCTTGGCGGAGGTGCCACCGGAGGCGCCGCCGCCACCGCCCAGGGCGAGGTCGCCGGGCAGGCTCACCTCGAGGCGCTTGCCACCGACCTCGACGACGACCGTCTGACGTTCGGCGGTGTCGCTGGCGGCGTCGGCGGTCGGTCCGGAGTAGGGCTCGATGGTGTTGTCGAACTCCGTCTCGATCCAGCGCGTGTGCACGCTGAACGCGTCGTCGCCCTCGGGGGCGAACGCCGGGTCCTCGACGACGGCCCGGTGGAACGTCAGCGCGGTCGGCATGCCCTCGACCTCGAACTCGGCGAGAGCGCGGCGGGACCGCTCGAGGGCTTCCTGGCGGGTGCGGCCGGTGACGATGAGCTTGGCCAGCATCGAGTCGAACTGGCCCGAGATGATGTCGTTCTGCTCGATGCCGGAGTCCAGGCGCACACCCGGGCCGCTCGGCGGGGAGAACATCGTGACGGTGCCGGGGGCGGGCAGGAACCCGCGGCCGGGGTCTTCACCGTTGATGCGGAACTCGAAGGAGTGCCCGCGCACTGCGGCGGTCATGTCCTCCTGCGTGTAGCCGAGCTCTTCGCCGTCGGCGATGCGGAACTGCTCGCGCACGAGGTCGACACCGGTGACCTCTTCGGTGACGGGGTGCTCGACCTGGAGGCGGGTGTTGACCTCGAGGAAGCTGATGGTGCCGTCGACGGCGACGAGGTACTCGCACGTGCCGGCGCCCTGGTAGTTCGCCTCCTTGAGGATGGCGACCGAGGCGCGGATGAGCTCGGCGTTCTGCTCGTCGGTGAGGAACGGCGCGGGGGCCTCCTCGACGAGCTTCTGGTGGCGGCGCTGCAGCGAGCAGTCGCGGGTGGAGACGACGACGACGTTGCCGTGCGCGTCGGCGAGGCACTGGGTCTCGACGTGGCGCGGCTTGTCGAGGTAGCGCTCGACGAAGCACTCGCCGCGTCCGAACGCGCCGATGGCTTCACGGACGGCGGAATCGAACAGCTCGGGGATCTCCTCGATGGTGCGGGCGACCTTGAGGCCGCGACCGCCACCGCCGTAGGCGGCCTTGATGGCCACGGGAAGACCGTGCTCCCCTGCGAACTCGACGACCTCGTCGGCGTCGGCCACGGGGTCCTTGGTGCCGGGCACCAGCGGCGCGTCCGCGCGGGTGGCGATGTGGCGGGCCTTGACCTTGTCGCCGAGGCTGTCGATCGCTTCGGGGCTAGGACCGATCCACACCAGGCCGGCGTCGATGACGGCCTGCGCGAAGGAGGCGTTCTCGGCGAGGAACCCGTATCCGGGGTGCACCGCGTCCGCCCCGGACTCGCGGGCGATGTCGAGGAGTTTTTCCTGAACGAGATAGCTGTCACCGGGCGTCGAGCCGCCGAGCGCGTACGCCTCGTCGGCCACCTTGACGTGTACGGCGTCCCGATCCGGGTCGGCGTAGACGGCTACGGATCCGAGCCCGCTGTCCTTGCACGCACGGGCGATGCGGACGGCGATCTCGCCGCGGTTTGCGATGAGTACCTTGCTGATGGGCGCCATGGGTCGGACTCTAGCGCGCGACAGGCCGTGATGGACCTCCGACCGAGGTGGCAGTTGCGGTGACCGCAACCACAAGCCGCAGGTGACGTGACGTCAACGTCGACGGAACCTCCCGCCGACGGTCGAGGGCCGAGCGAAGGGGGTTACCGGCGGCGCTTCGCCGCACCGCCCATGGCGAGCAGGGCGAGGACGATGATCAGCACCGCCGCGCCGCGGTTGCTGAGGCCTGCCGGGTCGCGCGGGTTGGTGTCGGTCGCGGTCGGCGCGTTGGTCGTCTCGCCGGGGGCTTGACGCCCGGCGAGACGGTCGAGGAAGGACGGCATGTCGGTGCGGCCGTCGGCGTCGGCGTCGGTGCCTGGATTGCGGTCGGTCGTCGTCGCCGTCCCGTCCCGCCCGGCGAGCCGGTCGAGGAACCCGCCCGAGTTGCGGCGCGGTTCGACCTGGTGCTCCCCGGGGATGGCGTCGCTGAAACCGCCCTCGTCGCTCGCCGGCGCACGCGAGTCACCGAGACCGGGGGAGTCGCCGCGAGCGGGCGAGTCGCCCAGACCGGGGGAAGGGGTGGGGCGGGGGGCGGGTGAGCCGCCCGCCTGCGGCGCGTCCCAGGACGGCGCCGTGGCCGCCGGGCTACGCGGCTGCTCCGCGGCCTCCGAACTGACGCGGGTGAGGCCGAACAGGCCCGCCCAGGCGACGCCGAGGAGGACGAGCAGCGCGACCAGCGGCGCGAGCACAGAGTTTTGCACGACCCCTCCTCTCCGGCGTCGGTCCTCCGTCATGTCTACGTCGTTCGCGGTCCCGCTTCAAGCGCAGGCACCTCGAAACGCCGACACGGGCCGACCCCGCCTGGTGGCGGGACCGGCCCGTGTCGGTCTCAGATGGATCTACGAGGCGTGCGGATCAGCGCTCGTAGCCGGTCTGCCAGCCGACGTTCTCCCACTTGGGGGTGATCCAGCGGTAGGCGGCGGGGCCGTAGTTGGCGAGGCCTTCACGGAAGCCCCACAGCTCGGGGCCGTAGGTCCACGGACGCTGGCCGTACTCCTGCATCCACTCCTTTTCGAGGGCGTTGATCTCGGCGGCCTGCTCGGCGGCGTCCTCGAACGAGCCGATCTGGCGCATGCGCTCGTCGAGCTCAGGGGTGCCGACCTGAGCGTAGTTGCTGCTCGAGTCCGAGCAGTAGAGCTGGCACAGGCTCGTCACGGGCGCCGGGCTGGTGGAGCCCCACGCCATGCCGAGGAAGTCGAACGTGCGCTGCTCCATCGTCTCGCCGAACTGCGCGGAGGAGCGGATGTCGAGCTGCAGGTCGACGCCGATGGCCTGCATCTGCGTCTGGATGGTCTGCGCGAGGGCCGTGACGATCGGGTCGTCACCGAACGCGGTGTAGCGCACGGTGAGCGGCTGGCCGTCCTTCTCGAACACGTTGTTCGCGTTCATCGTGTACCCGGCGCCTTCGAGGGTCGCCTTGGCGCCTTCGACGTCGAACTCGACGGGCAGGTTGTCCTCGTACTCCTCCTGGAAGTTGAAGTACATGACGGACCCGACCGCGTCCTCCTCGTAGTCCATGCCGGAGTACTGCACCGTCTTGAGCTCATCGACGTTCATGCCCTGCCACAGAGCCTTGCGGACCTCGACGTCGGAGAGGGCAGTGGCCTCGGAGTTGTAGACGAAGACGCGACGCACGAGGCGCGGGCTCTGCCGCATTTCGAGGCCCTGCGCGCCCGCGACTTCCTGCATACGCGAGTTGGTGTAGGTCTTCACCAAGTCGATCTCGCCATTACGGAAGGCGGGAATGCTCGCCGAGTCCTCCATCTGACGGAAGACGACCTGCTCCAGCTTGGGCGTCTCGCCCCACCACGTGGGGTTGGGCACGAGGACGATGGTCTGGGCGGTGGTGTCGAGGCTCTCGAAGGTGAACGGTCCCGAACGCAGGTCGGCGCGCACGTCGGACTTCATGAGGTCGTTGAAGTTGTCGGCGGACTCACCGAGCGTCGGGTGGATGACGCCGGAGAAGAACTGGGTGACCGGGTAGAAGGGCTCCGCCATGGTGACGACGACCTCGTTGGGTTGTTCGCCCTGCTCGACCGACTCCACGTTCTCGTAGCCGGTGGTCGAGATGTTGTTGTACCCGCCCTCGTCGACGGACTGACGCAACGCCTGCCAGGTGGCCTGGAACGCGGTGTAGTCGATCGGCGTGCCGTCGTTCCACACAGCCTCGGGGTTGAGCGTGTACCGAATGACCTGCTTGCCGTCCTCCTCGCTGACGTCAGGCATCTCCTGAAGGAACTCGGTGCGCGGCTCGATCTCACCCTCGGGGGAGTAGAGGTAGAACGAGGGGTCGGTGGCGTTCGTGACGCGGCTCCACTCGCCGAGGTTGCCGTCGACGTGGCTGCCGTTGAAGTTGGTGGGGAACGTGTCGAGGGGGTGGTTGAGCACGCCACCGTCGGCGACGCTGTCACGATCCTGCGGGTTGTCGGCGACGACGCCGTCGCCGGCGCCCTCGACGTCACCCGCGGTGGAACCGTCGCCGGGCGTCGTGCCCCCGTTGGTTCCGCCGGCACAGGCCGAGAGGGCGAGCATGCTGCTCATGGTCACTGCGAGGGCCAGCTGCATCCGGCGACTCTTCATGGGATTGGTCCTTCCTCGTGGTACCGGGGGCGGTCTGCCACCGTCGAGACGATGCACCGAGATCGTTCGACGAAAGAGTCGAGCGACGATGCTCCGCAGGGGCGCCGGTCAGCGACGCGGGCGTCTCGTAGATGACCCCACCTTACCGGGCCGTCACTTCCGGAGCGTGAAATGACCGATCCGGTTCCGAGAAATTCTCGAAACCGGATCGGTCAATCACTCACTGCGGGTGGGTGTCAGTTCTGCTCCCAGCCCACGTTCTCCCACTTGGGGGTGAGGGAGGCGAAGGCGGCGGGGCCCAGATTGGCCAGCCCGGTGCGGTAGGCGCCCATTGCGGGGCCGTTGGTCCACGGACGCTGGCCGTACTGCTCCAGCCATTCCTTCTCGATGGCGTTCATCTCGGCGGCCTGCTCACCGGCGTCCTCGATGGAGCCGATCGCCTTCATGCGCTCGTCGAGTTCCGGCGTGCCGACCTGGGCGTAGTTGCTGCTCGAGTCGGAGCACATGATCTGGCACAGGCCCGTGACGGGGCTGGGGCTGCCGGAGCTCCACGCCATGCCGAGGAAGTCGAAGGTGCGCTGCTCCATCGTCTCGCCGAACTGCGCACCCGAGCGGATGTCGATCTCGAGGTCGATGCCGATGGCCTGCATCTGCGTCTGGATCGTCTGCGCGAGGGCCGAGGTGATCGGGTCGTCACCGAAGGCGGTGTAGCGCACCTGCAGCGGCTGCCCGTCCTTCTCGAACATGTTGTTCGCGTTTTCGGTGTAGCCCGCGTCGGTGAGCGTCTGGCGGGCGGCCTCGACGTCGAACTCCACGGGGACGTTGTTCTCCGCCTCCTCCTGGAAGTTGAAGTACAGGTACGAGCCGACGGGCTCCTCCTCGTAGTCCATGCCCGAGTACTGCACCGACTTGAGCTCTTCGACGTTCATGCCCTGCCACATGGCCTTGCGCACGTTGACGTCGGAGAGCGCGGTGGCCTCGGAGTTATACACGAACACGCGCGTGGTGAGGCGCTGGCTCTGGCGGATCTCCATGTTGGGAGCGCCGGCCGCCTGGTCGTAGCGGGCCTTGTTGCCGAGGCCGACCATGTCGATCTCGCCGTTGCGGAACGCCGGGATGTCGGCCGAGGGCTCCATCTGGCGGTAGACGATCTGGTCGAGCATCGGCGCATCGCCCCACCACTTCTCGTTGGGGGTGAGCACGATGGTCTGGGCCGTCTTGTCGATCGACTCGATCTTGAAGGGGCCCGAGCGCAGCTCAGAGTGGACGTCCTCCTTCATCGTGTCGTTGAAGGCCTCCGGCGACTCGCCGAGCTTGGGGTGGACGAGGCCGCTGAAGACCTGCGTGATCGGGAAGAACGGACGCGCGAACGTGACCTTGACCTGGTTCTCGTTGTCGCCCTGCTCGACGGACTCGATGTCCTCATACCCAGCGTTGGCGATGTTGTTGTACTGCTCCTTGTCGACCGGTGCGCGGTTGGCCTTCCACGTCGCCTCGAACGCGGTCCAGTCGATCTTCGTGCCGTCGTTCCACACGGCGTCGGGGTTGAGGTTGTAGGTGACGACCGGCTTGCCGTCGACCTCCTCGGTGGTGGGCATCTCGGTAAGGAACTCGGGGCGGTTGCTCACCTCGCCCTCGGGGGAGTAGAGGAACATCATCGGGTCGGTCGCGTTGGTGACCGTGCTCCAGGCGGAGAGGTTGCCGTCGACGTGCCAGCCGTTGAAGTTCGTGGGGAACGACTCCATCGGCAGGTTGAGCTCGCCACCCTGCTGGAGGGCGTCGCGGTCCTGGGGGTTGCTGGCGTCGAGGCTGTCGGTGCCCGCAGCGCCGTTGTCGCCGCCGGCGGTCCCGTTGTCGCCCGGGGACCCGCCGCCACCGTTGCCGCCGTCGGCGCAGGCCGACAGGAGCAGGGCGCCGCTCATGGCCGCAGCTAAAGCCAGCTGCATCCGGCGATTCTTCATCATGAGGTTCCTTCCTGATGGCTCCCCGACGATCCGTCGGCGGAGATGGTGCCGTGCGAGGTGACGGCGGTGGTGACGAGTTCTTCGTCGGGGTAGAAGCAGGCCTGGTGGTGATCGGGTGCACCGGTGGTGGTGAGCGGTGGCTCTTCGGTGCGGCACCGCTGTCGGCGGCGCTCGTCCAGACCGTTGAACACGGGGCAGCGGGAGGCGAAGTCGCAACCCTCGGGTCGATCCATCGGGCTGGGCAGATCGCCGGAGAGCAGGATGCGTTCGCGGGTGCGCTCGACCTCCGGGTCGGGGATCGGGATGGCCGACAGCAGCGCGCGCGTGTACGGGTGCGTGGGGTTGTCGAACACGGCGTCGACGTCACCGATCTCGACGAACTTGCCGAGGTACATGACCCCGACCCGGTCGGAGATGTGCCGCACGACGGCGAGGTCGTGGGCGACGAAGAGGTAGCTGATGCCGAGTTCGGCCTTGAGCTTGTCGAGCAGGTTGATGACACCCGCCTGGATCGACACGTCGAGGGCCGAGACGGGCTCGTCGAGGATGATGACCTTCGGGTTGTTCGCCAGGGCGCGGGCGATGCCGATGCGCTGGCGCTGACCGCCGGAGAACTGGGTGGGGAACCGGTTGAGGTGGTCGGGCATGAGCCCGACGGTCTTCATGAGTTCCCGCACCCGGGCCTCGCACTCCGCCTTCTTCATGCCGGCCGTCTGCAACGGTTCGGCGATGATCTCGAACACCGTGAAGCGGGGGTCGAGGGCGCCCATCGGGTCCTGGAAGACGAGCTGGATGTTGCGGCGGAGCTTCTTGACCTCCGAGCTCTTGCGCGTGTCCTTGATCGAGCTGCCGAGCACGACGATGTTGCCCTCGGTCTGCGGCGACATCTCCATGATCTCGAGCAGCGTCGTCGTCTTGCCGCAGCCGGATTCGCCGACGATGGCGAGGCATTCACCCTCGCGCACGTCGAACGTGAGCCCGTCGACGGCCTTGACCTCGCCGACCTTGCGCTTGAGCAGCGCACCCTTCATGAGGGGGAACGTCTTGCGCAGGCCGTCAGTGGAGAGCACGACCTCGCGCTGCTCGCGGGGCAGGCGGTCGAGCGGGCTCTCCGCCACCGGCGGCACGGGGTAGATGTCCTCTGCGCCGTGGATCTCCCGCAACTCCCGACTGCGGATGCAGGCAGCGTCATGGCCGGGCTCGACACCTTGCAGCGGGGGCTCGCCGTCGAGACACGCGTCGGCGGCGATGGGGCACCGCGGCGCGAACGGGCATCCGGTCGGCTCGTGGAGCAGGTTGGGCGGCGATCCCTCGATGGGGACGAGGCTCTTCTTCTCGCCGGAGTCGACGCGGGGGATCGAGCCGAGCAGGCCCACGGTGTACGGCATGAGCGGCTGACCGTAGACGGCGTCGACGGGGCCCTTCTCGACCGGCCGCCCCGCGTACATGACCATGACGTCGTCGGCGAGGCCCGCGACGACACCGAGGTCGTGCGTGATCATGATGATGCCGGCGCCGGTCTCGTGCTGGGCGACCTTCAGCACGTCGAGAATCTGGGCCTGGATCGTCACGTCGAGAGCCGTCGTCGGCTCGTCGGCGATGATGACGCGCGGGTTGTTCGCGATGGCGATGGCGATGACGGCGCGCTGACGCATACCGCCGGAGAACTCGTGCGGGTAGGAGTCCACCCGCGTCTTCGGGCTGGGGATGCCGACCACGTCGAGCAACTCGATGGCGCGGGCGCGGCCGGCCTTCTTGCTGATGTTGCCGTGCGCGCGCAGCGCCTCGATGATCTGGTCACCCACGGTGAACACCGGCGTGAGCGAGCTCAGCGGGTCCTGGAACACCATGCCGATGTCGCGGCCGCGGATGCGGCTCATCTGCTTGTCGGTCTTGCCGAGGAGCTCATCCCCGTTGAGGGTGATCGACCCCTCCACGCGGGCGTTGTCGGCGAGCAGACCCATGATGGCGAGCGAGGTCACCGACTTGCCCGAGCCGGACTCGCCGACGATGCCGAGCACGCGTCCGGGGTGGACGTCGAAGTCGATACCGCGCACCGAGTGCACAGGGCCGGCCTCGGTGGCGAAGTGCACGTTCAGGTCGCGCACCGAGAGGATCGGGTCGGACGCACCGCGGGGGGTGACGATCCGCGACTGGGTGCTCATGCGCGGCCTCCTGCCTTGCTGTTGGGGTCGAGCGCGTCGCGCAGGCCATCACCGATGAGGGCGATGGAGAACGTGATGGACATCAGGCACACGGCCGGGCCCCAGAACATCCAGGGGTAGGCGGCCATCTGGCTCGCGGACTGGCCGATGAGGGAGCCGAGCGACACATCCGGCGGCCGGACGCCGACGCCGAGGAAGCTCAGCGCGGTCTCGGCGAGGATGGCGCCGTAGGTGCCCGTGATGATGCTGATGATGAGCAGCGACCCGATGTTCGGGATGATGTGGCGCCGGATGATCGTCAGGTCGTTGACACCGGAGTACCGGGCGGCCTTGACGAATTCCCGCTCCCGTAGCGAGGCGGTCGTGGCGCGCACGACACGGGCGATGGTCGTCCAGGTGAAGACCACGAGCATGCCGGCGAGGACGAACGAGTTTCCGCCGGTGGAGCCCATGATCACGGCGATGATGAGGAAGTACGGCATGAGGATCAACATGTCGAGGATCCACATGCCGACCTTCTCGCGCCGGCCGCCCCAGAACGCGATCGCGGTGCCGTAGGCGGCGCCGATGAGCGGGGCGCCGATACCGACCGAGAACGCGATGAGCAGGGAGCGGCCGGTCGCGTGCACGAGCATCGCCCACAGGTCGACGCCGCCGGAGTTGGTGCCGAGGCGGTGCCCGGCCGTGCCTGGAGGCTGGCCCAGGTTGAGCAGGTCCTGGTCGAGGTAGGTCCAGTTGTTCCCGATGTTGCCGAACAGGGCGAACAGGGTGACCAGGCCCAACATGATGAGGCCGACGACGGACCCCTTGTTGCGCAGCAGACGGCGGATGATGAGGGCGGCCTTGTTCGTGACCTTGGCCTCCGCCTCGACGCCCTGCGCGGCGTCGGCGCTCTGGCCTGCCACGAGTTGGGCCTCGGCCGTGACCTGAGTCACCGTCGAGCGGGGCACCGAGGCGCTGCCGAGACGGGCGGGGGAGTTGGCCGTGTCCGCGATGGGCGTGTCCGGGAGGTAGTCGCGCCGCGGCTGGGTCAGCGGGTTGTCGGAGGTGCCGCGGAACGAGGGGTCGGAGGCCGACGTCTCGTGCTCCCGAGCGCCCGGATCGGACGAGGAGCCCTGCGCGTGGCTGCCGCCCTCTGGCTGCGGGTCGGGGCGCTCGTCGTCGGGACGGCGGGGGGTGTTGTCGCTCATGTCAGTTCACCCGGGCTCTCGGATCGACGATCGCTACGGACAGGTCGGCGAGGATGGCTCCGATGGCGAACATCAACCCACCGAACGCCACACCGGCGACGGCGATGTTGACGCTCTGCGTCACCGTGATCGCATCGAGCACCCATCTGCCGAGGCCCTGCCAGGCGAACACGGTCTCGATGATGAACGTGCCCGTGAAGATGGCGGGGATCTGGAACGCGATGCTCTGCGCAACGGGGATGAAGGAGGTGCGCAGCGCGTGCTTGCGCACCGCCTGCATGCGGGTGAGGCCCTTGGCGCGGGCCGTGCGCACGTAGTCGGCGTTGACGTTGTCGAGCAGGAGCGAGCGCTGCAGCAGCGTGTAGCTCGCGTACCCCACGATCGTCAGCGCGACGGTCGGCAGGATGAGGTGCTGCATCTGGTCGATGAGGCGCGGCCACCATTCGGCGGGTGGTCTCGCCGACCGCATTCCGGTCACGTAGAAAAGTCGCTGACCGGCGCTCTCGTTCGCCTTGATGGCCGAGAGCTGGATGACGAGGTAAGTGACCGGCGCGGGCGTCACCGAGATGAAGTAGGTGCCGTAGGTGATGATGCGGTCACTGATCTTGTACTGGCGCGCGGCGGCGATGACGCCGAGGGAGACACCGATGACGATGGCGAGCACCGTCGCCAGCAGCACCAGGCGGCCGGAGACGAGCGCCCGGCTGAAGAACTCCGAGTTGATGTTCGAGCCGTTCGCGCCGTAGCCCCAGTCCCAGCGCAGGACGATGTTGGTCAGCCACTGCCAGTAGCGCTCCACCGCCGACATGTTGGGGTCGAGGTCGATGACCCGCAACTGCTCGTTGACCTGCTCGATCGTGGGTCGCGGCGTGCGCTCCAGCAGCCGCACCTGGGGGCGCATGAAGGTGACCGCCGCGAAGTAGGCGATGGTCGTCGCCACGAAGATCATGACGAGGTAATTGGCCATGCGACGCGCTACGTAGATGATCAGGTCCACGGCGTCGTCCCCGCGTTCGCCCGTGCCCCGTGGCACAGGTGCGTGTTGAGGTCCATCCGTCGTCCTCCCCGTCGGTGTCGAGCACCGAATCGTGTGGTCACGGCCAAACGCCTCACCGTCTCGGGCGTTGCGGTTGGCGTGAAGTTAGCACTGGGGAGAAGGCGGTGATGGGTGTTCCGACGGTTTTCCCGCGCAATGTGATCTCGGCGTGACGGGGAAGGGGTGAGCGGGTCCGTGCGGGGCCGACGCGGGCAGAATCGGGCGCGCTGCGGACAGGAACGGGCGCTCGACGCGCTCAGGGGTTCACTCG
>JAUNTP010000116.1:0-1380 GCA_030538585.1 Mobilicoccus sp.
GTCGGAGCAGCCCATCGGCGCCGCCGACACCGACGACACGGTCGACACCGCCGACGAGACCCCGCCGGTCCCGGCTGCCCCGTCGCCTGCCATGTTCGCCCGCCGTAAGGCCGGGGGCCTGTCGCTCCCGGGCGCCGCGGCCGCGGTGCAGGCCAGCGAGGGCCTCACCCTCGGGCTCATCGACGCCGTGGCCCGGCAGGTGGTCGTCGCCTGGTGCTCCTCCGCCGACCCCGAGGCGCTGGCGCGGCTGCGCGCCGCCGCGCCGACGATCCCGAGCGAACTCGACCGCGCCCTCCTCGTCGACCTCGCCAGCCGGTCCGACCATGCCGATCTCGACGACGAGACCCGCCACACCGTCCGCGCCCGGTTCTGGCAACACATCGGCAACGTCCGCCCGGTCTGATTCTGGCCCGAGCAGCGTCGCGACGCCCGAGGTCGACCGAAGAGCGCGCGGATCAACGTGCGCATCAACGCGCGATCGCTGTCGTGATCACGGCAGTGAACGCGAGTTCATCGGCGCGTTCTCGAACCAGCACCCGCCAGGTGCTGGTCGCGTCGTCTTCCGGCTTGATCTCGCTGCTCGTACCGTAGATGTCGTAGGGGCGACACCGTCGTCCTCGAACGCGAGGGAGCACCCGAGATGGATGAGATCGGCCAGATGGATCCGATGATCTTCGTGTGGATCGGGCTCGCGATCCTCGTGGTGATCATTGTCGTGGTGCTCTTCGCCCGGTCGTCGAAGCGACGCCGCGAGGAGAAGGCTCGCGAGGACGCCGCCCGCCTCCGCGAAGAGGCGCGCACCAGCGAAGAGGAGTTGCGCGAGCGGGAGCTCCGGGCGAGGGAGGCCGACGCCGCCGCGCGCAAGGCCCGCGCCGAGGCCGACGAACGGGCCGCCGAGGCCGAACGTCTCGAACGAGAGGCCGACCAGCGCGACCGGCTCCGGGACGAATTACGCGACGAGCACGAGAACCGACTGCGCGAGGCCGACAAGCTCGACCCGGACGTGCGCACCGACAAGGACGGCCGCCGCCTCGACGGCGGACGCAGCGTCGAGGAGGACCGCGACGAGTGGAACCGCGGCGTCCACACCCAGACCGATCACTCCGCACAGCAGACGCCGCGCGAGGAACGACCCGGCGCGGTCGAGCCGGCGATAGGTGACACGCCTCGGCACGACGAGGTTGCCGATCGCGACCACCAGCGTCCCGCCCGCGAGCACCACGACCTCGCGCGCGAAGACGCGGCCGAACCCGCTGGGAGCCACGACCGTGCGGCTCTGCCGGACCCCGGCCACGACCGTGCCGATGACGACGTCGCCCCTGCGGCCGAGGGTGACACGACCACCTACCGCGCACCCTCGGCGAACGACCGCCCTACGCC
>JAUNTP010000116.1:1480-7532 GCA_030538585.1 Mobilicoccus sp.
CCGAGGGTGACACGACCACCTACCGCGCACCCTCGGCGAACGACCGCCCTACGCCCTGAACGGATGCAGGAGCGGGTCAGGCCCCTTCTTCGGTCCGCCCGCGCGACGAGCGGCGACGACGACGGGCCTGACCTGCCCGGGCGCGCAGGCGCAGAACGGTGTCGCTGACGAGGGTGACGACGATGACGAGCAGCAGGAGGCCGACGAGCAGCATGACGCTGCCGGCGACGAACTGGCTGCCCTCGTGCGGGGAGAACCACGTCCACGGCAGCAGGAACCCGCCGGCGATGCCCACGACCGTCGCCCACGCGTGCCGCGCCTGGGCGAACACGCGCGTGATGACGACACCGAGCGTGATGACGGCAGCGGCGCCCACCACCTGCCAGGCGGCGTACTGCTCACCGGGCATGTACGACATGAACGCGCCCCAGGCGAACAGCCCGGCGATGATCGAGAGCCCGAGCACCACGGGGGGTGGCGCGACGTCCAGGCTCGTGCTGCTCATGATGCTCCGATCTGGGAGGGCGACAGGTGCTCGCTTGCAGGCTAGGCGATGAGCCGTCGACGGCGCGGAGCGGCACCGGGGCCGCGCGGCGATACCGGCATCGGGAAGGATCGGGGTATGAGCAACGAACCGCGGCGCTGGCCCGGAGCGGTGTACGACCATGGTGAGGAGCCGGACGCGCGGTTCACCCTGGCCAACGAGCGCACGTTCCTCGCGTGGATCCGCACGACGCTGGCGCTGCTGGTGGCGGCGGCCGCCCTCGATGTCGTCGACCTGCCCCTGCCCGCGCTCGTGCAGCAGGGTGCCGCGGCGGCTCTCGCGCTCGGGGGCGTGGCCACGGCGGTGCAAGCGTGGCGCGGATGGGCCAAGACCGAACGGGCGCTGCGCGAGCAGCAACCCCTGCCGAACAATCCGATCATGCTGCCGTTGGTGATCGTCGTCGTGGTGGTGGCGGCCGCCCTGCTCGCGGCGGCGATCGCAAGGCTCGCATGAGCGGGCGTGGCCCCGGGCCGGTGGACCCGGGGCTGCAACTGCAACGGACCCTGCTCTCGTGGGAGCGCACCGGCTTGGCGCTGGTGGTCGCCGCGCTGGGCGTGGGCCGGCACGTCGCGGGCGCGGCGGGGTGGATCGTCCTCGTGCCGTGCGGCCTGGTGGTCCTGGGCGTGCTCTGGCTCGTCCTCGACACGCGGCGCCTGCGTCGCGGCGCCCGCGAGGCCTCCCCCGGTTTCCTCGTCCTGCGCGACGGGCGCGGCATGGCAGTCGTGGCGGCAGCGCTCGGGCTGCTCTGTCTCACCGAGTTCGCTGCCGCCTTGGGCGGTGGCCGATGAGTCACGGCGAGTCCTGGATCGATCGGCAGATCCGCGAGGCGACCGAGCGCGGCGAGTTCAGCAACCTCCCCGGCGAGGGTCGACCGCTGGATCTGAGTGACGTCGACGACCCCGACTGGTGGACCAAGCGGTTCATGGCTCGGGAGAAGCTCGATACGTCGGCGACGATGCCCCCCGTGCTGCAGCTGCGCGCGGAGCACGCCACGTTTCCCGAGTCTCTCGCCGAGGTGCGCCGCGAGGAGGACGTGCGGGAGATCCTCGCCGACTACAACCGACGCGTCGTGGCCGACCGGCTGCGCCCGGTGGTCGGGCGCGCCATGCCCGCGGTGGCACCGCGCGTCGACGTCGACGCGATGGTGTCGCGTTGGCGCGACCTGCGCACCGTGCGAGCCGAGGCTGAGGCGCAGGCGGCCGTCGAGGCACCGCCGACTGCCCCGCAGCCTGAACCGCGGCGCAGGTGGTCGCCGCTCACATGGTGGCGACGACGCTGAATCGGGCATACCTGACGGGCCGAAGGGGTATGGGGCTCACAGCAATCGCCGACGAAAGGAGCACCTGATGTCTGACATCACCGGTTCCCGGATCGCCTTCCTGTTGACCAACGGGGTGGAGCAGCCCGAACTCACCCAGCCGTGGGAGGACCTCACCAAAGCGGGCGGAAAGCCCGTGCTCGTCTCGCCCGAGTCCGGATCGATCACGGCGATGAAGGGCGACTGGGAGCACGCCGACTCCTTCGACGTCGACGTCGAGGTCAAGGATGCCGACCCCGACGAGTACGACGCGCTCGTGCTGCCCGGCGGCACCCTCAACGCCGACGCGCTACGCATCGACGCCGACGCGGTCGCGTTCGTCAAGGCGTTCTTCGACGCCGACAAGCCGGTCGCCTCGATCTGTCACGGTCCGTGGATCCTCATCGACGCCGGCGTCGCATCGGGGCGCACGATGACCTCCTACACCTCGATCGTGCCCGACCTCAAGAACGCCGGGGTCACGTGGGTCGACGAGGAGGTCTGCATCGACGGCAACCTCATCACGAGCCGCAACCCGGGCGACCTCGACGCGTTCGGGGAAGCCCTCATCGACAAGCTCGCGCAGCGCTGAGATCAGGAGGACGACCATGAGCCAGCAGGATTCCGACCCTGCCCTCGAGCCGGAAGAGACGGACGACGCGGGTGTGGAGAACACCCCGCGCAAGCAGGATGACGAGGTGACCGCCGGACCCGCCGAACGGCAGGACCCCGGCACCGACGGCCCGGCCACGACGGCCGCCGTGGAGTAACACGGCCTCGCGCACACGGCCGGTCGACGATCACCGTCGACCGGCCGTCGTCGTCCCCTCCCCGATTCGGGTGGGGCGCAATTCACCACGAAACACTCATCTGGGTCAGGATGTTCGGCCAACGGGGTTGCGCCTGCCTGCGCCTCGTCCCCTTCGCGAAGGACGGACCCATGGCACAGACGATCGTCGACGAGGTCAGCGGCGCACTGTGGAGTCAGTGGATGATCTACCTCGTCCTCGGGGTGGGCACGTTCTTCACGCTGCGGATGGCGCTGCCGCAGGTGCGTCGCATCGGCGACATGCTCGCCCAGCTCGCGCGAGGGGGCGACTCCTCGCGCGGCGTCTCCTCGTTCGAGGCGCTCGCGATGGCTCTCGGTGGTCGCATCGGTGTGGGCAACATCGCCGGTGTCGCGACCGCCATCGGCCTGGGTGGCCCGGGGGCGATGTTCTGGATGTGGGTGACGGCCATCGTGGGCTCGGCCGTCGCCATCGTCGAGTCCTCGCTTGCGCAGGTGTACAAGCGTGAGGTGGGCGGCGAGTATCGCGGCGGACCCGCCTATTACATCCAGCAGGGCATCCGGTGGCGGTGGATCGCCGCCCCGCTCGCCCTGCTCTACGCGGCGGGCACCGTGTTCGCGACGACGATCACCGGCCCGTCGATCCAGGCGTACAACATCGCCGAATCCGTGGAGAACGCGTGGGGATTCGACCAGCGCATCACGGGACTCATCGTCGCCGCCCTGTTCTGCGCCGTGGTGCTCGGCGGGATGAAGCGCATCGGCAAGGTCTGCGGTCTCATCGTGCCGTTCATGGCGATCGCCTACGTGCTGCTCGGGCTGGTCGTGTTGGCCATCAACTGGGCGACCCTGCCCGACATGTTCGCCCTTATCTTCCGGGCCGCGTTCGACGCCGAGGCGATGTACGGCGGCATGTGGGGCGCCGTGATCATGTGGGGTGTGCGCCGCGCGATCTACTCCTCGGAGGCCGGCACGGGGTCGGGCGCGCAGGCCTCCGCGGCGGCCGAGGTGAGCCACCCCGTCAAGCAGGGCCTGTCGCAGGGGTTCTCGGTCTACATCGACACGCTCTTCGTCTGCACCATCACGGGCCTGATGATCCTGTCGACGAACAGCTACAACGTCGTCGACCCCGACGGGGAGATGATCGTCGAGTACCTGCCCGACGTCCCCGCCGGGCCGGCGTTCACGCAGACGGCGATCGACAGCGCCCTGCCCGGTTTCGGGCCCGGGTTCATCGCCATCGCGATGTTCTTCTTCGCGTTCACGACGCTGCTGTCGTTCGCGTTCTACGCCGACACGAACGTCGCCTACCTGCTACGCGGCAGCAAGGCCACCCGTCCCACGGTCATCGTCTTCCAGCTCATCCTCGCGGGCTCGATCATCCTCGGGTCGTTCCGGTCCTCGGACTTCGCGTGGGGCCTCGCCGACATCGGCCTCGGGTTCTACACGTGGATCAACCTCATCGCGCTCGTGTTCCTCACGGGCACGGCGATGCGGGTGTTCCGCGACTACGAGAAGCAGCGCCGCGCGGGCGTCGACCCGATCTTCCGGCCCGAGGCCGTCGGCATCCACAACGCGCCGTTGTGGAACGAGATCGCCGACCGGTACGAGCGTGCCGCCGCGACGACCCGCGCTGACGCGGCAGAGCCGGAGGAGTCGGGCGGCGCGGTGCAGCGCTGATCCGTCACGAGTGATGCACGGGCGCCTCCTGCCGGTGCAACTCCTCGGTCTCGAGCTGGATCGTCACGTGCTCGAACGACACCGCGAAGTGTTCGCGCACGCACGCGCGAATACTGCCGAGGATGTCGGGGGCGTGACCGGACTCGAAGCAGCCATCATCGAGCACGACGTGCATGGTCAACACGGGCAACCCGCTGGCGACCGATGAGGCGTGCAGGTCGTGGACGTCACGGACGTGTTCCAGAGCCAGCACGTGCTCCCTGACCTCATCGGTGTCGACACCCGACGGGGCGAACTCCAGGAGGATCCGCAGGGCCGCGCGGAGCAGGACCACGGCGCGCGGCACGATGAGGGCGGCGATGAACAGTGCGGCGAGGGTGTCGGCCCGCTGGTAGCCGGTGGTGGTGATGACGATGGCCGCGACCACGACACCGAGCGAGCCGAGCGCGTCGTTGAGCACTTCGAGGAACGCGGCCCGCAGGTTGAGGTTGTCGCGGCGCCCTCCGGCCAGCACGACGAGCGCGACGATGTTGGCAACCAGCCCGACCACGCCGAAGAAGAGGAGTTCCGGGCCGGGCACCCTGACGGGTTCGAGCAGCCGCCCGATGCCCTCGACGAGCGCGTACACGCTGACGACCAGGAGAAGCGCCGCTTGGCCGAGCGCGGCGACGACCTCGACGCGGGCGTACCCCCAGGTGCGGCGGCCGCTGGCCGGTCTGGTCATGAGACCCGCGGCGACGAGGGCGACGAGCAGTCCGACCGAGTCGACGGCGGCGTGCACGGTGTCGGTGAGCAGGGCGAGGCTCCCGGTGATGACCGTGCCGATGATCTGCGCTACGAGCACGAGGGCGACGAGGCCGAACGCGATCGCGAGGCGCCGCACCGAGGCCCCGGCGTGATGGTCGTGGTCTGAGCTCATGAGACCTCCTTTACATGCATTCATGCGCATATGTTTATGTGAGGGTAGCGCATACCCGTCGTCGCTGCACACCCCGCGGCCCGCGCCGGTGCCCGGTACGGTCAAGGGCATGGCCTTCCCCACCACCCGCAAGGACGACGTCGTCGAGACCCTTCACGGCCGCGAGATCGCGGACCCCTACCGCTGGTTGGAGGACCCCGACTCATCCGAGACGCGAGCGTGGGTGGCGGAGCAGAACGCGCACACCCGCGCGCATCTGGAGGGCCTGCCCGGGCACGCCGAGTTCTCGGAGCTGCTGCGGCGCATCATGTTGCGCCCGACCGTGGGGGCGCCGGTGCGCTCCGGGGACCGCTACCTCGTCGCCCGCAACGACGGCACGCAGCCGCAGGCCACCTGGTACGCGGCGGGCACCCTTGAGGAGCTGCAGGCGGGCGGTGAGGTACTCCTCGACCCGTCGTCGTGGTCGGAGGACGGCACCGCCTCGCTCGCGGGCCTGGCGATCAATACCTCGGGCACGCTCGCGGTGTACGGCGTGAGCCTCGCAGGCTCTGACGAGCAACTGTGCCGCGTGCTCGACCTGACCACGGGCGAGCGCACCGGGGACCCCGACGTCGTCGCCCGGTTCAGCACCCTGGAGTGGCTGGGGGACGACCGCACGTTCGTGTACCTGCGCTACGTCGACATCGACGACGCCGCGGACGCCCCGCCGCGTCCGCAGGTGCGGCTGCACACGGTCGGCACCGACCCGACGGACGACGAGGTGGTGCTCGAACTGCCCGACGAGCCGCGGGTGAGCATCTGGCCGGGCATGTCCTCGGACCGGCG
>JAUNTP010000116.1:7632-11025 GCA_030538585.1 Mobilicoccus sp.
GCCGGAGGCGCGGGAGGTGCTCGCCGAGCAGGACGGCACCCTCGCCGAGGATGTCGTCGTCGCGGGCGGTGTTCTCGTCACGACCCACCTCGAGGACGCCGCGCCGGTGCTGCGCCGCTGGTCGCTCGACGGCGAGGCGCTGGGCCACATCGACATCACCGGTGGCACGGTGCTCGCCCTCGACGGGGATGCCGAGCGGGACGAGCTGCTGGTCACGGTGTCGTCGGTGACGTCGGCGTCGCAGGCGTTCCACGTCACGCCGTCGACCGGCGCGGTGCGCGAGCTGTCGTTCCTCGAGGAGGACTGGGAGCCTCCCGCGGTGCGGGTGACCCGGCACCGTGCGCGGAGTGCGGACGGCACCCTCGTGCCGTACTGGCTCGTGCGCCGCGAGGACGCCCCGGCCGGCCCGGTCCCGACCCTGCAGTACGGCTACGGCGGGTTCAACGTGCCGCTGGGACTGTGGTTCTCACCGACGAACATCGCGTGGGTGAGCGCCGGTGGCGCCGTCGCGGTGGCGAACCTGCGTGGCGGTGGAGAGTTCGGCGCGGCCTGGTACGACGGCGGACGCCTTGCGAACAAACAGAACGTGTTCGACGACTTCGCAGCGGTCGCCCACCATCTCGTCGCCGAGGGCGTGACGACGCACCGGCAGTTGGCGGCCTACGGCGGCTCCAACGGTGGCCTGCTCGTGGGGGCGCTCATCACCCAGCACCCGGACATCGTGGCGGCGGCCGCGCCGATGGTGGGCGTGCTCGACCTGCTGCGGTTCCACAAGTTCACGATCGGGTCGGCGTGGATCTCCGACTACGGCGACCCCGACGTCGCCGAGGACTTCGGGATAGCGCTCGCGTACTCGCCGCTGCACAACGTGACCGACGGCGCGCACTACCCGGCGACGATCGTCGTCACCGGTGATCACGACGACCGCGTCGTCCCGGCCCACAGCCACAAGTTCACGGCCACCCTGCAGGCGGCTCAGGGCGGGGACGCCCCGATCCTCACGAGGGTGGAGACCTCGACGGGCCACGGCGCCGGTAAGCCGCGAGCCGTGGCGGCGCAGGAGATCGCCGACGTCATCACGTTCTTCGCCCACCACACGGGCCTCACCCCACCCAGCTGACCCCCTCACACCCCGTTGGTCGAGGAGCGAGCGAAGCGAGTGTCTCGAGACCATCCTGCGCGTCAACCTCACCAGCCGTTGGTCGAGGAGGAGCGAAGCGACGTCTCGAGACCACCGGGCCGCGACGTGATGGCGCGACCCGAGGTTCGGGATGAGGCGTTGAGCTGAGGTGGTCTCGAGACACTCGCTTCGCTCGCTCCTCGACCAACGGGGTGTGAAACGTGTTGCGAGCTCACACGTCTCCTAGTTCGCCTTCGGTGAGCAGACAGAAGGGGTGGCCCTCGGGATCGGCGAGGACGTACAGCGGTTCCTCGACGTCGTCGGAGCGGTCCAGCAGGAGACGTGCACCCAACTGCTCGGCGCGGTGCCGGTGCAGGTGCAGCTCGTCGAGGGAGGCCACCTCGAAGTCGAGGTGGAGTTGCATCGGTACATCTTCGTCCGGCCAGGTCGAGGGGACGAGGTCCTCCTTCTCCTGTACGGCGAGGACGCGGCGGCCGCTGCCGTCGAGCAGGACGATCCAGTCGACGTCGTCCTCCTCACCCGCCGGGGGCGGCTCCTCGCCCTCGCGGTAGTCGAGCCCGAGCAGCTCGCGGTAGAACTCGGCGAGCCCGCGGCAGTCGCGGGCGTCGAGCACGGTGTGCATGAGCACTGGATATCCGGACACGGGGGCCTCCTTCGTCACCGCTGACCTTCGCGCCCGACGCTACGTCAGTGGAACAACAGCAGCGCGGCGATGGTCAGCATGACGACGCCGACGAGGACGTCGATGATCTGCCACGTGCGCGGGTGCGCGAGGCGGGGGGCGAGGGCGCGCGCGCCGTAGCCGAGGCCCGTGAACCACACGCCGCTCGCGATGAGCGCGCCCGCGGCGAACACCCACCGCCCGTCGGGGCCGTGCTGGTTGGCGACCGAGCCGAGCATCAGCACGGTGTCGAGGTACACGTGCGGGTTGAGCCAGGTCAGCGCGACGGACGTGAGCGCCACCGACCCGGCGCCGCGCGGCGCCGTGGCCGACAGGCCGCTACTCTGGCGCGCCCACCACAGGCTGCGCAGCCCGAACCAGGCGAGGTACGCGGCGCCGCCGTAGCGCAGCACGTCCAACACGGCCGGGTGCAACTGGCTCACCCACCCGATGCCGGCGACACCGGCCGTGATGAGGACGATGTCGCTGATCGCGCAGATCGCGATGACGACACCGACGTGCTCCCGTCGGAGTCCCTGGCGCAGGACGAAGGCGTTCTGGGCACCGATGGCGATGATGAGGGCCGCGCCGGTCGCGAAGCCGAGGAGAAGTGTCGTCATGTCTACGACGGTAGGGACGCGGCCTTCATTAGACCAGCGAAGGATTCTTACGGTGCATTAGGTTAGCTTCATGAACCTCGACCATCTGGCTGCGCTCGTGGCCGTCGTCGACGAGGGGTCGTTCGACGCCGCGGCGCGCGCCCTGCACGTCACGCCGTCGGCGATCAGTCAACGCATCAAGGCGCTGGAGAAGGAGCATGGGCGCGTTCTCCTCGTCCGGTCCTCGCCGGCTAGACCGACCGGCGATGGGGAGGTGTTCCTGCGCTTCGCCCGCCAGGTCGCGCGGTTGCAGACCGACGTCCTCGCCGAGCTCAACCCGACCACGACACGGCGTCACCTGCCGCTTGTCGTCAACGCCGACTCGCTCGCCACGTGGTTCGTGCCGGTGCTCGCCGAGGCGGCAGGATGGGACGACGTGCGTCTCGAACTGCTCGTGGAGATGGAGGATCACGGCACACGGCACCTGCGCACGGGAGCGGCGGTGGGGGCGGTGACGTCGGACCCGGTGGCCGTGACGGGCTGCAGCGTCGAGCCGCTCGGCCGGTTGAGGTACCTGCCGGTGTGCACGCCCGGGTTGCGCGATGAGCACTCCCGCAGCGGCGAGGTCGACTGGGGCGCTCTGCCGATGATGCAGTTCGACGACCGTGACGACCTGCAGCATCGCCTGCTCCGCAGCCGCGACGTCAACGAGCCCGACGTCGTCCACCTCGTGCCGGACAACCATGCGTTCCTCGCGGCGATCCGGGCCGGGCTGGGGTGGGGGCTCGTTCCGGAGGCTCAGCTTGCGCCTCTTCCGCCTGGGGAGCTGGTGCGCCTCACCGACGACGTCGTCGACACGGAGTTGTCGTGGCAGTCGTGGCGGCTGCCGTCGCGTGTGGGGGCGCGGCTCACCGAGGCGGTGCGGCGCGCAGCACGAGTGGGTTTGCGCAGGTGAGGTCGCGCTGTCGGGGTGGATACTCGGGGTCATGAGC
>JAUNTP010000117.1 GCA_030538585.1 Mobilicoccus sp.
CACCCGAGGAACGAGCTCGACCCTCTTGGCCGGGGCGACGAGCTTGGAGTCGGCCACCCCACTCGGTGCGGTGCCGGTGTGGGCGGCCACGACGACGACCCCCACGGAGACGGGCCCGGCGAGCGCCCCGCGACCGACCTCGTCCATGCCGGCGACCAGCGCGTAGCCCTCGCGGTGCAGCGAGCGTTCGATCCGCAGCGAGGGCCGTGCCGGCCGGACAGAACGGCGCGGGCGTCGGGCGACGGTGCTCACGGCGTGATCGCCGGAGGCGGGTTCACCTGCTCGAACGTGCCCTCCGGCTCACCCAGCCAGGTGAGGCGGTTGAGGGGCCAGACGATCGAGAAGGCGCGACCGACGACGTTGTCGATGGGCACCGTCCCGGACTGGCTGAGGTCCTCGCCCGGCTGGAACCGGGAGTCGACGGAGTCCGAGCGGTGGTCGCCCATGACCCACAGCCGCTCCGGGGGGACGGTGATGTCGAAGGAGATGTCGCTCGGGGTGTCGCCCGGGTGCAGGTAGTTCTCCTGGATGGGGGTGCCGTTGACCTCGAGCTTGCCGTCGGCGCTGCAGCACACGACGTGGTCGCCCGGCATACCGATGACCCGCTTGATGAGGTGGTTGCCCTCGTCCTCGGGCAGCAACCCGACCCACGTCAGGGCGGTGTTGATGCCCTCGCCGATGCCGCCCTGCGACGGGGTGGCGATGCCGGGCTCCAGCCAACCGCCCGGGTCCTCGAAGACGACGATGTCGCCGCGGGACAACTCGAACGGCCCGGGGGTGAGTTTGCTGACCAGAACGCGGTCGTCCCGGATGAGCGTGCTCATCATCGACGCGGACGGGATCCAGAACGTCTGCACGAGCCACGTCTTGAGCACGAGGGAGAGCACCACCGCGAGGGCGACGATGATGACGATCTCCTTGACGAAGACGAGCAGCGAGCGCCCCAAGGACGAAGGCGAGGTGCTCGAAGAGCCACCCTCCGCTGCGCCGCCCTCGGCTGCGCCGTCATCGGCGGGGGTCGATCGCGTCATGCTCGTCCTGTCGTCGTTCGACGGGTGGGTGACCTCCGGCGGCCTCGCGCGCGGCGGCACCCACCCCTGTCAGCTCTCGTCACGCTACCGGGCGAACCTGGGGGTGGTCCGACAGGGCGCGCGTGGGGCGCGACACGGCGCCGACGTCCTCGGCCGTGGGCTGCCGTGAATCGGCATCGCCCCGCCCGCGATGCGGAACGGGGCGATGCTGCGCTCGGGCGCCCGAGGTCACCGCTTCTCGCGGATGCGAGCAGCCTTTCCACGCAGGTCGCGCAGGTAGTAGAGCTTGGCGCGGCGCACGATGCCGCGGGAGACGACCTCGATCTTCTCCACGACCGGGGAGTGCAGCGGGAAGGTGCGCTCCACGCCGACACCGAAGCTGATCTTGCGGACGGTGTAGGTCTCGCCGATGCCGCCGCCATGGCGACGGATGACGACGCCCTGGAACACCTGAACACGCTCGCGCGTGCCTTCGATGACGCGCACGTGCACCTTGACGGTGTCACCGGCCCGGAAATCGGGGATGTCGGTGCGCAGGTTGGCCTTGTCGACCATGTCGAGCTTGTTCATGACTCGTTCGCTTTCTCGGCGGTGCCACGGGTCACCCCGGAATGATGTGGTGGTGCTGCGTCGCCTCGGCCGCATGCGCCCGGTTGGGGCTGCACATCCCCCCGCGGTGGGGGCCTTCACGAAACACGACGCGAGCACCCATGGTGCCAGAGCAGCGCCTGAGGAACGAAATCCGTCACGCTGCCTGGCCGTGTCACCTCGAAGTCGTCGCGTAGGGTCGGCCTCATCCTCGCGAGGAACCGTCCCTGCCCAGCCACGCCCGGAGTGACGAGTGAGATGACGGTATGACCCGACCCCGTCCGACATGGGGTCTTCCCCCGACGTCGACAACCAGAGCATCCGCCCGAAGCCATCCGGGGTCCCGACGTCGACGCACCCGGGCAGCCGCCCTGAGGACGCGATGGATCCCGCTCGCTCTGGCCGGGCTGCTGACGGTGAGCGTCGCCTCGTGCGCCGGGCCGGACGCCCCCGAGGTCGTCATGATCGACATCACCGAGGCGGGGTTCTCCCCCGCCTCCGTGACGATCTCCCCCGGCGACGAGGTGCGGTGGGTCAACCGCACGCTCGACCGCGCCTCGGTGGTGTCGGAGCCGGACGGCGCCCAGGGGCTCCCGGGCCCGCCGGAGGGCGCCGAGGGGTTCCGGTCCGAACCCCTTCGCGAGGGTGAGACGTTCGCGAGGCGACTCGATGCGCCCGGCACCTACGTGTTCTGGTCGGAGGAGCACGCCCAGCAGGACTGGATCGGCACCATCCAGGTGGAGGAGTCATCGTGAGCCCCCGTTCCACCCGCGTCTCGCGCGCTCTCGCGGTCGTCCTCCCCCTCGCCCTCGCCGCCGGCTGTGCCGCCGAGGCCCACCAGGATCAGCAGATGATCAACCCGGCGGGCAGCAGCGCCCAGGCCGTCGACGGGCACATGTGGACGATGCTCATCGTCGGCACCGTCGTCTGGATCATCGTCGTCGTCGCCATGCTCGTGGCCCTCGTGCGCCGCAAGGAGAGCACGTCCGAGAGCGCCCACCGCCGCGCCCCGCTCGTCGTGCTCGTCTCCGGCGCGATCATCCCGGCGGTGATCATCGTGGCGATCATGGCCCAGTCCGTCCTCGTTCTGCAGCAGACCGACCCCGGTGACGTCGGGGAGGACACGGTCGTCGAGGTGATCGGCCATCAGTACTGGTGGGAGGTGCGCTACCCCCAGAGCGGCATCATCGACGCCAACGAGATCCACATCCCCACCGGGCGGCGGGTCCGGTTGGAGATCACGACCAACGACGTCATCCACAGCGTCTGGGTGCCCTCGCTGGCCGGAAAGATGGACATGATCCCCGGCCGCACCAACACGATGTGGCTCGAGACCGACCAGCCCGGCACGTACTGGGGTCAGTGCGCCGAGTTCTGCGGCGTCCAGCACGCGCTCATGCGGTTCGCCGTCGTCGCCCACGAACCCGAGGAGTTCGACGGGTGGGTCGCGGGCCGGGCCGAGGCGTTCGCGCAGGCCGCTCCCCCCTCACCCGCGGTGCCGAACGCGCCCGTGCAGCCGCCGGAGGCACCAGAGGTCCCACCGACCGAGGCACCGCTGCCCGGGGGGCCCGCCGAACCCGCCACCGAGGAGGAGCTCGTCACCCGAGGCCGCGAGGTCTTCATGTCCTCCTCCTGCGTCTACTGTCACGCGATCGCGGGCACCGAGGCACAGGGCGAGTTCGGCCCCGACCTCACCCACCTCGCGTCGCGGGCCTCCCTCGGCGCGGGGATCATGCCCAACAACCGCGGCAACCTCGCCGGGTGGATCGTCGACCCGCAGTCCATCAAGCCCGGCAACGAGATGCCCGGCACCGATCTCTCCGGCACCGACCTCCAGGCGATGCTGGCCTACCTCGAGAGCTTGGAGTAGCCGTGGCCACGACCGCCGCCCCACCCGGGTCCCGCGACACCGTCGCGTTCGACGAGGTGTGGTACAAGCCCCGAGGCATCCTCGGGGTGATCCGCGCCGTGCAGGGCACCACCATCGGTACCCGCTACATGATCACGGCGTTCGTCTTCCTGCTCATCGGCGGCGTCGAGTCGATGATCATCCGGATCCAGCTCACCCAGCCGGGGATGCAGGTCGTCGACCCGCAGACGTTCAACGAGCTGTTCACCATGCACGGCACGACGATGATGTTCCTCTTCGCCGTGCCGTTCCTCGAAGGCCTCGCCACCTACCTGCTGCCCGTCCAGCTCGGCACGCGCGACATGCCGTTCCCGCGCTACAACGCCTTCAACTACTGGTGCTACCTGTTCGCCGGGATCCTGCTCTACAGCAGCTTCTTCGTGGGGCTCGTCCCCGACTCGGGGTGGTTCGCGTACGTGCCGCTGTCGGGCCCGGAATTCGCCGACAAGTCGATGGACATCTGGCTGTTCGGTCTGGCGCTCGCCGAGCTCGCCGCCATCGGTGCCGCGATCGAGATCATCGTCGCCGTCCTCAAGACCCGCGCGCCGGGCATGTCGATGGACCGGATGCCGGTGTTCGCGTGGACGATGCTCTCGGTCGGCCTGCTCATCCTCGTCGCGTTCGTCCCGCTGCTCGTGGCCTCGACGCTGCTGGAGTTCGACCGGGCCGCCGGCACGGTCTTCTTCATCGGTGCCGCCGACGGCGACCCGCTGCTGTGGCAGCACCTCTTCTGGATCTTCGGACACCCCGAGGTGTATGTGCTGTTCCTGCCCGGTGCGGCGGTCATCAGCCACATCGTGCCCATCCACGTCCGCTGCCGGCTGGCCGCCTACCCGCTGGTCGTCGTCGCGGTCGTCGTCACGGCGATCATGAGCCTCGGGCTGTGGGTGCACCACATGTACGTCGTGGGGCTTCCTCCGGTGACGCTGTCGTTCTTCACCGCGGCGAGCATGGCCATCACGGTGGCCAGCGGCATCCAGATCTTCTCGTGGATCTCGACGCTGTGGCTCGGGCGGCCCCGCTTCACGGTGCCGCTGCTCTTCGCCCTGGGTTTCATCGTCACCTTCGTCGCGGGCGGCGTCACCGGTGTCATGGTCGCCTCGGCCGGTTTCGACGCCCAGGTGCACGACACGTACTTCATCGTGGCCCACCTGCACTACGTCCTCATCGGTGGGCTGCTGTTCCCGATCTTCGCGGCCCTCGTGCACTGGTGGCCCAAGTTCACCGGACGTATGGTCAACGCCCCCGCCGGCTACGTGAGCTTCTGGCTGATCTTCGTCGGGTTCCACGTGACGTTCTTCCCCATGCACCTCATGGGCCTGTGGGGCATGCCGCGCCGCGTGTACACCTACCTGCCGGGTCTCGGCCTGGAGACCGCCAACCTCGTCTCGACGATCGGCGCCTTCATCCTCGCGCTCGGTGTCGGCATCCTCACCCTCGCGCTCATCCACGCCTGGAAGTGGGGCGAGCCGGCCTCGGACGACCCCTGGCGGGGGGACTCCCTGGAGTGGGCCGTGGCCTCGCCGCCGCCCCCGGCGAACCACGACGTCATCCCCGTCGTCGCCGCGCGCCACCCCCGGTGGGACGAGCCCGCCCCCGAGTCGCAGTTCGCCGAGCTGCGGACCGCGTTCGACCACGGCCCCACCCACACCCGCCTCATCCCGCTCACGACCATCGTCGCGGCGCAGCCCGACGCGGCGGCCCGCACCGCTCCCCCGACCGCCTGGCCGATCGTGCCCGCCCTGGGGCTCGTCGGCGCCGCGATCGGCATGCTGGTGGAGATCTACCCCATGACGTTCGCGTCCCTCGGCGTCGTCCTGCTCGGCCTGTTCGGGTGGGCCTGGCGCAACGAGAAGGACATGAGCGCCGAGGACGTCGCGCCCTACGCGGGACTCGACGTCGAGATCATCGGCCCGCGCGGCCTGAGCTGGTGGGGGGCGATCGGGGCGTGCGCCACCGTGCTGCTGGCTGTCGCCACCATCGGCTTCAGCGTCCTGTTCCTGCAGGTCAACGCCGGCGCCTGGACCAGCCGCGGCACCCTCGACAGCCCGGTGACGATGGGGCTCATCGGGGTGGCCGCGATCATCGGCGCGGCAGCGTCCTGGTGGGGGTCGCGAGGTCCGCGCACCGGGAGGGAGACCGCCGCAGCGACCGGCGGGCGCAGCCTGCACCTGGTGGCAGCGTCGGTGGGTGTCGTCGCCGGTCTGATCGGCCTCGCGCTCACCCTCACGACGTGGATGACCACCGATCTGGACCACCAGGCGCACGCCTACGCCTCGTCGGTGCTCGTCCTGCTCGTCGCCCAGGGGTTCGCGCTCGCCGTGGCCACCGCCATGTCGGTCATCGCACTCATGGCGCGGCTGCTCCACGAGCGCGACCTCCGCGCCCGCATGCTGTTGCACAACGCGACCTGGGGATGGGCGACCGCCGTCTGCTCCTGGGCCATCGTGTGGACCTGCACCGACCTCCTGCCCGCGACGCTGATCTGAGGAGACGCCATGTCGACCACCGACGAGGACACCCGCCCGGTCACCGGGCGGGCGGGGCTGCCCGGTGTCATCGGTCTCGCCGTGCCCCCGATCGCCTGGATCACGTCGCTGGCGGCTTCCTTCGTGCTGCAACACTTCATCTGCTCGGCCTACAGCAGCGCCGGCAGGGTGCCGCCGCAGGAGGCGCTGCTCGTCGGCATCACGGTCGTCAACGTGGCCCTGCTGGCGATCACGATCGCCTGCGGTGTCATCGGGTGGCGCGAGAGCCGCCGCGCGGAGAACGTGCGCCGCTTTCTCGGCTACGTCACGATCGGGTCCGCCGCCATCCTCGGGTGGGGCATCGTCCTCATCGCCGTCAATCCCTTCGCCTTGGAGGTGTGCGCATGAGCGCCGTCGCATCACGTCCCGGCGGCCGGCGACGCCGCGGTCTCGTCGGGATCTCCGTCATCGGCGTGCTCGCCCTCGCGGCCATCATCGGCCTGGGGTTGTTCCTCGGCGGGTTCGGCTCCAACCAGGACCGTCCCCCGACGGTCACGGTCCCCCTCACCATGCCCGACGGTGACCCCGAGGCCGGGCGCGTCAAGGTCGCCCACTACGGGTGCGCCTCCTGCCACGCCGTCCCCGGCGTCCCGAGCGTCGCCGACGGTGTCGGCCCCGCTCTCCACGACCTCGACACCCGGCTGTACCTCGCCGGCCAGATCCCGCACCGACCCGAGGAGCTCATCCGATGGATTCGCACGCCGCAGGACATGATCCCCGGCAGCCTCATGCCGAACACGCCGATGAGCGAGCAGGACGCGCGGGACATCGCGGCCTACCTGTACTCGCGATGAGGATCCCGACGCCGCTCCTCGCTGCCACCGCCCTCGGCGTGGTCGTCGCGCTCGTCCTCGGTCTGCTCGTGGCACCCGCCGACGCCGTGCAGGGTGAGGCGCAGCGGTTCATGTACCTGCACGTCCCCGCCGCCTGGGCGGCGTACCTGTGCATCGTCGGCGTCGTCGCGGCGAGCGCCTGGTACCTCGCCCGCGGCGGTGCGAAGGTCTGGGCGTTCGCCCGGGCGGCCTCCGAGGTGGGCGTCGCCATGACCGCCCTCACCCTGCTCACCGGCACGGTCTGGGGCGCTCTCACGTGGGGCACGTGGTGGGCGTGGGACGCGCGCGTCATGACCACGGCGGCGATGGGCCTGGTCTACCTCGCCCACGTGGCCCTCACCGCCCTCGCCTCCCCCGACGGCAGCCGCCTCGCTCGCGTCGCGGCGTGGACCGGGGTTCTCGGCATCGTCACCGTGCCCTTGGTCCACTTCTCCGTGGTGTGGTGGCGCACCCTGCACCAGCCGCCGACCATCCTCGCTCCGGGCACGGGCACCCCGATCGACGCGACGATGGGCATCGCACTCGTCGCCGGCATGATCTCGATGCTGCTCATCGCCTGCTGCGCCGTCGTCGCCCGCACCCGGGCCCTCACGCCGCGCGTGGTGGATGCGATGCCGTCGTCGATGTCGCAGTCGGCGTCATCGGTGGTGACCTCGCGCGGTCTGCCCGTCGCCACGAGGCGCGCGTGAAGTGGATGCCGGTCGCCGCGCTCTCCGGTGCGGTGATCGGGCTCGGCGCGATCGTCGCCTCGGCAACCGCGGACGGCCTCACCTACTACCAGACCCCGAGTGAGGCGGTCCGCTCCGTCGAACGGGGCCCGGTGCGGCTCGCCGGTCTCGTCGTCACGGGCACGATGGACCGCACCGGTGACGTCACGACCCTCGTCCTCACCGACGGGGCCACCGACGTCACGGTCACGTACGCGGGCGCCCTGCCCGCCGCCGTCCAGGAGGGGCAGGGGGCGGTCGTCGAGGGGCGCATCGACGATGGCGGCGTGTTCCGGGCCAGCGAGATCGTGATGCGTCACTCCAACGAATACCGGCCCGCCACTCCATGACGCAGATCCTCGGCACCGCACTGATCACGTCGAGCGGCCTCGCCGCCCTCGTGGCCGCGAGCGCCTGGATCCTCCGTGCCCGCGGTGCCGAGGTGGCACGCCCACTCGCCCTGGGTGCGACCGTGACCGCGGCGCTGAGCGCACTGGCCGCCGGCGCCCTCCTGCAGATGACGTTGCTGCAGGCCGGCGGCCTGCCGTACGCCGAGCGGGTGACGACGCCGCAGATGCCGGCGTACTACCGCGTCACGGCCATGTGGTCGGCCCTGGAAGGGTCGCTGCTGCTCTGGCTGGTCGTCCTCGCCGTGGTCGCCGCGCTCGCCTCCCGTCACCTGGGGGGCCACCGCGCCGGCCCGGCTGCCGCAGCGACCCTGTCGGTCGTCGTCGCGGTCTTCGCCGGCGTGACGCTGCTCGCCTCGCCCTTCTCCGCCGGCGCCGGTGGCCTCGCCCCGAGCCCGTTGCTGCAGGACCACGTCGCGATGGGCCTGCACCCGCCCCTGCTCTACGTCGGCTTCGCCGCCAGCGCCGTGCCGTTCGCGTGGGCGGTCGCCGCGGGAGTCGTCGGCGGCACCCCCGACCGCGCCTGGGTCGCCGTGGTGCGCCGGTGGACCCTGGCGGGGTGGATCGCGCTCACCGCGGGCATCGCTCTTGGCGCGTGGTGGTCCTACGCCGTGCTCGGTTGGGGCGGGTACTGGGCCTGGGACCCCGTCGAGAACGCATCGCTGTTCCCGTGGCTGGCTGCGACGGCGCTGCTGCACCTGGTGCTGCCGGGCCGAGGCACGCCGGGGCGCGGTGTCGTGGTGCTCGCCGGGCTGGGGTTCGTGCTCGTCGTCCTCGCGCAGTTCCTCACCCGCTCGGGCGTCGTGCAGTCCATCCACGCCTTCAGCGACTCCCCCTTCGGTCCGGCCTACGCCGGGCTCACCCTGCTCGCCCTCGGTGCGCTGGTCGTTCCGTTGCGACGCATCCCACCCGGCACGACGGCGCCCGGTCCCCGCTCCCGTCTGCTCACCATTCAAGCCGTCGCTCTGCTCGTCGTCGGGGCCATCGTGCTCGTCGGCACCGTCCTGCCCGCCATCCTCGCGGGCACCACCGGTCGGCTCGTCTCGGTCGGGCCACCGTGGTACGAGCGGACCCTCGCCCCGGTCGCCCTCGTCGCGCTCGTGCTCCTCGCCGTCGGTCTGCACGTCCCCGCCCGCGGCAGGACCCCGGCCGGGTTGCTGCGCGCGATGACGGCGCCGCTGGTCGCCGCCGGCCTCACCGTGGGTGTCGTGGGGGCGGTCGTCGGGCACGTCGCCGTCGCCCTGGCCGCCGGCCTCGTCGCGCACCTGCTTGTCGGCCTCGTCCTCGACGTCGCGGCGCGGCGGACCCGCCGTCGTCTCGGCGCCGCCCTCGCGCATCTCGGAGTCGGGGTGGCCGCCCTCGCCGTCGTCGCGGGAGGGCTCGAAGTCGTCCGTGAGGAGACGATCGGGGTGGGTGGCACCGTCACCGCCGGCAACGCCAGCGCCACCCTCGTCCATCTGGACCGCGCCGAGGAGGGCCGACGCATCGTCGCGAGCGCCGAGCTCGTCCTCGGGCGCGGCGAGCGCTCCCTCGGCGTGGCTTCGCCCGAACTGCGCTACTACGAGGCCCAGGCCACCATGCTCACCAGCCCGGCGATCCGCACCGGCGTCATCGACGACGTCTACGTCACGCTCCTCGACGTCGACCCCGCAGGAGCCACCGCGACGGTGCGCGTCGCGGTCACCCCGCTCATCTCATGGCTGTGGAGCTCCGCCGCCCTGCTCGTGCTCGGAGGGACGCTGGCCGCCCTGCCGCCCCGACGCCGTCGCCGCTCCCGGGTCCAGCCCGCACCGGCGAGGAGGGTGGCCGCATGAGACGCCGCCTGTGGCCTGTCGCCGCCGCGCTGCTGCTCCTGCTCGCCGCGTGTTCGGCGCCCTCCCCCTACCCGCGGGAGGCCCCGGAACTGTCCGGCTCCGACCTCGACGGTGCGAGCAGGAGCCTCGCCGACCTGCGCGGACAGGTCGTCCTCGTCAACGTGTGGGCCTCGTGGTGCGGCCCGTGCCGCGACGAGATCCCCGTCCTGCAAGAGGCCAGTGAGGAGTTCGGCGAGGGTCTGGCGGTGCTCGGCATCAACATGCGTGACCGCGATCGGGCCGCCCGTGACCTGCTCACCGAGTTCGGCGCCGACTACCCCAACATCGTCGACCCCGACGGGACGCTGTCGGTCGAGTGGGGGGTGGTCGGCATCCCCATGACGTTCGTCGTCGACGCCCAGGGGCAGCTCGTCGACCGGCACGCCGGCCCGGTCACGGCGGAGTGGATCGACGAGGCCGTCGCACCGCGGGTGGGTTCGTGAGCACCGCGACCCGACCGCCCGAGACGTCCCCGCTGGCCGCCGCGCGTGCTCCCGGACGGCTTCGGGGGGTCCTCCTCGTGCTCGCCCTCCTCGTCGCCGTGGGCGGGCTCGTTCTCGCCGCCGTCACCGACACCCCGACCTCCGCGGAGGACGACGTCCGTGAGGTGGCGGCCTCGCTGCGATGCCTCGCCTGCGCCGGAGAGGACGTGGCGAACTCCACCGCTCCGCTGGCCGAATCCATGCGGCTCGTCATCGCCGAGCAACGCGCCGCAGGCCGCTCGCCCGAGCAGATCCGCGAGTGGTTCGTCTCCCGCTACGGCCCCGAGGTGTTGCTCGACCCACCCCGGTACGACGTGGGCCTGCTCCTGTGGATCGCTCCGCTGCTGGTCGTGGCCGGTGCCGCCGGCGCCGTCGTGTGGCGGACCCGAACCGGTCCGTCCCGCGGCCGCTCGCTGCTGGTGGCCGTCACCGCCGCCCTCGTGTGCGTCGCCGTCATGCTCGGGGCCTGGGCCGCGACCACCGCTCTGCGCGCCTCGCCTCCCACCCCGCCTGCGGCCACCGACGCCGGCGACACCCCCGGCGCGACCCGGGTCCTGCACGACGCGGTGGGGCAGGACCCCGCCAACACCCGCCTGCGAACCGCTCTCGCGACACGCCTGGAGACCGAACAGCGCTACGCCGAGGCCGCCGAACAGTACGCGGCCTTGGGACGCCTGCG
>JAUNTP010000118.1:0-1922 GCA_030538585.1 Mobilicoccus sp.
AGCGAAGCGAGCGTCTCGAGACCACCGTGCCTCAACCCGTGGCCTGTCACCTCGTGGCGGGTCATCGGGTGCGACCGGGGATGGTCTCGAGACGTCGCTGCGCTCCTCCTCGACCAACGGGTAGAAGACGTCGCTGCGCTCCTCCTCGACCAACGGGTAGCAGACGTCGCTGCCCTCATCCTCGACCAGCGGACGGATGGGCGTACGGGTTGTTCACCTGCTCGTCGCCTGATGACGATTGCGGCCGTGTCGAGCGCTCCTTGGCGCCACCTAGACTGGTGTCATGCGTCGAGCGAAAATCGTGAGCACTCTCGGTCCTGCGGTGAACTCGAAGGAGGACATCCGCGCCCTCATCGATGCCGGCATCGACGTGGCCCGCATCAACCGCTCCCACGGTTCCCACGAGGAGCACGAGCAGCAGATCAAGTGGGTCCACGAAGGTGCCGCCGAGTCCGGTCGGGCGGTCGCCGTCCTCGTCGACCTGCAGGGTCCCAAGATCCGCACCGGCCGTTTCTCCGGTGGGCCGGTCCACCTGGCCGCCGGAGACGTCTTCACCATCACCATCGATGAGGTCGACGGCTGCAAGGAGCGCGTCTCCACGACGTTCAAGGGCCTGCCCGGCGATGTCGCCGTCGGCGACACCCTGCTCATCGATGACGGCAAGATCAACCTCCGCGCCACCCACGTCACGGCCACCGACGTCACCTGCGTGGTCGTCGAGGGCGGCACGGTGAGCAACAACAAGGGCATCAACCTGCCCGGCGTGGCGGTCAGCGTGCCGGCCCTGTCCGACAAGGACGAAGAAGACCTGCGGTGGGCGCTGCGTGTCGGTGCGGACTGGATCGCGCTGTCGTTCGTGCGTGACGCCGCCGACATCACGCGCGTGCACGAGATCATGGCCGAGATGGGCCTCACCCGCCCCGTCATCGCCAAGATCGAGAAGCCGCAGGCGGTGGAGAACCTCCGCGAGATCGTCCGCGCCTTCGACGGCATCATGGTCGCCCGGGGTGACCTCGGCGTCGAGATGCCGCTCGAGGACGTCCCGCTGGTGCAGAAGCAGGCCGTCGAGCTCGCGCGCCGCGACGCCAAGCCCGTCATCGTGGCCACGCAGGTGCTCGAGTCGATGATCGAGAACTCCCGGCCCACCCGAGCCGAGGCCAGTGACTGCGCCAACGCCGTGCTCGACGGCGCCGATGCGATCATGCTCTCCGGTGAAACGAGCGTCGGCGCGTGGCCGATCGTCGCCGTGCAGACGATGGCGCGCATCATCGAGAACACCGAGGACCACGGCTTGGGTCGCATCGCGCCGTTGGGCACGACACCCAACACCATGGGTGGCGCCGTCACCAAGGCGGCCGCCGAGATCGGGGAGTTCCTCGACGCGAAGTACCTCGTCACGTTCACCACGTCGGGCGACTCGGCCCGCCGCATGTCGCGGGTGCGCCCCAAGCGGCCCATGCTCGCGTTCACGCAGAAGCCGCACACGCGCCGCCGGCTGGCGCTCACGTGGGGCATCACCGCGTTCCTCATCCCCGAGTTCGACGACACCGCCTCGATGGTGGCTCAGGTCGACCGCACCCTGCTGGAGCAGGGACGGTGCACCCACGGCGACACGATCGTCGTCGTCGCGGGTCGCCCGCACGGCGTCCCCGGCACGACCAACGCCCTCCAGGTGCACCGGGTCGGCGGCCTCGCCGACTGACCCCCCGCGACACACCAGCGTCCTGCGCCCGCACGTCACCCGCGTGCGGGCGCAGGCGTGAACCGCCGCTAGAATGATCGCGGCACCTCCCCGCCGGGATGGTGGAATGGCAGACACGGAGCACTCAAAATGCTTTGGCCGAAAGGTCGTGCGGGTTCAAGTCCCGCTCCCGGCACTCCTTCACCCCGCATGTGGGGTACACCTCGCCACTCTTTGCGCA
>JAUNTP010000118.1:1932-4256 GCA_030538585.1 Mobilicoccus sp.
CTAGGCCGGATCACCGCGTCGGCGGCCTCGTAAACTGAGGGGCGTGACTGACAAGAACTCCACGCCTGACACGCCCAAGAGCGCCTTGCGCATCGTCATCGCCGAGGACGAGGCCTTGATCCGGCTCGATCTCGCCGAGATGCTCGAGGAGGCCGGCTACGAGGTCGTCGCCCAGTGCGGCGACGGGGCTCAGGCCGTGGAGGCCATTCGGGAGCACCGTCCCGACCTCGCCATCCTCGATGTGAAGATGCCCGAGATGGACGGCATCAGCGTGGCCGAGGCCGTGGGCGCGTCGTCATGCTCACCGCCTTCAGCGACAGGGACCTCGTCGAGCGAGCCCGGGACGCGGGCGTCATGGCGTACGTCGTCAAGCCCTTCACCATCGACGACCTGCGCCCCGCGATCGACATCGCCCGATCGCGCTGGGTCGAGTGGCAGCAGCTCACCACCGAGATCGCGGATCTGTCCGACCGCCTGGAGACCCGCAAGGCGGTCGACCGGGCCAAGGGCATCCTCATGAAGCAGCTCAAGCTGTCCGAGCAGGACGCGTTCCGGTGGATCCAGAAGACGGCCATGGACCGTCGCCTCGGCATGAAGGAGGTCGCGGAGGCCGTCATCTCCGGCCTGCCGCACTGAGCCCTCAGCTCATCGCCGTCACGTCATCACCGCCGTCACGAGGGCGGTGAGCAGGGGCGCGACGAAGAGCGCCGGCAAGAGGTCACCCACGGGTACCCGCTTGATGTCGAGGAGCCGCAACGCGATCCCGACGAGCAGCAAGCCACCGGTGGCGGTCAGCGCCATGATCTGCGCCTCGGGCATGACGGCGCCGAGGGCCATACCGACGAGGGTCAGCGACCCCTGGATCACGAGCACCGAGACCGCAGACATGAGGACGCCGATCCCGAAGGTCGACGCGAAGGCCATGGCGGCGAAGAAGTCGAGCGCGGACTTGACCGCGAGTTGATCGATGCCCCGCCCCAGGCCGTCGTTGAGGGACCCGAGGATCGTGAGCGGTCCGACGCAGAACAGCAGCGTGGCGGTGAGCCACCCCTCCACGAAACGTGCTTGAGCGTTCGCCTCGTCGGCGTCCTCCGGCGCCTGGGCCGAGCCTGCCCCGACCGGCGCGGCGCGGCGACGTCGCACGGCCCCCCGGAGCACGACGACGAGGGATTCGAGCCGGTCCTCGATGCGCAGCAGCGAACCGGTGATACCGCCGATGAGCAGGCTCCCGAGCACGATGAGGACCGGGGCGCTGGACCCGACCGCCGCCGACAGCGCGGGGGAGGTGACGGCCGTCGCCGACAGGCCGGCCATGAGCAACGTCACAAGACCCAGACAGTCGGTGACGGTGTCCCGCGTGCGCTCGGGAAGACGGTGTCCTGCGGCCATGCCCAGCAGGGCCCCGGCAGCGACGGCCAGGGCATTGATGAGTGTTCCCGTGCCGGGCAGCAGCTCCATGGCGGTCAGCGTAGAGGTGCCGGCCGCAATTCCTGTCACTGATTCCGCGGGCAACGGTTCCGGGTCGGTCGACCGACCAGTATGCTGCGAGGTACCCCAGCGCCCATCCGTGGTTCTGCGCGGCGTCGGTCCGATCACCCCTGCACCGATCACCGGCGAGCGTGCCGCACCACCCCCTGCGAGGAGTGCCGCCGTGCCTCGTGTGCACCCGTCCGTCGTGCCCATGTCCGATGCCGACGTCGATGACGTGGCTGTGCTGTGGATCGCTCGCCGTGTGGAGATGGGGTACGCCGCCGACAGTGCGCGGCGCGCCGTGGAAGAGAGCCGCTTTCGTGAGGCGGTGCTCCGCGACTACGTCACCGTGCTGCTGGCTGTCGTCGACGGGCAGGTCGTCGGGTACGTGTGGCTGACGAGCCACCCCATGACGGCTCAACTGGATGTGCCGTCCCTCGGCATCGAGGACACCTACGTCGTGCCCGAGTTCCGCGACATGGGGGTCGGCAAGACGCTCCTCACGGCGGCCGCCACGAGCGCGCACAAGAGGGGCATCGAGCACGTCTCCTCAGCGGTGCCGACGTCGGCCAAGGACACGCATCGCGCGCTGGCGCGGCTCGGGTTCGCTGCCACGGTGACGCGGCGAGTGGCCCAGACCCACGCGCTCATGCGCCGCCTCCGCGGCCCGGAGTCCCGCGCAGGCGGGGTCGACCAACTGTTGCTCCAGCGCCGCCGCCGTGCCCAACGCCAACGCGACGACATCGCCCTGGCCGCCACCTGACACTTCCCCCGGCACCCCTCCCCGTTGGTCGAGGAGCGCGATGGCCTCACCCGCCCCGTTGGTCGAGCGTAGCGACGTCTCGAGACCATCG
>JAUNTP010000118.1:4266-10994 GCA_030538585.1 Mobilicoccus sp.
AGGTCTGACGTAGTGACGTGGGCGGTGGTCTCGAGACGCTTCGCTCCTCGACCAACGGCGTGGGCGAGAAGCGCGATGGTCTCCCCCCCGTTGGTTGAGGAGCGAGCGAAGCGAGTGTCTCGAAACCATTGTGAGCTGATGGGAGAGGCTCATCATGCTCTCAAGACGCTTCGCTCCTCGACCAACGGGCGTGTGTGACCTCAGCTCGCCGGGGGGCGCTGGCGGATCATGCAGGTCAAGCGCGCAGTACAGATGCGCTTGTCGTCCTCGTCGGTGATGACGATCTCGTAGGTGGCGACGCTGCCGCCCCGGTGAACCGGTGTCGCGACGCCGTGGACCGTGCCGGTGCGGGCGGCGCGGTGGTGGGTGCAGTTGAGCTCGATACCCACCGCGGCGCGCTCCTTCCCGGCGTGGAGTGCGGAGGCGACCGAGCCGAGGGTCTCGGCGAGGACCGCGCTCGCACCACCGTGGAGGATACCGTAGGGCTGCACGTTGCCCTCGACGGGCATCGTGCCCGTGACCCGCTCGGGAGACGCCTCGAGAATCTCGATGCCCATGCGTTCCATGAGGGTCCCCGTATAGCCGTCGCCCTGGACTCCGGGGCCGAAGTCGGCGGGGGTGCCGGTGGATGCCGGGGTGGTGGGGTCGCTCATCTCGCTCCTTCGCGGCGCGCGACCGGGTGAGTGGTCCGCGTTGTCGGTGGGTGCGTCTAGGCTCGCATGCGTGAGCCGACTTCTCCTTCTCGACGGACACTCGATGGCCTACCGTGCGTTCTTCGCCTTGCCGGCGGAGAACTTCTCGACGACCACCGGGCAGACCACCAACGCGGTGTACGGCTTCACGGCCATGCTCATCAACGTGCTGCGCGATGAGGAGCCGACGCACCTGGGGGTCGCGTTCGACGTGTCGCGGCAGACGTTCCGCACCGAGGAGTACGCCGACTACAAGGCCACGCGCGCCAAGACCCCCGACGAGTTCCGCGGGCAGGTCGACCTCCTCAAGGAGGTGCTCGACGCGTTGCGCATCACCCACCTGGGCGTCGAGGGGTACGAGGCGGACGACGTCATCGCCACGCTCGTCACGAGCGCGCGGGAGTCGGGTGAGTTCGACGAGATCCTCATCGTCACCGGAGACCGCGACGCCCTCCAACTTGTCGATGACACGGTCACGGTGTTGTACCCCGTCAAGGGCGTCTCTGAGCTGGCACGCATGACCCCCGCGGCCGTCGAGGCCAAGTACGGGGTGCTGCCGGAGCGCTACCCGGACCTCGCGGCGTTGGTGGGGGAGTCGAGCGACAACCTGCCCGGCGTGCCGGGTGTGGGCCCGAAGACCGCTGCCAAATGGCTGGGCCAGTACGGCGACCTCACGGGTGTCGTCGCCAACGCCGGTGCCATCAAGGGCAAGGCGGGTCAGTCGTTCCGCGACCACCTCGACGGGGTGCTGCGTAACCGTCGCCTCAACGCGCTCGTGTGCGACGTCCCGCTGGAGACGAGCCCGGAGCAGTTGGAGCGGGTGTCCTGGGACCGCGAGGAGGTGCACCGCGTCTTCGACGGCCTCGAGTTCCGCGTGCTGCGTGATCGCCTCTTCGCCACGCTGGAGGCGCCGCAGCCCGAGGCGGGGGAGGCCCTCGACGTCGACGGCGACGTCCTCGACAGCGGCGAGATCCCCGCGTGGCTCGACGCCCACACCCCGACCGGCACGACCGCGGGCGTCACCATCCTGGGCCGATGGGCCGGTGGGGAGGGAGACGTCGACGCGATCGCCATCGCTGCCGAGGACGAGGCGGTCGCCTTCTTCCGCGTCTCCGATCTCGACGAGGCCGCCGAGAACGCCGTGGCCGCGTGGCTGGCCGACCCTCAGCGCCGCAAGGTCTTTCACGACGCCAAACCGCACGTGCAGATGTGCACCGAACGCGGCTGGAACGTCCGGGGGGTCGCGGGGGACACCGCCCTCTCGGCCTACCTGGTGCGCCCCGACCAGCGCAGCTACGAGCTCGCCGACCTCACCGTGCGGTATCTGCACCGCGAACTCGCCTCCCCGGCCAAAGAACCGAAGGGCCAGGGCACGCTCGACTTCACCGTCGGTGAGGACGACGTCGAGGCCGAGGAGGCCATGAGCCGTGCCCGCGCCGTCGCCGACTTGTGGGTGGCGCTCGGCGCCGAGGTCGAGGCCGCCGGGGGCGCCGAGCTGCTCGCCGACATCGAGCTGCCGCTGGTCGAGGTGCTCACCCGCATGGAGCGCACCGGCATCGCCGTCGACCGCGCCGAGCTCGAAGGGCTGGAGCGGCACTTCGCGCAGAAGGTCGACCAGGCCCAGTCCGACGCCTACGCGGCGCTCGAGCGCGAGGGCATCGGGCAGCAACCGAACCTGGGCTCGCCCAAGCAGTTGCAGGTCGTCCTGTTCGACGAGCTGGGCATGCCCAAGACCAAGCGCACCAAGACGGGCTACACCACCGACGCCGACGCCCTCGCCGACCTGTTCGGCAAGACCGAGCACCCGTTCCTCGAGGCGCTGCTGCGCCACCGCGACGCCACCCGGTTGCGGGTCACGGCCGAGGGGCTCATCAAGTCGGTGGCCCCCGACGGGCGCATCCACACCACCTATCAGCAGACCATCGCCGCCACGGGGCGGTTGTCCTCGACCGACCCCAACCTGCAGAACATCCCCATCCGCACCGAGGAGGGCCGGCGCATCCGGTCGGTGTTCGTCGTCGGCGAGGGCTACGAGACGCTCATGTCGGCCGACTACAGCCAGATCGAGATGCGCATCATGGCGCACCTGTCCGGCGATGAGGGTCTCATCGAGGCCTACCGCACGGGGGAGGACCTGCACCGATTCGTCGGGGCGCGGGTCTTCGGGGTCGAACCGGCCGATGTCACGTCCGCGATGCGCAGCAAGGTCAAGGCGATGTCGTACGGCCTCGCCTACGGGCTGTCGGCGTTCGGGCTGTCGAAGCAGCTCAGTATCAGCACCGCTGAAGCGCGCGAACTGATGGACGAGTACTTCCTGCGGTTCGGGGGCGTGCGCGACTACCTGCACCAGGTGGTCGAGGACGCCCGCGCGGTCGGGTACACCGAGACGATGTTCGGCCGGCGTCGCTACCTGCCCGACCTGGGCTCGGACAACCGGCAGCGGCGCGACATGGCGGAGCGGATGGCGCTCAACGCCCCCATCCAAGGCTCGGCGGCCGACATCATCAAGGTCGCCATGCTGGCGGTCGACCGTGCCCTCCGCGAGGCCGGCCACGCCTCACGCGTGCTCCTGCAGGTGCACGACGAACTCGTCCTCGAGATCGCGCCGGGCGAGGTCGACGCCGTCTCGGAGCTGGTGCGCGAACACATGGGCGCCGCGGCCGCCCTCGACGTCCCACTGGAGGTCAACATCGGCACGGGACACTCCTGGCACGACGCCGAGCACTGACCCCCCCGGTTGGTTGAGCTCGCGACAGTCGCTGAGCTCCTTCCTCGACCACCGTGTAGTGCGGGCGCAGTGCAGTGAGCTCACCACCCCCACCTCGTTGGTTGAGGAGCGAGCGAAGCGAGTGTCTCGAAACCATGGTGACGTGACAGGAGACTCTCACCGATGGTCTCGAGACGCTTCGCTCCTCGACCAACGGGGGCGCGCTCCTCGAGAAGAAGCGCCCCCCGGGTTACCTCAGAACAGCCCCTGCACCTGCCCGTGTTCGTCGACGTCGATCCGCATGGCCGCGGGGCTCTTCGACAGGCCCGGCATGGTCATCATGTTGCCGCAGATGGCGTAGACGTAACCGGCGCCCGCGGCCAATCGCACCTCCCGCACGGGCAGGGTCCACCCGGTCGGAGCGCCCTTGAGGGTCGGGTCGTGCGACAGCGACATCTGCGTCTTCGCGATCAGGACGGGGAGGTCGCCGTAACCCTGCTCGGTGTACATCGCGAGGGCCTTCTGCGCGGCGGGGGCGATGTTGACGCCGTCGGCGCCGTACACCTTGGTGGCGATCTTCTCGATCTTCGTCTCCAGAGAGTCCTCGAACTCGTACGTCGGCGTGAAGTGCACCTCGTCCTCGCAGGCCTCGACGACGACGCGCGCCAGCTCCTCGGCACCCGCGCCACCGTCGACGACGTGGGTGGACACGGCCACGCGGGCACCCATCTCCTCGGCGACGCGACGGATGACCTCGTGCTCGGAGTCGAAGTCGGTGGGGAAGGCGTTGATGGCGACGACGGGCTGCACGCCGAAGTCGCGGATGATCGAGATGTGCTTGCGGAGGTTGTCGCTGCCTGCCTCCACGTCGGCCGGGCTCTCCTGGAGCATCCCCTCTGGGAGCGGCTGACCGGCCTTGACGGTGTACCGACCCGAGTGCGACTTGAGGGCACGCACCGTGGCGACGATGACCGCGGCGTTCGGCTGCAGACCGGCGGCGCGGCACTTGACGTTGAAGAAGCGCTCGGCGCCCATGTCGGCGGCGAACCCGGCCTCGGTGATGAGGATGTCCCCGGCCTTGATGCCGACGCGGTCGGCGATGATCGAGCTGTTCCCCGTGGCGATGTTCCCGAAGGGCCCGGTGTGGATGAACGCCGGCGTGTGCTCCAGGGTCTGCATGAGGTTGGGCATGAGGGCGTCCTTGAGGAGGACCGCCATCGCCCCCGCAGCGCCGATCTGTTCGGCCGTGACCGGCGTCTTGTCCTTGGTGAACCCGACGACGATGCGCCCGAGCCGCTCGCGCAGGTCGGCGAGGGAGGTGGCCAGGGCCATGATGACCATGACCTCGGAGGCGGCCGTGATATCGAACCCGGTCTGGCGGGTGACGCCGTCGGTGAGGCCGCCGCAGCCTTCGATGATGTTGCGCAGGGCGCGGTCGTTGATGTCGAGCACACGTCGCCACTGGACGTCGTGCAGCCCGAGCTCGTTGCCGAAGTGCAGGTGGTTGGACACCATCGCCGCGAGGAGGTTGTGGGCGGCGGTGATGGCGTGGAAGTCGCCGGTGAGGTGGAGGTTGAGGGTCTCCATGGGCACGATCTGGCTGTATCCGCCGCCGGCCGCGCCGCCCTTGACACCGAACACGGGGCCGAGTGACGGCTGGCGTAGCGCCAGCACGGGCTTGCGTCCGATCTTCGCGAGCCCCTGGGAGAGGCCTACGGCGGTCGTCGTCTTGCCTTCACCGAGCGGGGTGGGGGTGATGGCGGTGACGACGACGTACTTGGCGTCGGGGAGCGACGCCATCGCCTCGATCACATCGAGCTCCACTTTGGCGACGCTGCGCCCGTAGGGAACGAGGTGGGCTTCGTCGATGCCGACGATGGCGGCGACCTCGGGAATCGGGGCCAGGGTCGCTGCGCGGGCGATCTCGATGTCTGAGGGGAGCTTCTTCTTCTCGTTGGTCACAGTCGTCATGATGCGATGCCACGAGGTGTCGCGGGGGAGAGTTCGCGATAATCCCGGACAAGCCCAGGCTATCCCCCGAGCGGCCCGGCGGGACGCTCGCACACGAAGATCGCGGTCCCTGGAAGGATCCGACCCCGCAACGGGCTCCACCCTCCCCAGACCTGAGTGTTCTTCTCGGGCCACTCCGGCTCGACGAGATCGACGAGATGCAGACCCGCTGCGGTGATCTCCCGGACCCGGTCTCCGAGGGTGCGGTGATGTTCGGTGTACAGCAGGAGTCCGTCGGCGTACTCGGTGTAGGGCGTGGTGTCGATATAGGACATCGTCGCCGTCAACCCCGCCTCGCCCGGAACATCGGGGAACGCCCAACGCACCGGATGGGTGGTGGAGAAGACGACGCGACCGCCGGGGCGGACGACCCGCGCACACTCGCGCAGCAGCAGTGCGCTGTCGGCGACGAAGGGCACGGCGCCGTAGGCGGAGAAGACCACGTCGAAGCTGGCCTCCGCGAACGGCAGCGCGCAGGCGTCCGTTTGAACGAGGGGGAGGTGCTCGCCGCGGCGGCGGGAGATCTGCTCCCCGACGTCGAGCATCCGGCGCGACAGGTCGGTCGCGACGACGCGGGCCCCGCGGCCCGCCGCGTACCGGGCGCCCTGGGCGGCACCGGCGCCGAACTCGAGCACGTCGCGCCCGTCGAGGTCCCCGAGCAGGCCCAGGTCGTCCTCCGTGACGCCCTCCGGCCCCCAGACGAGGTCGGCGTCGCCAAGAAAAGCGCCGTGTTCGGTGTAGTAGTCGGCGGCCTCGGAGTCCCACCACCGGCGGTTGGCGGCCCGGCTGGCGGCGCCGTCGGGGGCGTCGCCGTGACGGCCGGCGCTGGCATGATTCGTGGCGTCCATCGGGGTCAGTCTCTCGCGCAGCGGGCGGTCCGTGCCGGGCGGAAGGCGTATGCGGACGGCGGCTTTACGTCGTCGTGGCTCCCCGGTTAGACTGACCCGGTGCGTCTGCTGTGTCCACAGACGCGCGTGGGTGCGACCGTGAGGTCGCTGCGACGACCCCATCGCTGCACGACGACGTGCCCGGTGCTCGCGCAGGTCAGCCCCGCCCACCAGTATCACCCTTGTTCACACTGTCCATGAGGGTGTCGGCCATGCGTCGACATCCCCCGAGTACCTGTCCCGACGGAGTCCCCACTACATGACTGTCAGCCACCCCGAGATCGCGATCAACGACATCGGTTCCGAGGAAGAGCTCCTCGCCTTCATCGACTCGACCATCAAGCACTTCAACGACGGCGACATCGTCGAAGGAGTCATCGTCAAGGTCGACCGCGACGAGGTCCTCCTCGACATCGGCTACAAGACCGAGGG
>JAUNTP010000119.1 GCA_030538585.1 Mobilicoccus sp.
TGGTGGCCGACGTTCTTTCCGGGCCTCATGATCCTCATCACCGTGCTGTGCCTCAACGTGCTCTCCGAGGGACTGACCGACGCGCTCGCCAGCCCCAAGGTCAAGCCCGCCCGTGACGTGGAGGACGAAGAAGCCGAGCTGCGTCGCGCCGCCGCCCCGACCGGGCCCGCCGCGACCGACGCCCATGACGCCGACGTGCCGACCACCTCTGCCTCGAGCGAGACCCCGGACCAGCCTGGGCAGACCTCCGCGGTCCGCACCCTCGGCGTCACCGACGAAGCCAGCGCGTCGCGCATCCTCACCGAAAGCCTGGAGCGCCTGCGCACCGCAGAGCTGGAGCGCGGCGACCGCCTCGTCTACCCGGCGGCGGCGGACACCGCGCCGCTGTTGTCGGTGGAGCACCTCTCCATCGCCTTCCCGGCCGCCCACGGCGAGGTCGACATCGTCGACGACGTGTCGTTCTCGGTGCGCCCCGGCGAGGTCATGGGGCTGGTCGGTGAGTCCGGGTGCGGCAAGTCGATCACCAGCCTCGCGGTCATGGGGCTGCTGCCGGAGACGGCACGCGTGCGAGGACGCATCATGTTCGACGGTGACGACCTGCTCACGCTATCGGCGAAGAGGCGTGGCGCGCTGCGCGGGCACGACATGGCGATGATCTACCAGGACGCCCTCTCGAGCCTCAACCCCTCGATGCTCATCCGCACGCAGATGGCCCAGCTCATCCGCCGCGGCGGCACCCGCACCGCGCCCGACCTCCTGGAGATGGTCGGTCTCGACCCCCAGCGCACGCTCAAGAGCTACCCGCACGAACTCTCCGGCGGGCAGCGTCAGCGCGTGCTCATCGCCATGGCCCTCACGCGCAACCCGCGCCTGGTGATGGCCGACGAGCCGACGACCGCGCTCGACGTCACCGTGCAGGAGCAGGTCGTCGGGTTGCTGCAGGAGCTGCGCGAGGAGCTCGGGTTCGCGATGGTGTTCGTCAGCCACGACCTCGCCCTCGTGGCCAAGCTCGCCCACCGCATCACGGTGATGTACGCCGGCCAGGTCGTCGAGCAGGGGACGACGACCGAGCTGCTCACCGACCCGCGGCACGAATACACCCGCGGGCTGCTCGGGGCCGTGCTCTCCATCGAGTCCGAGGCCGACCGCCTGCACCAGGTGCCCGGCACCGTGCCCTCCCCGCGAGAGTTCGCGACCGGCGACCGGTTCGCGCCCCGATCGCTGCGCCCCGACGCCGACCCCGACGTGCGACCCCACCTGCTCACCCTGCCGGGCACCACCCACGCCTACGCGACGACGCAAGGAGGCGAGCGATGAGCACCGCGACGACCGCTCCCCGGCGCACCGCTGAGGCGACCGAGCCCGTCATCGAGCTGCGCGACGTGCACGTCGTGCACACCTCCCGCACGGGCTCGCTGTTTCGCCCCGACAAGGTGCGCGCCGTCGACGGCGTCGACTTCACCGTCGCCCGGGGCGAGACGGTCGGCATCGTCGGCGAGTCCGGCTGCGGCAAGTCCACGCTCGCCCGGGTCATGGTGGGCCTGCAGAAACCGACCTCCGGTGAGGTGCTCTTCCGTGGGGAGCCGCTGAAGTACTCCGCCGCCGCTCGACGCCGTCTCGGCCGCGCCGTCTCGGTCGTGTTCCAGGACCCGGCGACCGCGCTCAACCCCCGCATGATCGTCCGAGACCAGCTCCTCGACCCGCTCGTCGTTCACGGCGTCGGCGGCAGCGGGAAGGAACGCCTGGCCCGCGTCCGTGACCTCATGGGCCTCGTCGGCCTGCCCGTCTCGGCCCTCGACGTGCTCCCCCGGCAGATCTCCGGGGGTCAGCGCCAGCGCGTCGCCATCGCGCGGGCGCTCACGTTGCAACCCGACATCATCGTCGCCGACGAGCCCACCTCGGCCCTCGACGTCTCGGTGCGCGCCCAGGTGCTCAACCTGCTCACCGACCTCAAGGACGAACTCGGCCTCGGGCTCGTCTTCATCTCCCACGACATCAACACCGTCCGCTACGTCTCCGACCGCATCGCCGTGATGAACGCCGGACGCATCGTCGAGACCGGACCCGCGAAACCCCTGCTCGCAGCCCCGAAAGACGAGTACACCGCCACCCTGCTCGCCGCCACCCCGTCGCTGCTCTGAGACTGCGGCGAGCACTCGCCGAGAAAGGCCCACCATGTCGCACGCGTTCCGAGGCGTCATCCCGCCCGTCATCACCCCGCTCACCCCCGATGGCGACCTCGACCGCCCCTCCTTGGAGCGGCTCGTCGGCCGGTTGCTCGAGGCCGGTGTCGACGGTGTGTTCGCCCTCGGCTCCTCCGGTGAGGTCGCGTTCTTCGACGACGACCTGCGCGCCCGCGTTCTCGACGCGGTGACCGGCATCGTCGCGGGGTCCGTGCCGGTGCTCGCCGGGGTCATCGACATGCAGACCCAGCGCGTCATCCAGCACGTGCGCGCCGCCGAGAAGGCCGGGGTCGACGGCCTCGTGGCCACCGCGCCGTTCTACGCCATCACCGGCCCGCACGAGATCCGCACCCACTTCGAGGCGCTCGGTGCCGCCGCGTCGGTGCCCGTGTTCGCCTACGACCTGCCCGTCTGCGTCCACGTCAAGCTCGCCGGCGAGATGCTCGTCGAGCTGGGCAGCGCGGGCGTCATCGCCGGTGTCAAGGACTCCTCCGGCGACGACGTGGCGTTCCGTCGCCTGGCGATGATGAACCGGGCCGCGGGCGAGCCGCTGGCCCTGTTCACCGGTCACGAGGTCGTCGTCGACGGCGCCTACCTCGCGGGCGCGCACGGCTGCGTGCCCGGCCTCGGCAACGTCGACCCGCACGGGTACGTCCGCATGCAGCGCGCGGCGGACGCGGGCGCTTGGGAGGCGGTGCGCACCGAGCAGGACCGGCTGGCCGCCCTCTTCGAGATCGTGTTCGCGCCGGTCGGCAAGGTCGGCCCCGCCGCCGGGGTGGGCGCCTTCAAGAGCGCGCTGCAGCTCCTGGGCGTCATCGAGAGCAACACGATGAGCCTGCCCATGCCCACCCAGGACGACACCGACCGCGAGGCGATCCGCCCGATCCTGGCGGAGGCCGGGCTGCTGTGAACACCGTCCTCGCCCTCGACATCGGCGGCACGAAGATCGCCGCGGGTCTGGTCGAGGTCGACGGTGCGCACGACGCGACGGCGCGGATCACACGCCGCGTCGCGACCCCCACGGGAGGCCGGGACGCGGTCCTGTCCGCCGCGATCGACCTGGCCCGGGAGGTCGTCGGCGAGCGCACCATCACTGCGGTGGGCATCGGCTCCGCAGGGGTGATCGACCCGGATCGCGGGGTAGTCACCTCGGCGACCGACGCCCTTCCCGGCTGGGTCGGTGCTGACCTGCGCGGCACGATCGGTCAGGCGCTCGGCGTCGGTGCGGTCGGTGTCCTCAACGACGTCCACGCCCACGCTCTGGGCGAGGCGCGGTACGGCGCCGGTCGCGGCGCGGCCTCGATGCTGCTGGTGGCCGTCGGTACCGGCGTCGGCGGGGCCCACGTCGTCGAGGGCCGGGTCCTCACCGGGGCCCACCACGTGGCCGGACACGTGGGTCACCTGCCCTGCCCCGCGGCAGCGGAACTGCTCTGCACGTGCGGCCGCTACGGCCACCTCGAAGCCCTCGCCTCCGGGCCGGGCACTCTCGCGGCGTTCCGACGCGCCGGGGGCGTCGCCGACCGCACCGAGGACGTCGCCCGTCTCGCGGCCAGTACCACCGGCACGGACACCTCCGACGACGAATCCGACGCAGAGCTCGCTCGCCGCGTGCTCACCACCTCCGGCTACGCGGTCGGCCAGGCCGTGGGCGGGCTGCTCAACATGCTCGACCCCGAGGTCGTCGTCCTCACCGGAGGCATGGCCGCCGCCGGTGAGCACTGGCGACACGCGGTCGATGAGGGCCGCCGCGCCACGGCCATGGACCCGGTCACCCATACCCCCGTCCGTGCTGCGAGCGGGGGCGTCGAGGCGGCTCTGCTCGGCGCGGCCGCCCACGCCGTCGATGTCCTGCATGCCGGTGACGCCGGTGCCCCCGATGCCCGAGGAGAGCGATGACCGCCCACGACCAGCTCCTGAGCCGCCTGCGCGGGCGACTCATCGTGTCCTGCCAGGCCTACCCGGGAGAGCCGATGCGCAGCCCCGACACGATGCGGCGCGTCGCGCAGGCCGTCGAGATCGGGGGCGCCGCCGCAGTGCGCGCTCAGGGGATCGACGACATCACTGCGGTCTCAGCGGCGCTCGAGGTGCCCGTGGTGGGCATCTGGAAGGACGGTGAGGCGGGGGTGTTCATCACCCCCACCCTGGAGCACGCGCTCGCCGTGGCGCGGGCCGGTGCCGACATCGTCGCCCTCGACGGCACGCTGCGCGAGCGGCCCGACGGCCTCGACCTCGCCGAGACGCTTCGGCGACTGCGTGCCGAGGTGGACGTGCCGGTCATGGCCGACTGCGACAGCCTGGAGGCCGGGATCGCCGCCGCGGAGGCGGGCGCCGACCTCATCGGCACGACCCTCGCCGGCTACACCGATGCCAGACCCAAGACGCACGGACCCGACCTGCAGCTCGTCGAAGATCTCGTCGCGGCCCTCCCGGAGTCCGCCGTCGTCGCCGAGGGCCGCATCCACTCCCCTGCGGACGCTCGCCGCGCCCTGGAGGCCGGCGCCCACAGCGTCGTCGTCGGCACGGCCATCACCCACCCGACGACGATCACGCGCTGGTTCGTCGACGCCCTGTGACTCTGATTGAAAATTGGACGTATTCGGGACCGAAGGTTACTCATGGGTCTTAAGATCAGGTGTTAACACCTGCCCGGCACCGGCCTCCCCAGCCGCTCCCCCCGAACTCGCCGAGGAGGCCCTCATGAACGCCCGAGAGGCGTGGGTCCACCCCTTTCCATCGCCACTTCGCACCGGAGCGAAACAGGCGTTTTCCACCCGTCGCGTCCCCAAGGACGCGATGCACACCCTGGCCGGTGGCGCGATCCGCCCGCGCAGCGGCGACGTCGTCCTCGCCCGCGTCGCCAAGCTCGGCCACCACCGCCGCATCGAGCAACCGAACGGCCGCAAGTCGCTCCTGCACCTCGGCGACCACGTCATCGTCAGCTACGCCGACAGGTACGCCACCGACCAGTTCGAGTCCCACGTGCCCGCCACGTTGGGACCGACGGCGCTCGTCGCGGGCGGCGGCATCGCCTCCAAGGTGCTTTCCCGCAGCGGTGCCGTGCGCGCCGCGACACGGATCGTGCCGGTCGGGCTCGTCGCCGACGCCCGCGGGCGCCCCCTCAACGTCGCCGACTTCGCCCTCCCCGTCGTGGAGGTCCCCAGCGCCGACCGCGCACCATCGCGGTCCTCGGCACGTCGATGAACGCCGGCAAGACCACCACCATCCGCGCCATGGCGCGCGGGTTCGCACAGGCCGGTCACCGCCCTGGCGTCACCAAGGTCACGGGCACCGGGTCGGGCAACGACTACTGGGTCATGATCGATGCCGGCGCGCACCTCATGCTCGACTTCACAGACGCCGGGTTGGCCTCCACGTTTCGGCAACCCCTGCCGCGGCTGGAGCGGGCCTTCGCCCAACTCGTCTCGCACCTCACCCTCGCCGGGTGCCGCATCAACTTCGTCGAGATCGCCGACGGCATCTTCCAGCGCGAGACGAGCGCGCTGCTGCGCTCGGCGACGTTCCACGGACTCATCGACGGCGTGGTGCTCGCCGCCTCGGACGCGATGGGCGCCGCCCACGGCACCCAGGTGATGCAGAGCCTCGGCATCGACGTGCTCGCGCTCTCGGGGCTCATGACGCGCTCACCCCTCGCGGCCCGGGAGGCGCACGACGCGACAGGGTTGCCGGTCGCGGACCTCGACCAGCTCATGGACGCGACCCACATGTCCGCTCTGCTCGGGGTCGACCGAGCGAGCCTCACCCCGGTGCCCGACGCGCTGCCGCCCGCCTGGCCCATCGAGGTCGCGGGCCTCGACATCGACACCGACGAGTTCGACCTCGACAGTGACGACCTCGTCGACTCCCGTTCGGTGAGTCTGGAGGCGGCGCGGTGAGCGCCACCCCGCAGGATCCTTCGATGCGGTATCGCCTGCCACGCCTGGCCGTGGCGACCGTCGTCCTCGTCGGTGTGGTGCACGCGGCGGCCTTCGTCGCCTTCGTCCTGCTGGCCTGGAGCGTCCTCGACGTGCTCATCCCCGACCAGGTCGGCACCACGGCCCAGGAAGCCTACGCCGAGGCGCTGTGGATGACCTTGGGGCTGGTCGGTCTCGGGCTTCTGCTCGGCGTCGTCCGCGCACTCGAGTTCACCATCGCGGAGAAGGCCGGGTACGAGGTGGTGCGGCGCCTGCGCATGGACATGTACGAGCACCTCACCCGCATGACGCCCGAGCATCTGCGGCACCGCGCCCGCGGCGGTCTGCTGCTGCGGCTCACCGGTGACCTCACGATGCTGCGCATGTGGCTGAGCCGCGGGGTGCTGCAAGGCATCGTCGCCGTCATCGTGCTGGTGAGCGGCCTGGGCGTCCTGCTCGTGCTCAACGTGTGGATGGGCATCGTCCTCATCGGCAGCTACGCCCTGTTCACGGCGATCTCCGTGCGGCAGGGCCGTCCGCTGCGCGAGGCGACCCGGCGGATGCGTCGCCGCCGTTCCCTCGTCATCGGCAACATCGACGAGCAGATCAACTCGCTCGCCGTCGTGCAGACCTCCGGGCGGGTCGACGGCGAGTTCTCGCGGCTGTCACGCCAGAACGACTCGTTGACCCGGGCCCTGTGCACCGTCGCCGACGTCCGCGGACGCTTGCGCGGCATCGCGGCGGCCGGTAGCTACGTCGCGGCCGCTGGTGTGCTCGCCATGGGCATCGTCGAGATCCACCGGGGCGCGGCGACTGTGCCGACCGTCCTCGCGGGCGTGCTCATCGCACGCTTCCTCGCCCGGCCCGTGCGCACCCTCGGTTTCGCCCACGACCACTGGCACCGAGGGCAGGTGTCGCGCACCAAGATCGAGGAGTTCCTGCGCAGCGCAGCGCGCCCCGTCGACTCGGGCAGTGAGCCCCTGCGCATCCGACGCGGCGACGTGGAGTTTCGGGGCGTCAGCGTGGAGGGGGAGATCGAGGACTTCACGGCCGCGATCCCGTTCCGCACCATCGTCGGCGTCACCGGCCCGGCTGGCTCGGGAGCCTCGAGCATCGTCGCGCTGCTGGCGAGGCTGGTCGAGCCGTCGAGCGGCACGATCCTCATCGACGGTGAGCCGCTGGAGCGCACCGACTGGCACACCTCCGGCCGCCGCATCGGGGTCGTCAGCCCCGACCTGCCGCTGCTCCGCGGGTCGCTGCGTCGCAACCTCACCTATCGCGCGCACCGGGCCGAGCCGGAGGAGATCCAGCGGGTCATGTTCCTCCTCGGTCTCGACGACGTCCTCCCGGCGGGTAGCGCCGCGGGCGTGCGCTCCTGGCTCACCGAGGGCGGCGCCAACATCAGCCCGCGCGACCGTCAACTCGTCAAACTCGGGCGAGCGCTCATCGGCAATCCGCGGCTGCTCGTGCTCGATCAGCCCACCGAGCACCTCGACGCGGAGTCGGCGGAGCGGGTGCGCACCGCCCTGTCGCGCTACCAGGGCACCGTCATCCTCGTCTCGTCCGACCCTGACGACCTGGCCCTCGCCGACGTCGTCTGGCACATGGCGGACGGCCGGCTCACCGAACGCCTCGACGGAGCCGACCACCAGGCGCGACTGTGGGCCGCCGAGCATCGAGGAGGTGTCACGTGTCGACCGCCGGTTCCCGTCGGGTGACCCGCCTCGGGCGGGCACGCAGGCGCGATCGTCGCATCATGGTGGCGGCCTCGGCCGTCGCCGTCCTCGCCCTCGGGGCCGGGGCGGTCCACGGAGCGACGGCCAGCCCGCCGCCACCCAACGTCCAGACACACGCGCTCACCGCCGGTGACACGGTCACGCTCGGTTTCGCCGGGGACACGATGCTCGATGACCGGATCGCCGGTGTCATCGCCGAGCACGGCATCGCCGAGGTGCTCGCGGGGGTGACGCCCTTCCTGCAGGAGAGCGATTTCGCCCTCATCAACGCCGAAGCACCCATCACCGACCGACCGGCCTACTCGGGCAAACGCTTCGAGTACTCGGTGCCGCCCTCGACATTGCCCGGCCTGGTCGACGCGGGAGTCGACGCGCTGGGGCTCGCCAACAACCACACCATGGACGCCGGGCCCGAAGGGCTCGAGGACACCATCGCTCACGCCGCCGACGCGGGCCTGATCACGGCCGGAGCCGGCGCCACCGAGGTCGAGGCCGAGCGTCCCCTGGTGCTCACCGCCGAGGCGAGGACCGTGGGCATCGTCCTGCTGTCGGAGTACTACGGGCGCTCCTCCCGCGCCACCGAGGACCACCCCGGGGTCATCTCGTTCACCGAAGAGCGCATCCAGCGCGGCCACGACCTGGCCCGCGCCGCGGGAGCGGACGACGTCATCGCCTACGTCCACTGGGGCGACAACTACGGCCCGGTCTCGGACCAGCAGCGGTTCTGGGCCGAGAAGCTCGCCGCGGCCGGGTACGACCTCGTCATCGGGTCCGGAAGCCACTCGGCCCAGCCCGTCGCGCACGTCGATGGCGTTCCGATCGTGTGGGGCCTCGGCAACTTCGTGTTCGGCAGCCGGGGCCGCTACGAGGAGTTCGATGCCCTCCCCTACGGCCTGTTCGCCCAGGTCACGTGGCACCCCGACGGCAGCCGCCACCTCGACATCACCTGTCTGGTCACCGACAACGTCATCGTCGACTACCGCACCCGCGCCTGCGACGACGCCGAGCGAGCAGACCTGCTGACGCACCTGGGGGGTGGGCTGACACCGACCGAGCGTGGTGGACGGCTGATCTTCTGATGCGCGTCGTGCTGCTACTGCTGCTCGTCAGCCTGGCCTGCACGGCGTGCACAGACGGCACTGTGCGCCCGCGCGAGGACGACACGCCCGCGCTGCACGGCCGCGGACAGTTCACGTTCGTCCCCGCGCAGGGCCCGTCCATCCCGGTCTTCTACGCGGGGACGCCGTCGGAATCGGCGCGCGTCGTGTTCGTGCTGCACGGCCTCAACCGCAACGCCGAGGACTACCGCGACGTGTGGGCCGACCTCGTCGACGGCGAGGACGTCCTCGTGGTGGCGCCGCAGTTCTCGGAGGAGGACTTTCCGCACACGGAGGACTACAACCTCGGCGGCCTGAGCGGCAGCGGTCCGGTGGCCTTCGACTACATCGAGCCCCTGTTCGACGAGGTGAGAGGGCGTCTCGGCGGCGCGCAGGACGAGTACGCCATGTACGGCCATTCCGCGGGCGCCCAGTTCGTGCACCGCTTCGTCGAGTTCACGCCCGCAGCGCGGCTCGGTACGGCGGTCGCGGCCAACGCGGGCTGGTACACCCTGCCCGATGAGGACGTCGAGTTCCCGTACGGCATGGAGGACGCCCCCGGCACTCCCGACCCCGAGGACTACCTCACCCGCGATCTCGTCGTCCTCCTCGGCGCGGACGACGTCGAGGACAAGAACCTCCGCACCGACGCCGACGCCATGGCGCAAGGCGCCACCCGCCTCGAACGCGGCATGTCCTTCTACCTCTCCGCCCGGGAGGTCGCGAGCGAGCGCGACGTCGACCTGGCGTGGCGCCTCGAAGTCGTCCCCGGGGTGGGCCACAGCAACGTCGACGTCGCCGAGACGGCCCTGCGTCACATCCTGACGCCGTGAGCTCACCGAGTCGGGAACAGCGCCGCCACGCCCTCAGGGCTCGTGAACACCCCCCGGGCGGTGTGACCCACACCGGGCACGATCCGGAGGCGGTGCGAAGCCGAACCTCGCGGGAGCACCGAGGCGAGGTGGGTCTGGTAGTTGAGCGCTCGCCGCACCCGATCGGGCCCCTGCATCAGCCCCGCGCACGAGGTGTCGAGGGAGGAGTTCGCCGGGTCGTCATCGAGACTGCCGACGAGGTAGGACACCGGCGTCGAGGCGACGCGGGCACGGATCTGGTCGTCGGTCATGGCGGCCGCGTATCCGGTGCGTCCGGCGAGACCGTACTTGTAGGTGTTGTAGTCGGGGCAGTCCCGCCGCTCACGGCCCGAGAGGCTGCCCGGGCGTCCACCGCGGTTGATGCGGCGCTCGTCGAGGTACAGGTAGGACGAGGGGCTCGCGACGATCCACCGCCGTTCGACGCGCGGGGTGCTCGCCGCCGGGCGCTGCGTCGTGGCGAGGTAGCGGTTGACGAACTGGCCGCCCGCGCTGTGACCGGCGACGGTGAGCGTCGTCAGATCGGGCAGGAGGTCGCCCCTGGTGAGGTGGTCGACGAGCACGTCGACGGCCTCGAAGGAGCTGATCCGCCACGGGCGCGGGTAGGGGGTGACGCGGGAGTTCGCGCCGTCCTTCCACCCGGACGTGCCCCAGGTGAGACGGCTCGGTTCCTCCCCTTCGGGATCGCCGTTGGCCGCGAAGTGGGGGGCCACGACCAGCGTCGAGGTGACGCGCCCGGCAGCTCGGGCCGCACGCTGCACCGATGTGGCGTAGCTGCAGGCGCCGCGCCCGTCGCCGTGGACGACGACGACGACGTCGGTCACCCCCGGCAACGCCGACTCCAGCGGGGCGTTGCCGCAGTAGCCGAGATACAGGGTCTCGCCGCCGCGGGTGATGGGAAAGGTGCGCATCTGCACCGGCGCGTCGAGATCGACGGCGGTGGCCGGGTCTGCGAGCGGGGCGGCGACGGCGAGGGACGGCATCGCGACGCTGGTCAGCGACACGGCGAGCGCGCCGGTCAGGGTGGCGGTGAGGCGGCGGGGGCGATGAGGCAGGCGGGTCGACATGGCTCCATCCGGGGCAGGCGGGAGCTCACGCCGCAGGCGGCGGAAGGGGTGGACGACGTCCGGGCGGTGGGGCGTGGCAGCGGCCCCATGAGCAGTGACGCCCCCCTCATCGGCTGCTCAGGCGTGGTTC
>JAUNTP010000120.1 GCA_030538585.1 Mobilicoccus sp.
CGAGCAGCGTCAGGGCGAACACCTGGCGGCGACCGATGCGGTCGGCGAGCAACCCGCCCAGGGTCGCCCCCACCGCCATGCCGAGAAACCCCAACGACGCGATGACCGACAACGTCCCGCTCGACAGACCCCAGTGATGCCCGAGCGCGACCATGACGAACGCGATGAGGCTCACGTCCATCGCGTCCAGCGCCCAGCCGATCCCGGAGCCGATGAGCAGCTTGCCGTGCGCGCGGTTGGCGGGCAGACGATCCAGCCGGTCAGTGCGACTCAACCCGTCGAGCGGGACCTGCGAACTCATGAACGCTCCTTCGCGCGTCAGGGGCAGGAGCGCCTGCCGATTCGCCAGCCATTGTCCACGGCAGGCCGAGCATGCGCAGGCCCACCGGCAGGTCAGACGATGTCGATGGCCCGATACGTCGGCTGCCACATGCGGTCGACGACCTCCTGGATCGTGTCGGTCACCTCGACGCGCGCCACCCCGTCCTCCGCGGCAGCCTCGCACACCTTGATGGCGACGGCACCCGACACCATCCGCAACTGGCTGACCGGCGGCAGCAGACTCGACCCCAGCACGTGCGAGGACGACCCGATCTCGGCGACGGCCTGCGCGGCCGCGGCGATCATGCGGTCGGTGATCCGCGTGGGACGACACACCGTGGCCGCGAGTCCGATACCCGGGAACACGAGCGCGTTGTTGGCCTGCGCGATCTCGAAGGTGATGTCGCCGCGCACCACCGGCTTGAACGGCGAACCGGTCGCGATGAGGGCGCGACCGTCGGTCCACTCCAGCACGTCGGCAGGCACCGCCTCGGCCTTGGAGGTGGGGTTCGACAGCGGCATGATGATGGGCCGTTCGGTGTGCGCCGCCATCTCTCGCACGATCGACTCGGTGAACGAGCGCGACTGCGCCGAGGTGCCCACGAGCATCGTCGGGCGCACGTGGTGCACGACCTCCTCGAGAGTGATGTTCTTCGGGTCGGTCACCTCCCAGTCCGCGACGTCGGCGTCGCTGCGAGAGAACGGCCGCGCGAACGAACGCACCCGGTCTCCCAACCGCTCGGTGATGAGACCGCGGCTGCCGAGGCACCAGAACCGTGCCCGGGCCTCCTCATCGGAGAGACCTTGACGCACCATCTCGTCGACCATGAGCTCGGCGACGCCGATCCCGGCCGTGCCCGCGCCGTGGATGACGATGCGCTGCTCCCGCATCGGCACCCCGGCGGTCTCGGTGGCCGACAGCGCGGCCGCGACGACGACAGCGGCCGTGCCCTGGATGTCGTCGTTGAACGTGCAGTACCCCTCACGGTACGTCTCGAGCACGCGGTGGGCGTTGCCGGCACCGAAGTCCTCCCAGTGGATCATCGCGTGCGGGAATCGCGCCGAGGCGACCTCGACGAACTGCTCGATGAACTCGTCGTAGCGCTTGCCGCGCACCCGCGCGTGACGGGCACCGATGTACAGCTCGTCGCTGAGCAGGCCGAGGTTGTCGGTGCCGACGTCGAGCACCACGGGAATGGCGCGTCGCGGGTGGATGCCGGCGGCCGCGGTGTACACGGCCAGTTTGCCGACGGCGATCATGATGCCGCCCACGCCCTGGTCACCGATGCCGAGGATGCCTTCGGAGTCGGTGGCGACGATGAGGTCGACCTCGTCGCTGCCCGCGCCGTAATTGTCGAACGCGGTCTCGATGTCTTCAGGGTGGTCGATGGAGAGGAACACCCCGCGTGGGCGCGTGTACCAGTGGCTGAACCTCTCGATCGCCTCACCGATGGTCGGTGTGTAGACGATCGGCAGCATCTCCTCGAGGTTTTCTTGCAAGAGCCGGAAGAACAGCGTTTCGTTGCGGTCGCGCAGGGTCTGCAGGTAGACGTTCTTGCTGAGGTCGCTCGGCTGCGCCTGGAACTGCTCGTACACGCGGCGCACCTGCCCGTCCATGGGCACCTCGCCCGCGGGGAGCAGCCCGATGATGCCGAGTTTCTGCCGCTCCTCCCGCGTGAACGCGGTGCCCCGGTTGACGAACGGCTGGGTGAGCAGCTCGTTGCCCCGCATCCAGATGCGTTGCCGATCGGGGCGTTTGCCGGAGGGGTTGACGTACTGCTCGTCGCTCTCGCTCGTCATGTCCCCAGCGTAGGCGCTCACCACGCTCCCGCGGCAGTGTCGATGTCAGGGCGAATCGAAGCGGGGGCGCTCCTTGGCGAGGAACGCTCGGACGCCCTCGGTGAAGTCGGCATGGCCGTACACGGCCGCGAGCCGCTCGTCGTCGCGGGCGTGGTCGATGACCGGTTCGCCGAGGTCGAGCAGTTGCGCCTTCGTCGTGCGCAGGGTGCGGCGGGACGCGAGCGCCAGGTCGGCGACGAGCTGCTCGACGGCCTCGTCGAGGCGGCCGCGGTCCTCACAGACCTGGAGCAGTGCCCCGACCTCGTCGGCGCGGGCGGCGTCGATGAGCCGGGAGGTGAGGAGCATCTGACGGGTCACGGAATCCCCGAAGACGCGCACGGTCTGCGCGACCAACCGCGCGGGCAGCGCGTTGCCGAGGGTGCGCGCGATCGGATACCCGAATCGTGAGGAGGCGGTGGCCAGCCGCAGGTCGCAGAAGGAGGCGACGGCCAGTCCCCCACCGACGCAGAGCCCGTCGACGGCGGCGATCGTCACCTGCGGCAGGGCGCCGATGGCCAGGAGCAGATCCCGGATGTCGGCCTCGTAGGCGAGGACGTCATCGGTGCTGCGGCCTGCGAAGTCGCCGATGTCGTTACCCGCCGCGAACGCCCGCCCGCCTGCCCCGGTGAAGACCACCACCTGCGCCGACCGATCCTCGGCCAGCTCGGCGGTCAGGCCCCGCATGGACTCGTACATGGCGGCCGTGAACGCGTTGTGGCGGTGCGGCCGGTCGAACGTGACACGCACGACCTCGCCGTCGCGCTCGATCCTCAGCTCGTCGGTCACCGCTCCATCGTCGCCGACAGCGCGTCGGTCAGCACGCGCGGCGCGTCGACCATGGCCGGGCCGTACCAGGTGAGCGCGCGACCGTCGACGAGCGCGGCCGGGACGTCGAACGCCTCGGGACCGTCGTCGGCGGTGAAGCGGTAGGGCTCATCGGGCAGGACGACGAGGTCGATCGCCGGGAGCGTCTCCAGATCGACGCGCGGGTACCGCTCGGGTGAGTCGGCGAGGACGTTGTCGACGCCGAGACGGCGCAGCACATCGCCCGCGTACGTGTCGGAGCCGAGCGCCATCCACGGGCGCCGCCAGATGGGGACGACGGCGCGCCGCCGATCACCCGGGGGCGCCGCGGAGACCTCGGCCCAGGCGCGCTCGGCTTCCTCCACCCACGTCCGGTGCGGTGCGTCGAGGGCCTCCAGCAGGCGTCGCAGCGAGGTGAGGGCACCGTCGACCGTGCGGATGTCGGTGACCCACACCGCCACGCCCGCCTCGCGCAAGGCCGCGACGTGCTCGGGCTTGTTCTCCTCCTCGTTCATGACGACGAGGTCGGGAGCGACCGCGACGATGCCCTCGATGTCGGGGTTCTTCGTCCCCCCGAAGCGCGGGACATCGAGATCGTCGGGGTGAGTGCACCACTCCGTCGCCCCCACGAGCACACCCAGCGCGCTCACGGCGATGGCCTCGGTGAGCGAGGGCACGAGGCTGACGACGCGGTGCACGCCGTTGAGCTGCAGCGACGTGCCCAGGTCGTCGGTCAGGCTCACGCGTCGCCCTCGGCCTCGCCGCGCACGACGCGCAGCACCCGTTCGAGGCCGTCGGCCATGTCGGCGGACAGCAACCGGATCGCCTCGTCGGCGTCCTGCGCGATGACGGCGCGCGCGAACTCCTCGTGCTCGGCGGCACGGCTCTCGATGTCGTCGAACGTGGCCTGCATCGTCGTCAGGCACAGGCGCACCTGGGTGACGAGGGCCGTGTGCATGCGGATCAGGCGGGGGCTCTCGCTGAGCGCGACGAGTTCTTCGTGAAAGCGCAGGTCGAGGGTCGACACCTCGGGCCCGTCCGGTGGTCCGTCATGGGCGCGCATGTCGGCGACGATGTCGAGCAGCGACGAGGCGTCCGCACCCCGGCCGCTCTCGACGAGGTGCCGGGTGGCGGCCTCCTCGATCGCCCCGCGCGCCAGGTACATGTCCCGCACCGTCGGCTCGTCGAGGTCGAGGACGAACAGCCCGCGGTTGCGGTGACCGACGAGCAGTCCCTCCTGGGTGAGGCGCTGCATCGCCTCCCGGAGCGGGCCGCGGCTCACCCCGAACGCGGCGGCCAGCGCCGATTCGAGGAGTTGCTGCCCGGGCGCGAACCGGCCGCTCGCCACCGCCTCCCGTAGCCGTTCGGCGATGAGCTCGGACGTGCTCGACTGCACGATCGGCGCGAGGACCGGCATCTCCGCCGGGCGGCGACGACCCGTCGTGCCCATCGTGATCGCCTCGGCGGCGTCGGAATGAAGGACGGGGCCGGACTCGGGACTCATGCGCGTGCGCCGTGTTCGGCGAGCACCATGTCGAGTGCGCGCGCCAACCGTTGCACGCCCTCCTCGATGCGCTCGGGGGTGGAGGAGGCGAAGCACAACCGGAACGCGTCGGAGAACTGGCCCGAGGGTGAGAGGGCCGTGCCCGGGATGAACGCGACCCCTTCGGCGAGGGCGACCTCGAAGAGGCGGCGCGTGTCGACCTGCGCCGCGTCGCCCTGCAGCGTCGCCCAGAGGAAGAACCCGCCCTCGGGGTCGGTGGTGCGCACGCGGTCACCCAGGTGCTCGGCGAGGGCGGCGAGCATGGCCTCCTTGCGGATCTTGTACTGCTCGCGCAGGTGAGCCAGGTGCCCCGGCAGGTGGCCGGCGCGGAGGAACTCGGTGACCACGTGTTGGGCGGGCACGTTGGTGCACGTGTCCATGGCCTGCTTGGCGCTGACGACGAGGCTGCGCAGGCGCGGGTCGACGTCGACCCACCCGACCCGCAGCCCGGGCGCGAGGATCTTGCTGAAGGTGCGCACGGAGAACAGCAGCGGGTCCTCCCCCATCAGCTCGGGGAAGCTCGGGACGTCGGTGCCGGCGAACCGCAGCGAGCCGTACGGGTCGTCGTCGATGAGGACGCTGCCCCAGGCCCGCGCGAGCTCGACGACGCGGCGACGGCGCTCCTCGCTCATCGTGACGCCGGAGGGGTTCTGAAAGTTGGGGATGAGGTAGAGCGCCTTGGGGGTGCGTCCGGCCTGGGCGACGAGCTCTTCGAGACGGTCGACGTCGAGGCCGTCGTGGTCGACGGGCACTTCGAGCAGGTCGGCGCCGTAGCTGAGGGCCGTCCCGGACCCGTTGGTGTACGTCGGCGACTCGACGACGACGAGGTCGCCGGGGTCGACGAACAGCTTGAACGCGAGGTCGAGGCCCTGCATGCCGCCGGTCGTGATGACGGTGCGCCGCGGGTCGGCCGGGGCGCCGGCGGCGTGTTCGAGCGCGTCGAGGAGCGCCGGCTCCCCCTCGGTGGCGCCGTAGGTGAACGACCCGGCGTCATAGACCTCGACAGCCAGGTCGCGGAACTGCTCCCACGGGGTGAGGTCGGGCGCGGGGGCGCCCATGGCGAAGCGCACGATGTCGTGCTTCTGGCCCGCCAGCAGCGAGGTGGAGGAGTCGATGACGGAGCCCACCATCCCGTCGGCGCGGCGGGCGAGCGGGATGCGGCCCTGCTCCACGGGCCCGCTGATGTCGACGGTCGGTGCGGGGGTGAGGCTGTCGATGGTGGTGAACACGGGAGACGTCCGTTCGTCGTGGCTGGTCACGGGCGGATGAGGGAGCGGGGAAAGGAGGTGAACGTCTCGACGCCGGTGGAGGTGATGCGCACCGACTCGGACAGTTCGTAGCCGTAGCCCTCCATCCACATGCCGCAGATGATGTGGAACGTGTGGTTCTCCTCGAGGATGTGCTCCTCTTCGCTGCGGATGCTGATGGTGCGCTCGCCCCAGTCGGGCGGGTAGCCGATGCCGATGGAGTAGCCCAATCGGCTCGGCTTCTCGAGGCCGTACTCGGCGAGCTTCCAGTTCCACGCGTGGGACAGCGCCGAGACGACGACGCCGGGGCGGGCTTCGGCGAGGAGCGCTTCGAGGCCGGCGGCGACGGCCTCTTCGAGGCGCAGCATGTCGTCGGTCGGGGTGCCGAGGATGACGGTGCGCGCCAGCGGCACGTGGTAGCGCTGGTGGGCGCCCGCCAGCTCGACGATGACGGGGTCGCCGCGCTCGAAGCGGCGATCGGTCCACGTGAGGTGCGGGGTGTCGGCCGACTCTCCGGTGGGCAGCAGCGGCACGATGGCCGGGTAGTCACCCCACGCATCCTCGGCGCCGAGGGCCTGGGCCTCCGCGATCTTGGCAGCCACGACGTTCTGCGGCACGCCCACATCGATGGTGTCGATCGCGGCCTGCATCGCGCGGTTCGTCACCCGCGCCGCGGTGCGCATGAGCTGCACCTCGGCCTCGGACTTGACGACCCGCGCCCAGTTGACGAGCTCGAAGCAGTCGACGATCTTCCACTCCGGGATGCCGTGTTCGAGGGACCGCAGCCCCTTCGGGGTGGTGCCGTGGGCGTCCATCTCCATCCCGACGACACCTTTGGACGAAGGCGCGACCAGCCATCGGCTCCGGATCGCGAAGGCGATCCAGTCGTACGGGTGGAGGTGGGGGCGGTGCACGTACCGCTCGGGGTAGCCGACGATCTGCTCGGGCGGCAGCCAGCTCGTGCGGTGGGCCCCGCCCGCGTCCATCTCGCGGGTGAAGAGCACCATGTCGCCCTCGGCGGGCACGAACAGCAGTTGCGGGGTGTAGAACGACCACGCGTTGTACCCGGTGAGGTAGTAGATGTTCGCCGGGTCGGTGACGAGCAGGGCCGACATGCCCTGCAGGTCCATGCGCATGCGCACGTTGGCCAGGCGGGCGTCGTACTCCTCCGCGGTGATGGTGAGCGTCACGAGACGGCTCCTTTCAGGTGCGCGGCAGGGCGACGTACTTGATCTCGAGGAACTCCTCGATGCCCTGACGTCCGCCTTCACGGCCGAGCCCGGACGCCTTGACGCCGCCGAAGGGGGCCGCCGGGTTGGAGACGAGACCGGTGTTGAGGCCCACCATCCCGACCTCCATCCGCTCCGACACGCGGAAGGCGCGCTCGACGTCCTGGGTGTACAGGTAGCCCGAGAGGCCCCAGGGGGTGTCGTTGGCGAGGTCGAGGACCTCGTCCTCGCTCTCGAACGGGATGACCGCGGCGACCGGGCCGAAGATCTCGGTCGACATGAGCTCGGCGTTCTTCGGCACGTTCGCCAGGACCGTCGGGGGGTAGAACCAGCCGGGGCCGTCGGGGGTCGAGCCGCCGGTGACGACCTCGGCGCCCTTGCCGACGGCGTCGTCCACGAGCTCGACGACCTTGGTGCGCGCCTTCTCCTCCACCAGGGGGCCGACCTGGGTGCCGTCCTCGAGGCCGTTTCCGACGGTGAGCGCGGACATCCGCTCGCCCAGGCGTCGAGCGAAGTCGGCGGCGACACCCTGCTGCACGAAGATGCGGTTGGCCGAGGTGCACGCCTCGCCCATGTTGCGCATCTTGGCCACCATCGCGCCGTCGACGGCGGCGTCGAGGTCGGCGTCGTCGAACACGATGAACGGGGCGTTACCGCCCAACTCCATCGAGGAGCGCATCACGTGCTCGGCCGCCTGTTCCAGCAGCTTGACGCCGACACCGGTGGAGCCGGTGAAGGAGATCTTGCGCGCCAGACCGCTCGACATCCACGGCTCGACGACCGACCCGGCGTTGCTGCTGCACACCACGTTGAGGACGCCCGCGGGCAGCCCGGCCTCGACGAGGATGTCGACGAGCGCGAACGACGTGAGCGGCGTGAGGTGAGCCGGCTTGAACACCATCGTGCAGCCCGCCGCCACGGCGGGGCCGATCTTGCGGGTGCCCATGGCGAGCGGGAAGTTCCAGGGCGTGACGAGCACGCACGGCCCGACCGGCTCCTTGGTGACGATGATGCGGGTCTTGCCGTCGCCGCTCATCGTCGCGTCGCCGCCGATGCGCACGGCCTCCTCGGAGAACCAGCGGAAGAACTCGGCGGCGTAGGCCACCTCGCCCTTGGCCTCGGCCAGGGGCTTGCCCATCTCGCTCGTCATGATGAGGGCCAGCTCGTCCTGGCGCTCCATGAGCAGGTCGTAGGCGCGACGGAGGATCTCGCTGCGCTCCCGCGGCGGGGTGCGACCCCACGTGCGCTGGGTGGCTGCCGCGACCTGGATCGCGCGCTTGGCGTCCTCCTCGCCGCCGTCGGCGATGGTCGCGATGACCTCACCGGTGGCGGGGTTGACGACGTCGGAGGTCTTGCCGGAGGCGGCGTCGCCCCACTGCCCGTCGATGAACACGCCGGTGTTCACGCGGGCGATGGCGTCCTGGGCTGCGGTGGTGTTCGTCATGTCGTGGCTCCTTGTTGTCTCGTGCGCGCTCAGGCGCCGACGACCTCGTCGAGGGCGGCGCGGAAGCGGGCGACGCCGGTGTCGATCTCGTCCTGCGTGACGACGAGCGGGGGGATGAGGCGGATGACGTTGCCGAGCGGGCCGCAAGTGAGGGTGAGCAGGTCGTGGCGGGTCGTGGCCTGCTGCACCGCCGCCGCGGTGGCCGTGTCGGCCTTGCCGTCGGGGCCGGTGAACTCGATGCCCATCATGAGGCCGTGGCCGCGCACGTCGCCGATGACGGGGTGCGCCTGCTGGACCTCACGGATGCCGGCCAGAAGCTGCTCGCCGCGCACGCGCGCGTTCTCGACGAGGCCCTCGTCGCGGATGACGTCCAAGGTGGCGACACCCGCGGCGGCCGCGACGGCGTTGCCGCCGTAGGTGCCGCCCTGGGAGCCGGGCCAGCCCTTGCTCATCAGCTCCTCCGACGCCGCCATGGCGCTGATGGGGAACCCGGACGCGATGCCCTTGGCGGTGAGGAGGATGTCGGGGCGCACGTTCGCCCACTGGTGACCCCAGAACTTGCCGGTGCGCCCGCATCCGGCCTGCACCTCGTCGATGACGAGCAGGATGCCGTGCGCGTCGGCGCGCTCGCGCAGCCCTTCGAGGAACGCGGGCGGGGTGGGGATGTAGCCGCCGTCGCCGAGGGCCGGCTCGATGAGGAACGCGGCGGTGTCGGCGGGCGCGGTGCGGGTGGCGAGCAGGTAGTCGAGCTCGGTGAGGGCGAAGTCGACGGCCGTCTGCTCGTCCCACCCGTACCGGTAGGCGTACGGGAACGGCGACATGTGCACCCCCGCCATGAGGGGGGAGAACCCGGCCGAGAACTTGGTGCCGGCCGTGGTCAGGCTCGCGGCGGCCACGGTGCGGCCGTGGAAGCTGCCCTGGAACACGACGATGTTCGGGCGGCCGGTCGCCATGCGGGACAGGCGCACCGCGGACTCGACGGCCTCGGAGCCGGAGTTGGCGTAGAACACCGAGTCCAGCCCCTCGGGCAGGACCTCGCCCAGCTTCTCGGTGAGCGCCAGCAGCGGCGGGTGCATGACGGTCGTGTACTGAGCGTGGATGACCTTGCCGACCTGCTCGCGGGCCGCCTCGACGACGGTGGGGTGGCAGTGGCCCGTGCTCGTGACGCCGATGCCGGTGGTGAAGTCGAGGTAATCGCGGCCGTCGGTGCCGTGGATCCAGCTTCCGAGGGCGTGGTCGACGACGACGGGGGTCGCTTGCTTCAGCAGCGGGCTCAGAGAGGTCATGGCTCGATCCTCAGGGCCCCGTTCGCCGATTGTCAACAATCTACGTGGTTAGAGTTTCGGTGTGACTTCCGACGTTTCGACCGCTCGCGTCGTCGTCCTCACCGCCGAGGGCACGCCGCCACCTTCGACCGACGCTGCGCTGCGGGAGCTGGCGCAGGTCACCTACACCGACGCCGCCGGGTTGGCCGACGCACTGCCGGGCGCGGAGGTGCTGTTCGTGTGGGACTTCTTCTCCGGGGCTCTGCGGGAGGCGTGGCACGCCGCCGACTCTCTGCAGTGGATCCACGTCGCCGCGGCCGGGGTCGACTCGCTGCTGTTCGACGAGTTGGCGGCCTCGGACGTGCTCGTGACCAACGCGCGGGGGGTGTTCGACCAGCCGATCGCGGAGTTCGTCGCCGCGAGCGTCCTCGCTCACGACAAGCTGCTGCACGAGAGCAAGACGCTGCAGCGCCAGGGCACGTGGCGGCACCGTGAGCCGCGCCGCACCGGTGGGGCGCGCGCGATGGTCGTCGGCACCGGCGGGATCGGTCGGGCCACCGCGCGGCTGCTCACCGCGATCGGCATGGACGTGCGGGGCGCGGGCCGGGTCGCACGGGAAGGTGATCCGGACTTCGGCACGGTGGTCGCGTCCGGTGATCTGGCGGCGCACGTCGGCGATGTCGATCATCTGGTGCTCGTCGCACCGTTGACCGATCAGACGCGGGGCCTGCTCGGGCGGGACGCGCTGGAGGCGCTCCCCGCGCACGCGCATCTGGTCAACGTGGGGCGTGGCGCTCTGGTGGATGAACCGGCGCTCATCGAGGCGCTGCAGGAGGGGAGGATCGCGGCGGCGAGCCTGGACGTGTTCGACGTCGAACCATTGCCGGCCGACCACCCGTTCTGGCCGATGGAGAACGTGCACATGTCGGCCCACATGTGCGGTGACGTCGTCGGGTGGCGCGATGCTCTCGCCGAGCAGTTCGAGGCCAACCTGCGCACGTATGTCGCCGGCGGGGAGCCGGGACCGGCCGTGGACAAGACCTCGGGCTACGTGCCGGGGAGCTGAGCCCGTCGGGGGGCAGCCGGGCAGACGAAGAGCCCCGGACCGCGCTGGTCCAGGGCTCTTCCGGTGTGGCAGGTGAAGGATTCGAACCTTCGAAGCTTTCGCGACGGATTTACAGTCCGCTCCCATTGGCCGCTCGGGCAACCTGCCGT
>JAUNTP010000121.1 GCA_030538585.1 Mobilicoccus sp.
CGGGCCGGGGGCGCCGACCGCGAGCAACTGCCCGAGGCGGGTTCCGGCCAGGCGCAGCGCCTCGGACTGGACCCACCACGACATGAGCTCGTCGTGCGCACCCGGGGTGCGCACCTCGGGGTGCTCGCGCCAGCGGCGGGCCGCGATGCCGATCTGCCCGGCCTCGCGCTCGAGTCCGGCGCCGATGGCAACGCGCTCGCTGTTCAGGGTGGCGGTGGCGACCTTCCAGCCCTCGCCCACCTCACCGAGGCGGTCGGAGTCCGGCACGGTCACGCCGTCGAGGTAGACCTCGTTGAACTCGGCCTCACCCGTGATCTGACGCAATGGCCGCACGTCGACGCCGCTCTGGTGCATGTCGAGCAGGAAGTAGGTGAGGCCCCGGTGCTTGGGCACGCTCGTGTCGGTGCGAGCCACGAGGATCGCGCGCCGCGCCTGATGCGCCCCGGAGGTCCACACTTTCTGCCCGTCCACGGTCCAGGAGTCGCCCTCGCGGACCGCGCGGGTGGCGACGGCCGCGAGGTCGGACCCGGCGCCCGGCTCGCTGAAGAGCTGGCACCAGATCTCCTCACCCGTGAACAGGGGCCGGAGGTACTTCTGCTGTTGCTCGGGGGTGCCGAACGCGACGATGACCGGCGCGGCCATGCCGAGGCCGATCGCGTTGCGGGTCTTGGCCGGACCGGGTGCCCCGGCGGCGGCGAGCATCGCGTCGACCTCGTTCTGGCGCGAGCGCGCCACGCCCGCCCCGCCGAGGCCCTCGGGAAAGTGCACCCACGCGAGCCCGGCGTCGAACTGGGCGCGGAGGAACTCGGTCTCTGAGCACTGGGCGGGGTCGTGCTCGGCGAGGAGCCGCTCGACCCGGTCGCGGAGGTCGTCTCCCGCGGGATCACTCATGTCGGCGAACTCGCTCATGCGCGGGCCTCCCGCTCGGGCGAGGCGGCGCGGATGCCCCGGGTGCGCACCTCGTCGCGGTCGAGGCCGCGCTTGAGGATCTTGCCGGTGGCGCCCTTGGGTAGGTCGTCGACGAGGTGGTAGATGCGCGGCACCTTGTAGGGCGAGATGCGTTCGTGCAGCCAGGCGCGCAGGGCGTCGACGTCGATGTCCTCGCCGGGCTTTGGCGCGACGACGGCCGCGACCTCCTCGCCCCATGTGTCGTCGGGCAGGCCGATGACGGCGGCCTCCTTGACCTGCGGGTGGGCGAACAGCTCCTCCTCCACCTCGCGCGGGTACACGTTGTAGCCGCCGCGGATGACGAGGTCCTTCTTGCGGTCCACGATCCAGACGTAGCCGTCCTCGTCCATGCGGCCGAGGTCGCCGGTGAGGAAGAAGCGACCGGCCTTGGCGGCCTTGGTCGCCTCGGGCCTGCCCCAGTACTCCTTCATGACCATGGGGCCGTCCATGGCGATCTCGCCGACCTCGCCGAGGGGCACGGGGTTGTGCAGTTCGTCGAGCACGGTGATCGTGGTGCGCGGCAGCGGCCGGCCGACGCTGAGGTCCTTACGAACGCCTTCGAGCTGGTTGGTGGTCGCCGCACCGGAGGTCTCGGACAGGCCGTACCCGTCGAGGATGACCGCCCCGAACCGGGCCTGGAACGCCTTGGCGACCTCCAACGGCATCGCCGCCCCGCCCGAGCATGCGAGGCGCAACTGGGTGAAGTCCTCCGGGCCGAGGTCGGTCTCGGCGTGGAGCATGGCGATCCACATCGTCGGCACCCCGGCGAGCGCCGTGAGCTTCTCGCGGGCGGCGAGCTCGAGCATCGCCGCGCCGTCGAACGGCCGCACGAGGTAGAGCGACCCGCCGCCGGTGAACGTCGTGCACATCACCGACACCTGCCCGAACACGTGGAACAGCGGCAGCGCGGTGCCCATCCGCTCGTCCTGCGAGCTCTCCAGCGATTCGACGAAGCACTCGCCGGTGTCGACGAGGTTGTCGTGCGCGAGGACGGCGCCCTTCGGCTTCCCGGTCGTGCCGCTCGTGTAGAGGATGACGGCGGGATCGTCACCGGCGGTATCGGCGATCGGGTGCGGCGCGCTCGCCTGCCCGATCGAGCTGCGGTCGACCACCCACACGGGGATGCCTGCGTCCTGGGCGACCTTCTCCGAGGCCTCCGCGGACTCGAACCACGTGACGACCATCGAGCACTCGGCGTCCTCGACGTAGTACGCGAGCTCCGGCGCGGTCGAGAGCGTGTTGACGCTGACGACCGTGGCGCCGAGCGCGTGGGCGGCGTAGTACGTGAAGACGAACTCGGCGACGGTGGGCACGACGAGCAAGAGGCGCTGGCCGCGCTGCAGACCGCGGGCGCTCAACTCCTCCGCGGCTGCGGCGATCGCGAGGTCGAGCTCGCGGTAGCTCCAGCGCCGGTCGCCGTCGATGAGGGCGGGCGCGTTCGGGGTGGCCTCGGCGTGGCGTCGGATGATGCCGGCGGCATTGGTCACGAGCGGTCCTCCTGGGGTGTCGACAGCATGTGCTGGAAGCGCTGCATCCCGCCGACCCACCGTGGATGGTCGGTCGCTTTGCGGCGGACGAACTCGGCCACCTCGGGGTGCGGAAGAATGAGCAGGTCGCCGCGCTCGACGGCGTCCACGGTGATGCGCGCGACGTGCTCGGGGCTGAGCACCTCGCCGGCGCTGGTGACGGCCGCTTGAGCGGTCCGCCCGATGTCGCCCTCCTCGGCCCCCGAGCGGAGCAGTGCGGTGTCGACACCCATGGGACACAGGCACGACACGCGCACACCCGAGGCGCCATAGGTGACGGCCAACCACTCGGCGAAGGCAACCGCGCCGTGCTTGGTGACGGCGTACACGGCCGATCCGATCTGGGTGAGGAGCCCGGCCGCGGAGGCCGTCGTGAGGAAGATGCCCTCGCCACGCTCGGCCCACCCGGGTACGAGGAGCCGCGCGGCGCGGACGTGCGCCATGACGTTGATGTCGAGCGCGGCCGCCCACTGCTCGTCGGTGCTGTCGAGGCCCGCTCCCCCGCCGATGCCGGCGTTGGCGACGTAGAGATCGACGGGGCCGTGCCGCTCCTGCGCGAGCGCGATCCATTCCGCGATGGTCGTCTCGGACGAGGCGTCCCCGGCCTGCCAGGCGACCCGATCGTCGCCGTAGCGACCGGCCAGCTCGGCACCGGTGTGCTCCAGCGCGTCCGCATCGACGTCGGTGATGAGCACCCGCGCTCCCCTGGCGAGGAGTTCGGTGGCGAGCGCCGCCCCGATCCCGCGAGCGGCACCGGTGACGATGGCGCTCCGGTCGCTCACGCTGATGGTCTCCACGGCATCGTGATCCATGAACGAACCCTATGTGAACCCGTCTTCAGGTTCAACTAAACCGAAGCCCCGAACCTCACGTGAGGAGGACGACCTTGCCGGTGACGGTGCGACGCTCCAGGGACGCGATGGCTTCCGCCGCCTCCTCCAGGGGGTAGGTCGAGCCCACCGGCGGGTTCAACGCACCCGAGCGCAGGTGCGGCTCTAGGGCCTGGAACTCGCTCTTGATGTGGCCGGGGCGCGACAGGGCGTACGCGCCCCAGCCGACACCCACGACGGAAAGGTTGTTGAGCAGGAGCCGGTTGACCTTGACCTCAGGGATCGACCCCGCCGTGAACCCGATGACGAGCAGTCGGCCGTCCTCGCGCAGGGTGCGCAGGCTGTCGGTGAACCTGTCGCCGCCCACGGGGTCGACGACGACGTCCACCCGCTTGCCGACCGCGTCCTTGAAGCCCTCGGCGAGCACCACCTCGTCGGCGCCCGCAGCCGTCGCCACCTCCCCCTTCTCGGGCGTGGACACGACGCCGATGACCGTGCCGGCGCCGAACGCCTTGGCCACCTGGATCGCTGCGGTACCGATGCCCCCGGACGCGCCGTGCACGAGCACCGTCTCGCCCTCGGCCAGCCCGCCGCGCTCGATCAACGCGAAGTACACGGTGCAGTAGTTGAACAGGAACGAGGCACCCTGCTCCCACCCGACCTGCTCGGGCAGCGGGAACGTCAGGTCGACCTGCGTCGCGACCCGCTCGGCGAACCCGCCCAGCAGACACAGCGCCGCGACCCGATCCCCCGGCGCGAAACCGCTGCCCTCCGGGGCGGAGACGACGACGCCGGCCACCTCGGCCCCGGGGATGAACGGCAGCTCCGGCTTGATCTGATACAAGCCGCGCGTCTGGAGCAACTCGGGAAAGGCGACGCCGGCGGCTTTGACGTCGATGACGACGGAGCCGTCGCCGGAGGGCTCGGGGACGTCGTTGACCTCGACGGCGTCCGGCCCGTCGAGGCGGGTGATCTGGATGGCGCGCATGTCTCTCCTCATACCTCGAGCACGAGCTTGCCGGTATTGATGCCCTGATAGATGCCGCGCAGCACCTCGGGGAACGCCCGGACCCCGCCGCTCACGACGTGCTCACGGGCAATGAGCTTGCCTTCGCCGATGAGCGCGGTCATGGCCTCGACCGCCTCGTGGTAGCGGTCCTCGTAGTCCATGACGACGAACCCCTGCATCCTGGCGCGGAACACGAGGAGCGACATGTAGCGCCGGGGGCCCTCGGGCAGCGTCTCGTCGTTGTAGCCCGAGATCGCGCCGCAGATGACGACGCGCGCACCCATGGCGAGGTTGGCGAGGGTCGCGTCGAGCAGTTCGCCGCCGACGTTGTCGAAGTACACGTCGACGCCGTCGGGCGCGGCCTTGCGCAGCTGCCGTACGAGGTTGCCCTCGCGGTAGTCGATGACCTCGTCGGCGCCGAGCTCCGTGACCCAGGCGCACTTGTCGGGCCCGCCGGCCACACCGATGACGCGGCACCCGGCGGCCTTGGCGAGCTGGACGACGACCGACCCGACCGCCCCGGCGGCGGCCGAGACGAGGACCGTGTCCCCCTCGCGCGGGCGGCCGACGTCGTGAAGGCCGAACCAGGCCGTCATGCCGGGCATCCCGAGAGCGCCGAGCCATGTCGTCTCAGCGACCGTCGAGGTGTCGACCTTGGTCACCGTGCGACCGTCGGAGACGGCGTACTCCCGCACCCCGAACACACCGGTGACGGTGTCCCCCACCGCATAGTCGGGGTGACGGGACTCGACGACCTCCCCAATCCCGAAGGCGCGCATCACGGCGCCGATCTCGACGGGCGGCAGGTAGGAGCGCACGTCGTTGAGCCACCCGCGCATGGCGGGGTCGATGGAGATGTAGTGGAGCTTGACGCAGAACTCGCCGTCGCCGACCTGCCTGACCTCCTTCTCCGCGATCGTCCAGGTGTCGTCGTCGGGCAGTCCCGAGGGCCGTGCGGCGAGGCGTACGTCGGTGGAGGTCGTCATGCTCGTGCTCCCATCAGCGGCGGTGGTGGTGAAACCCTAGGCCACACTTGAATCCGACTTCAAGTTAAGATTAGCGGCACACCCATCCCCACCGGAGGCATCCCCATGGACATGCGCACCCTGTTCTCTCTCGAGGGCCGCACCGCCCTCGTCACCGGCGGCTCGCGCGGCATCGGGCGCATGATCGCCGAGGGCCTGCTGCATCAGGGCGCGACGGTGTACGTCTCCTCCCGCAAGGCGCAGGTGTGCGATGCCACGGCCGAGGAGCTGTCCGCGTTCGGCCCCTGCCACTCCCTGCCCGCCGACGTGTCGACCACCGAGGGCGTCCAGAGCCTCACGCGCGCGCTGACCGAGCAGACCGAGACGCTCGACATCCTCGTCAACAACGCCGGTGCCGCCTGGGGCGCCGAGTTCGACGAGTTCCCCGAGCACGGCTGGGACAAGGTCATGGACCTCAACCTCAAGGCGCCGTTCTTCCTCGCCCAGGCGCTCAAGCCGGCACTCGTCGAGGCTCACCGCCGCAGCGGACGCCTTTCCAAGATCATCAACATCGCCTCGATCGACGGCCTGTCCCTCAACCCGATGGAGACCTACAGCTATCAGGCCAGCAAAGCGGGCATCATCCACCTCACGCGACGCATGGCGGTGCGCCTGGCCGCCGACGGCATCGGTGTCTCGGCCATCGCGCCCGGCGCGTTCGCCTCGGAGATGAACCGCGTGGCGCGCGATCACGCCGAGGAGGTCGCCGCCCACATCCCCGCCGGGCGTATCGGGCGCGACGAGGACATGGCGGGGGCGGCCATCTATCTCGCCTCCCGCGCGGGTGACTACGTGATGGGTGACGTGCTCGTCGTCGACGGCGGGGTGTCGATCTCGCGCTGAGGCTCGGTGAGGCCGAGCGCGTTCGTCCAGATCTTCGTGGCCACCGCGACAAGCTGCTCGAAGTCGATGTCGCCCTGGTAGAGATGCCGGTCCCCCGCGAGGCGGGAGATCATGCCCGACAACGCCATCGACGTCAGGTGCGGGTCGAGGGTGCGATCGGCGAGCCCCCGCTCCTGCCACTGGCCGATCGCGCGCGCGTTACGGCGGATGAACGCGTCGGCCCGCGCCATGCGCAGCTCGAGAAACCGCTTGTCGAGCACGGCGACTTGATTGAGCAGTTGGTTGAGTCGCGCGTTGCGGGCGTAGGCCTCGAAGTAGGCGCGGTGACTCGCCTCGATGCTCGCGACCGGGTCGTCGGCGTCCTCCGGGGCCCGCGCCGCAGGCTGCAGCATGTCCTGCTGCGCCTCCTGCAGGACCGCCGCGAACACCTCGTCCTTGCCCTCGAACCACGTGTAGAAGCTTCCGATGGAGCACTGGGCCTCGGCGACGATGTCGACGAGGCGGGAGTCGACGTACCCGTCGCGCTCGAACACGACGCGGGCCGCGGCGATGAGCCGCTCCCGGGTACGCCGACCCCGCGCTGTCTGCGGTTGAGTGCCCACCATCGCGACGTCCACGTACTGCGAGGGACCGGCAGAGGTGCGCGCACGCTCGTGCGCGTCGGCAGATCGGGGCATCTGCTCAGCCTAGTGGGGCGGTCACTTCTTGCGGCCCCAATCGGGGCGACGACGACGCAGCTCACGGCGGGCGATCGTCATGCGGTGCACCTCGTCGGGGCCGTCGGCGAGGCGCAGCGTCCGCATGCCTGCCCACATCTCCGCGAGCGGGAAGTCGTCGCTGACGCCACCGCCACCGTGCACCTGGATCGCCCGGTCGAGGACACGCAGCGCGACGTTGGGGGCGACGACCTTGATCGCGGCGATCTCGGTGCGCGCCTCCTTGTTGCCGACGGTGTCCATCAGGTGCGCGGCCTTGAGGGTGAGCAGGCGGGCCTGCTCGATCTCGATGCGCGAGTTGGCGATGTCGTCCTGCACGTTGGCGAAGTCGGCGATGTGCCGGCCGAATGCGACGCGGGAGGTCGCGCGGTCGATCATCATGTCGAGGGCCCGCTCGGCGACACCGATGGCGCGCATGCAGTGGTGGATCCGGCCCGGGCCGAGGCGGGCCTGGGAGATCATGAACCCGTCGCCCTCCCCCGCGAGCAGCGCGCTGGTGGGCACGCGCACGTCCTCGAAGATGACCTCGGCGTGGCCCTCCCTGTCCTGGTAGCCGAACACCGGCAGGCCGCGGACGACCGTGACGCCCGGGGTGTCCAGGGGTACGACCATCATCGACTGCTGCCGGTGCGTGGCGGCCTCGGGGTCGGTCTTGCCCATGACGATGAGCACCTTGCAGTTCTGGTGCAACGCGTTCGAGGTCCACCACTTGCGGCCGTTGATGACGTACTCGTCGCCCTCGCGCACCATCGAGGTCTGGATGTTGGTGGCGTCCGAGCTCGCGACGTCGGGCTCGGTCATCGCGAAGGCCGACGCGATCTCGCCCGCGAGCAGGGGCTTCAGCCACGTCTCCTTGTGCTCGTCGGTGCCGAAGAGGGTGAGCACCTCCATGTTGCCGGTGTCGGGGGCGTTGCAGTTGGTCGCCTCGGGGGCGATGTGGATGCTGCGTCCCATGATCTCGGCGAGGTGGGCGTACTCGTAGTTCGTCAGTCCCGGCCCCCACTCGGGGTGGGGGTGGAACAGGTTCCACAGCCCCCGATCGCGCGCCTCGGACTTGAGGTCTTCGAGGATCTGCGGCTGATGGTGCGGGTCGTCCGCGGCCGCCATCTGCTCGGCGTACACGCTCTCAGCAGGGTAGATGCGCTCGTCCATGAAGGCGAGGAGCTTCTCTCGGTACTCCTGGCCGCGCTCGCTCAACTCGAACATGTCACTCTCCTTCTGCGACCGCGTGGGGGCGGCCGTCGTTCGTGCCGGAAAGACCGAGGAGCGCGGTGGCCCGCTCGATGGTCTCGGTGGGGGTGCGGTGCAGGACGCCCGCGATGTCGAGACGGGCTGCGCCGTCAAGGTTCTGTTGCAGGTCGTCGATGAGGACGCCGTCGGACTCGGGCACCCCGAGGCGATCGCAGGCGAGGGAGTAGATGGCGCGCGAGGGCTTGCGCACGCCGACCTGCCCGGAGATGACGCTCACATCGAATGTGGCCTCCAGGTCGACCGCGTCGTAGCCGCCGGGGCCGAGGGAGTTGGAGACGAGCGCGACCGGGACTCCGGCCGCGCGGAGGTCGGCCACGAAGTCGACCATCTCGGGTACGAGCGCCATGCGCCCGACCAGCCCCGCGAGGAGACCGTCGGCGTCGATCGCCCGCCCGGAGGCGCGGGTCAGCCCCTCGGCGTAGGCGACCTCGAAGTCGGCGGGCGGCAGGGTGCCGGTCTCGAGGTCGACGAACGCTGCTCGGACGGCGGGGTCGGTCGCGATGAGCCGCAACGCGCCTCCGGCAGGGAGACCACACCGGCGGTCGAGGTCACCGAAGGCGTCGGCGATGGGCGTGGTCAGGACCCCGCCGTAGTCGATGAGCACGGCGCGACGCGGCGTCGAGATCGCCGCGTCGGCCCTGCCGGTGGTGCGCTGCACTGCGCCTCCCCTCAACCTGAACTCAAGTTCACATTCACCATAGTCGAGGGGCTGCCCCACGGTCACGAAAACACTCCCCCCTTCGCCGAAACCGCACCTTAGAACGTGCGGTTTCGGCTGTGAGCGGGCCGAGAGGAACGGTGCGCCTGGAGTGGATCTCTCTTCGCTCGCCCGAGACGGGGTCGTCGAACCGCACCGTGGTCGCGAGCAACTGCAACGGGGTCGTGAAGTCCCCCGGGTCGACGTCCACCACTGTCGGGTAGAGCGGATCGCCGCAGATGGGGATGCCGAGGGTCGCCAGGTGCACCCGAAGCTGGTGGGTCTTCCCGGTGATGGGCCGCAGCCGGTAGCGGCCGACGTCCCGGCCGCCGTGGACGACGCGGTCCACCAGAGCCAGCTCGGTGTGCGCGTTGACCTGGCCCGGCACGACCTCGGCCTGGAGGCTGCCGCGCTGTTTGACGATGCGGTTGCGCACAGTCATGGGGAGCCCCTCGCGCAGCGGGGCGAGGGCCTCGTACGTCTTCTCCAGGCCGCCGGCCGTGACCATCTCCTGGTAGGGCCGCCGCGCCTCGCGACGTGTCGTCAACAGCAGCACGCCGCTCGTCAGGCGGTCCAGCCGGTGGATCGGGGCGGCCTCGGGCAGATCGAGCTCGCGGCGCACCCGCGTGAGAACCGTCTCCTGCACGTGCTGCCCGCGCGGCATCGTCGCGAGAAACGGCGGCTTGTCGACCGCGAGCAAGCCGGTTGCCTCGTCGTGCCGCAGGACCCGCACGACGCCCGGCACCGGCACCTCCGGCGGCAGGTCGCGGTAGAGGTAGACCGCGTCACCGCCCCGAAAGGGTGTCGAGCCGGTGACGACCTCCCCGTCGGCGAAGAGGATCTCCCCCAGCTCCAGGCGCCGCGCGATGCCGTCGGGGTCGCCCGAGACGTGGCCGAGGAACGCGGCCACCGTGGCGAATTCGCCATCGACCGGTAGACGAACGCGCGCCGCTCCCACCCCGTCGCGGGGCGGGAGCGGCGCGGTGCGACGCCGGCGGATGGCCGGTCAGTCCCGGGTGAGCTTGCGGTAGGTGACGCGGTGTGGGCGCGCCGCGTCTTCACCGAGCCGCTCGACCTTGTTCTTCTGGTAGCCCTCGAAGTTGCCCTCGTACCAGTACCACTGGTCGGGGTTCTCGTCGGTGCCCTCGTAGGCGAGGATGTGGGTCGCGACACGGTCGAGGAACCACCGGTCGTGGCTGATGACCACCGCGCAGCCCGGGAAGTCGAGCAGCGCGTTCTCCAGGGAGCCGAGGGTCTCGACGTCGAGGTCGTTGGTCGGCTCGTCGAGGAGCAGCAGGTTGCCGCCCTCCTTGAGGGTGAGCGCCAGGTTGAGGCGGTTGCGCTCACCACCGGAGAGCACGCCGGCCTTCTTCTGCTGGTCGGGGCCCTTGAAGCCGAACTGGCTCACGTAGGCGCGGCTCGGGATCTCGACGTTGCCGACCACGAGGTGGTCGAGGCCGTCGGAGACGACCTCCCACAGGGTCTTGTTGGGGTCCAGGCCCTCACGGGACTGGTCGACGTAGCTGATCTTGACGGTGTCGCCGACCTTGACCGACCCGTCGTCCGGCTCCTCGAGACCGACGATGGTCTTGAAGAGCGTCGTCTTACCGACACCGTTGGGGCCGATGACGCCGACGATGCCGTTGCGCGGCAGCGTGAAGCTCAGGCCGTCGATGAGGACGCGATCGCCGAAGCCCTTCTTGAGGTCGTCGACCTCGATGACCGTGCTGCCCAGGCGCGGACCCGGCGGGATCTGGATCTCCTCGAAGTCGAGCTTCCTCGTGCGCTCGGCCTCCGCCGCCATCTCCTCGTAGCGGGCCAGACGCGACTTGCTCTTGGACTGGCGGCCCTTGGCGTTGCTGCGTACCCACTCGAGCTCGTCCTTGAGGCGCTTGGCGAGCTTGGCGTCCTTCTTGCCCTGCACCTGCAGGCGGGCGGCCTTCTTCTCCAGGTAGGTGGAGTAGTTGCCCTCGTACGGGTACAGGCGGCCGCGGTCGACCTCGCAGATCCAGCCGGCGATGTTGTCGAGGAAGTACC
>JAUNTP010000122.1 GCA_030538585.1 Mobilicoccus sp.
TCGCGTGGGGCCCCACACCCCGGGGGGGGGGGGGGGGGCGTCGCTTCGCTTGCGCGTCAACCAACGGGGGGCAGGGGGTCGGCCCCGACGATCCGCAACGCCATGTCGCGGTAGTGCGCGGCGACCCGCTCGGCGCTCCGACTGCCGTCAGGGCGGTACCAGCGCGAGATGTCCACACCGAGGGAGACGAGCGAGCCGGCCGTCAGCGGCACATCGGCGACGGTGAACTCCCCCGCAGTCACCCCGGCGGCGACGATCGAGCGAAACACCGTGTCGATGCCTTTGCGCAGCCGCATGACCTCCGCAAGGTGGTCGGCGTCGAGGGCGTCGAGTTCGTAGTTGACGACCCGGGCCCGGACGTGACCCTCCGCGTGCCAGACCCCGAACGCGAGAGCGACGCCGGCGAGTCGCTCCGTCGGGGTGACACCCTGGGCGGCCGCCTCGTGGAGGGCGCGCAGCACCCGCTCATGGCCGTCCAGGGAGATCGCGTAGAGCAGCTCCTCCTTGGAGCGGTGGTGGGTGTACATCGCCGCCGGACTGAGGCCCGCCCGTGCAGAGATGTCCCGCGTGGAGGTGCCGTGGAAACCCCGTTCGGCGAACGCCTCTGTGGCGGCCGCGAGCAACCGGCCAGAGCCTGCGGCGGGAGTCTTCGCCATCACCCACCTCCTCCTCCTCCCGATCCCTTGACGGGCACCGCCCGTATCGGCAACAGTAAGCAAACGCTCACTGTGGAGCAAGCGCTCAGTTGGGAGATGCGATGAGTTCACGCCTCACCGGTTCGACGACGATCGTCACCGGAGCCAGCCGCGGCATCGGCCGCGCGATCGCCGCGCAGGTGCTCGCCGAGGGCGGCAACGTCGTCATCACGGCCCGCAAGGCCGAGGACCTCGAGACGACCGCCCGCGAGATCGCCGAGCAGGCGCAGGCCGACGGGCGGGTGCTCGCCGTCGCGGGCAAGGCCGACGATCCCGCCCACCGCGAACAGGTCGTCGCGGCCGCGCTGGAGACCTTCGGCTCCCTCGACCACCTCGTCAACAACGCCGGCATCAACCCGGCCTACGGCCCGCTCATGCAGCTCGACCTCGACGCGGCGCGCAAGATCACCGAGGTCAACGCCATCGGCGCGCTCGCCTGGGTGCAGGCTGCCCACCGTGCGTGGATGGGTGAGCACGGCGGCTCGATCGTCAACGTCGCCTCCGTCGCCGGATTGCGCCCTGCACCGGGCATCGACTTCTACGGCGCCTCCAAGGCGATGCTCATCTCCCTCACCCAGTCCCTCGCCGTCGAACTGGCGCCCAGCATTCGCGTCAACGCGGTCGCCCCGGCCGTCGTCAAGACACGCTTTGCGCAGGCCCTCGTCGACGGCGCGCAGGACTCCGTGCAGGACCTCTACCCCCTCGGGCGGTTCGGCGAGCCCGAGGACATCGCCCACGCCGTCACCTACCTGCTCTCGCCCGATAGTGCGTGGGTGACCGGGCAGGTGCACGTCCTCGACGGCGGCGCCCTGCTCAAGGGCGGCGTCTGACCTTTCCGTAGCTCCGCACCACCACCACGGTCACCACTCAGCCACCACCACCAGGAGATCTCGTGAACGACTCGACCCAGCGCGTCGCCATCGTCACCGGCGCGGCCCGCGGCATCGGTGCCGGCGTCGCCGCCCGCCTCGCGAAGGACGGCATGGCCGTCGCCGTGCTCGACCTCGACGAGGCGGCCTGCCAGTCCGTCGCCGACGGCATCACCGGCGACGGCGGCCGGGCCATGGCTGTGGCCTGCGACGTCAGCGACCCCGACGCCGTCGAGGCCGCCGTCTCCCGCGTCGCGGACGAGCTCGGCCCGCCCGTGGTGCTCATCAACAACGCCGGCATCATCCGCGACAACATGCTCTTCAAGATGAGCGTCGAGGAGTGGGACGCGGTCATGAACGTGCACCTGCGCGGCGCGTTCCTCATGAGCAAGGCGTGCCAGGCGTACATGACGAAGGCGGGCTTCGGTCGCATCGTCAACCTGTCGTCGACCTCGGCGCTCGGCAACCGCGGCCAGGCCAACTACGCCGCCGCCAAGGCCGGCATGCAGGGGTTCACCAAGACCCTCGCGATCGAGCTCGGCAAGTTCGGCATCACGGCCAACTGCATCGCGCCCGGGTTCATCGAGACCGAGATGACGCAGGCGACCGCGGCGCGCATCGGCATGGAGTGGGAGGACTTCCGCAAGGCCGCCGCCTCGCAGATCCCCGTCCAGCGCGGCGGCACGCCCGCCGACATCGCGGCGACCGCCTCGTTCTTCTGCCGTGAAGACGCAGGGTTCGTCAGCGGCCAGGTCATCTACGTCGCCGGTGGCCCCAAGGCCTGACGGCCGCACTCCCACACAACAGAGTCAGGAGCAGCAATGCAGGTGTTCGCAGGGATCGAGGAGTTCGAGGCCGCCGTCGGACAGCCGCTCGGCACGAGCGACTGGATCGACGTGACTCAGGAGATGATCGACCAGTTCGCGCACGCGACGCATGATCATCAGTGGATCCACGTCGACCCCGAGCGCGCGAAGGACGGCCCGTTCGGGACGACCATCGCGCACGGCTACCTCACGTTGTCGCTCATCTCGGCGATGTTCGCGCAGGTCTACCGGGTCGACGGCCTGAAGCTGGGCATCAACTACGGCAGCAACAAGGTGCGCTACCCCACGGTGGTGCCGGTCGGCTCGCGGGTGCGCGCGCACGTCGAGCTCAAGTCGGTGACGACGATCCCCATGGGCCGCCAGGCCGTCACCGGCGTGACGGTCGAGCTGGAGGGGTCGGAGAAGCCGGCGTGCGTCGCGGAGATCGTGTCGGTGCTGGTGCCATGACGAGGGAGCGAAGCTCGACCCCCGACAGCTCCCACCCCGAGGGGCTCGACCTCGACAGCCTCGCCACCTACCTCGCGAGCGCGGCCCCGGATCTGCTGGGCGGCGACCTCACGGGTCGCCACATCGCGGGTGGCAAGTCGAACCTCACCTACCTCGTCAGTGACGGGGAGACCGAGGTCGTCGTGCGGCGCCCGCCGATGGGGCACGTGCTCGCCACGGCCCACGACATGGGGCGCGAGTACCGCGTCATGACGGCGCTGGCCCCGACCCGCGTGCCCGTGCCGCAGACGTACACGATGTGCGACGACGACTCGGTCATCGGTGCCCCGTTCTACGTCATGGAGTACGCCGCCGGCACCCCGTTCCGCCGCGCGCACGAGCTGGAGCCGCTCGGGCAGGAGCGCACGCGGGCGATGTCGGAGCGGCTCGTCGACATCCTCGTCGACCTGCACGCGGTCGACCCCGGCGAGGTGGGGCTGAGCGAGTTCGGTCGACCCCAGGGGTTCCTCGCCCGCCAGGTGCGTCGGTGGACGACGCAGTTGGAGGCGTCGATGAGCCGCGAGCTGCCCGGCGCGACCGAGCTCGCCGCCGATCTCGCGGGGAGTGTGCCGGACGACGGCGACGTCTCGATCACCCACGGCGACTACCGCCTCGACAACGTCCTCGTCGACACCGACCGCGGCGATCAGGTGACGGCCGTGCTCGACTGGGAGATGGCCACGCTCGGCGACCCGCTCGCCGATGTCGCCCTGTTCGCCGTCTATCAACAGTTGCCCGCGCTGGGCTCGACGGAGGTGTCCGACGTGTCGCTGGCGCCCGGCTACCTCTCGACCGAGGACCTGCTCGCGCGGTACGCCGATCGCAGCGGTCGCGACACGTCGCGGTTGAGCTGGCACCTCGGGCTGGCGTACTTCAAGCTCGCGGCGATCCTCGAGGGCATCCACTACCGGTACACGCAGGGTCAAACGGTGGGTGAGGGGTTCGCGCGCGTCGGTGAGGCGACGGTGCCGCTGCTGACCGCCGGTCGCGAGGCTCTCGCTCGCGACTGAGGAGCCGCCGAGAAACCGTTCAACCGCGTTTCAGCGACCGGGTGCACGCTGAGGCATGTACGAGGAGTTCGACGGGGAGCGACCCCGGGGCGCTGCATCGCCCCGGGGTCGCTGTCGTCTCTCCTCGCGTCGGCCGCGGGCCGGACCTCCACGTCGTGAGGCGTACCGGCGACAATCGCCAGGTGCAGTGTGACTACTTCGACGCCGGCCGGTGCCGCTCCTGCCCTCACATGGGAGTCCCTTACTCCGACCAGCTGGCCGCCAAAGACGCGCGGGTGCGGGCTCTGCTCGACCGACCCGGTCTGCACTGGGAGTCCCCGTTCGCGTCGCCGGAGGCAGGCTTTCGCGCCAAGGCCAAGATGGTCACCGCCGGAACGCCGACGGCGCCGACCCTCGGCATTCTCGACCGCGACGGCCACGGCATCGACCTGCGCGGATGCGGCCTGCTCGGCCCGGCCGCCCACGCCGCCATGCCTGCTCTCGCCCGGTTCGTCACTGAGGTCGGCCTGCGGCCCTACGACGTCCCGAGCCGCACCGGAGAACTCAAGGGGATCCAGGTCGTCGAGGCGAGCAGCGGTGACCTCATGGTGCGGTTCGTGCTGCGCTCCACCGGCCAGGTCGGCAAGCTGCGCCGCGGTCTGCCGTCACTGATGCACGAGCTGCCGACGGTGCGGGTCGTGTCGGTCAACCTCCTGCCCCAGCACGTCGCCCTCCCTGAGGGCGAGGAGGAGATCGTCCTCACCGAGCAGGACAGCCTGCCGATGCCGGTCGGCGACGTCGTCCTGTATCCGCAGCCGGGCGCGTTCGTCCAGACCAACACCCATGTCGCCGCCGGCTTGTACCGCCAGGCGGGGGCGTGGGTCGATGAGGCGGCCCCCGCCTCGGTGCTCGACCTCTACTGCGGCATCGGCGGGTTCGCACTGCACGCCGCCGCCCCCGGCCGCGACGTCACCGGCGTCGAGGTGAGCGAACAGGCCGTCGCGAGCGCCCGCCGCAGCGCCGCGGAGGCGGACCTGACGGTGCGCTTCGAGGTCGGGGACGCCACGGCCCACCTCCTGGAGGATCGCCCCGACCTCGTCATCGTGAACCCGCCGCGGCGCGGCATCGGGCCGGAGCTCGCGACCCGCCTGGAGGCGAGCGACGTCGCCACGGTCGTCTACTCCAGCTGCAACCCGGCGACGCTCGCCGCGGACCTCGACGCGATGCCCTCACTGCGGCCGGTGCGCGCGCGACTGTTCGACATGTTTCCCCAGACCGACCACGCGGAGGTGCTCACGCTGCTCCGGCGCGCGTGAGGTCGCTCCCCGTCCGCGAGGCAGCGCCGTGGCACCCTGGAGGTCATGTCCCGCTCGGTCACCGATTACGTGCGCACCCCCGACGGGGCGCTGCTCGCGGTACGCCAAGGTGGGCCGGCCGATGCCCCGCCGCTGGTGCTCCTGCAGGGCCAGTCGAACTCGATGCGCTGGTGGGATCGGCTACGGGCCGGGTTCGAGCACGCCTACCGCACGATCACCGTCGACTACCGCGGGACCGGCAACAGCTGCGCCGACGTGGAGATGTGGACCACGGCGACGTTCGCCGAGGACATCGCGGCAGTGCTCGACCACCTCGGCGTCGAGACCTACCACGTGTACGGCACCTCGATGGGCGGCCGGGTCGCCCAGCACCTGGCCGTAGCCCACGGCGACCGGATCGAGCGTGTCGTGCTCGCGTGCACCTCCCCCGGCGGCCCACTCGCGACCGAACGCAGCGGGGAGGTGCGCCGCATCCTGGCCTCACCGCACAGCGCGATGCGCTCCGAGCAGGTGCTGCGCCTCTTCTACACCCCGGCTTGGCCGTCCTCGACGCCGAGCCTGCTGCTCGGCGACACGACGATGACCCCGGCGGCCAAGCTCGCCCACCTGCGCGCCAGTTACGGCCACGACGCGTGGGCGAAACTGCCCGACATCACCGCGCTCACCCTCGTTCTCCACGGCACCGACGACCGCATGGTGCCGCCGGAAAACGCCGAACTCATGGCCTCGGTCATCCCCCACTCGCGCCTGCTCCTCCACGAAGGCGGACGGCACGGGTTCTTCGACGAGTTCGAGGACGAGATCACCCCCACCGTGCTCGACTTCCTGCGCTGACGCGCCCTCAGCGCGCGTACACGGCCACGTGATCGACGAGCATCCTCGCCGGGAACGGGGTGTCGTCGGCGGGCTCCCCCGCCCACGGGCCGCCGACGGCCACGTTGAGCAGGATGTGCATGCCTTTGTCGAACACCCACTCGTGGTCGCCGATGTCGCTGCGATCCACGCGGTGATAGACCTCCCCGTCCACGGAGAACGCGAGCCCGGTCTCGGTCCACTCGACCGCGAACGTGTGGAAGGCGTCTGAGAAGGACGCGCCATTGGGCAACGTGAACGGCTTGCTCAACCCCGCGAGCGTGTAGCCGGGCCCGTGCACCGAAGACCAGACCTGGTGCGGTTCGTGGCCGACGAGCTCCATGATGTCGATCTCGCCCGAATACGGGTGCCCGTGGGTGTGGATGTTGTCGCCGAGCATCCAGAACGCCGGCCACACCCCCTGGCCCCCCGGCAGCTTGAGGCGGGCCTCGACGCGGCCGCTGCTGACGCTGACCTTCGTCGCCGTCGTGAGGCGCGCCGAGGTGTAGCGGCACTCGCCGTACCAGCACGTGCCCGCCTCACCAGGCTCCGCGGGCCGCGCCTCGATGACGAGGTGGCCCTCGCCGTCGAGGAAAGCGTTGCGAGCGCCGTCCTGATACCGCTGCAGCTCGTCGTTACCCCACCCCGCGCCGCCGGTCTGCTCGGTCCAGTACCGGTCGTCCACCCCGGCACCGGCGGGGCCGCTGAAGTCGTCCTTCCACACCAGGGTCATCTCCGACCCCGGAGATTCCTCAGGCTGGGGCGTCTCCGGCTCGGGGGCCGGTGCGGCAGGGGTGCGCCGCTCGTGCACGGCAGCATGGGGCGGTGGGCCCTGCTGGCCCTTGCCCTTGGCCTTCGCCCATGCGGGCGGGCCGGTGTGCGATGAGGCCGTCGAGCCTCGGTCGGGCTGAGCGGCGGAGGCGACGTCGACGGTGAGCGTCATCGACGAGGCGAGTGCCGACGCGGCGAGGACGGCGACGGCAGCACGGCGGGCAGAACGAGGCATGGGTGATCCCTTCGCAACGAGTGCCCCCTCGTCGGCGCGGAGACGCCCCTTCTGAGCGTGCCGCCGAGAGACGCTGCGGCGTGCGGCGAGTGGGTGTTCACGACGCGAGCGAGGCGAGAAACTCCTCCGTCGCCGCCACGATGCGGGCGTGCGCCACCTCCCGGCTCACGGTGGGGTCCAGGTCGTCGCGCTGCTGCCCGTAGTCGGAGAACGCCGCGTGGTTGGCGCCTTCGATCGGGACGAGGGTGGCGTCGTGCAGTCCAGCCACCCGGCCGGTGATGTCGGCCGGCGGGATGAGGCCGTCGCGGGTGCCATACAGCACCGCGATGGGGACGTCCCGCACCGTCGTCGCCGAGTCCGGATAGGCGGCCCACATGACGAGGCCGACGATGCGCGGATCGCCGCTGGCGGCAGCCCGCGCCGCGGCGACCCCGCCGAGGCTGTGCCCGCCGACCGCCCAACGCTCCACCTCGGGATGAGTCTCGATGATGCGCTGCTCGGCCCCCAGCGCCGCGAAACCCAAGGTGAACGGCTGTTTGACGACGACGACCGTATGCCCCAGCTCGGCGAGCTGCGTCATGAGCGGGCCCGCGGCGCGGGCCTCCACCCGCGCGCCCGGCTGGAAGACGAACCCGACGCCCGTCTGCTCCTGCGGGGTGAAGGTGATCGAGCGCCAGTCCTCGGTGACGGTGACGTCAGGCGTGCCCGCCATCGCCTCGATCGCGACCGGCTCGGCGCGGTGCGGGGTGAGGAACGCGACCGTCACCGCCATGAGCGTCGTCGCCAGGGTGCCCGCGACGACACCGGCCAGGAGACGGGCCCGGCTGCGGCGACGACGCCACCGGCGCACCCGCCGCGCTCCGGTCACCATGAGCACGACCCCGGTGGCAGCGACGCACAACAGGAGGATCGGCAGCGCCGGGTGACCGTGACGGAGGGTCGAGAACCAGCCCACCGCGATCATCACCGGCATCAAGGTCCAGATCAGACCATGGACCACCCGCAACGGGGAGGTCATCGACGACAGGCGCATGCCCCGATTGTGGCCCCTGCCCCCGTCGAGGCGAGGCGTAGCCTGGCCGCGTGCGGGGTTCTCGTCCTTCGCGGGGTCCTGACCCCGCCGGTCCGGTGGTGTGGCCGCTGTACCTCGGCGGGTTTCTCGGGCCGTTCGCGGGAGCCATGCTCAACACGATGCTGCCCGAGCTGGCCGCCGCGTTCGATACCACTGTCGAGGTGAGCGGCAGCGCCGTCACCGCCTACCTGCTGCCGTTCGCGGCACTCATGCCGATCTCCGGGCTGGTCGCCGCCCGCCTCGGCGCCGAACGGACCGTGCGGTGGGCCTACGTCCTGTACGTGCTGGCGTCCCTGATCTGCGCGGCCGCCCCCGACTTCGGCACCTTCTTCGCCGGGCGCGTCCTGCAGGGGACCGCCAACGCGTTCACCACGCCGCTGCTCATCACGATGATCGCCGAGCGGGTCCCGGCGGGACGGATGGGTCGCAGCCTCGGCACCTACGCGAGCATGCAGGCCGCCGGGCAGGCGTTCGCGCCGTTCGTGGGTGGTCTCACGGCAGGGGTGGACTACCGGCTCGCGTTCCTCGCCGTCGCCGGTGCCGCCACCGGGCTCGCGCTCGCCACCCCGCAAGCACGCTCCGGCAACACGCGCACCCAACGACCGCCATGGCGCCCCCTGCTCAACTGGCGTCTCACCCAGGCGGGTGCCGTCGCGTTCACCGTCCAGTTCGCCTCCACCGGCATCATGCTCATCGCCGCCCTGGAGGCCAGCGACCGATTCGGCCTCTCCCCTGCCGCCCGCGGACTCGTCGTGGCGACGTTCGGCCTCGCCGGGCTCGCAAGCGGTCGGCTCACCGGCGCCATCGCCGACCGCTACGGCATGCGACGGACCGGCTTCGCCGCCCTCGTCGTGCTCAGCCTCGCCGTGTCGGCCACGGCCTGGCCGCCGACCGTGGCCCTCCTCGTGCTGGCCGTCGTGACCGCCGGCGTCGCCGCCACCGTGGCGCGCACCATGACCAGCACCTTCGCCGTGCGCAGCACCCCCGAGAACCGCAGCACCGCGACCGCCCTGGCGCTCTCGACCCAGTTCCTCGGCTCCGCCGTCGCCCCCGTGCTCCTGCCCCTCTACACGACGTCGGTCGTGGCCGCCTGCCTGCTCGCCGGCGCGGTCGCCGCCCTCGGCGCGGCCCTCACCACCTTCCGCCCCCGCTGAGAGGTACGCGTTAGGCTCCGGGAGGTTCGTCAAAGAGAGGACGCCCGTGGGCCCCATCGGTTTCGACCGCGACACGTACCTGCGCATGCAGGCCGACCACATCGCACAGCGCCGCGAACAGTTCGGCGGCAAGCTGTACCTCGAGTTCGGCGGCAAACTCTTCGACGACCTCCACGCCTCCCGCGTCCTGCCCGGGTTCACCCCCGACAACAAACTCGTCATGCTGCAGACCCTCGCCGACGAGGTCGAGATGGTCATCGTCGTCAGCGCCGGCGACCTCGCCACCAACAAGATGCGCGCCGACCTCGGCATCGGCTACGACGCCGATGTGCTGCGCCTCATCGATGAGTTCCGCACACACGGCCTGTTCGTGGGCAGCGTCGTCATCTCGCACGTCACCGACGACAACCGTGCCGCCAAGGCGTTCAAGCGCAAGCTGGAGCGGCAGGGCATCAAGGTGTACCGCCACTTCCCCATCAAGGGCTACCCCAACGACGTGCACCACATCGTCAGCGACGAGGGCTACGGGCGGAACGAGTACATCGAGACGAGCCGGGACCTCGTCGTCGTCACCGCACCCGGCCCGGGCAGCGGCAAGATGGCCACCTGCCTGAGCCAGCTGTACCACGACCACCGCCGCGGGATCGCCTCCGGCTACGCGAAGTTCGAGACGTTCCCCGTCTGGAACCTGCCGCTGGATCACCCCGTCAACGTCGCCTACGAGGCCGCCACGGTAGACCTCGACGACGTCAACATGATCGACCCGTTCCACCTGCGCGCCTACGGCGAGAGCTGCGTCAACTACAACCGCGACGTCGAGGTCTTTCCCGTTCTCACGCTGCTGTTCGAGCAGATCATGGGCTCCTCGCCCTACTCCTCGCCCACCGACATGGGCGTCAACATGGTTGGGCACTGCATCAGCGACGACGAGGCCTGCAGCGAGGCGTCCCGACAGGAGATCATCCGCCGCTACTTCAAGGCCCTCGTCGTCGAACGCAAGGAGGACGCGGAGCCGGTCGACTCGGAGCGGATCGCGCTCATCATGAGCCGCCTCGGCATCCAGGCCACCGACCGTCCCGTCGTGGAGCCGGCCCGCCGCACGGCCAAGCGCACGCGAGGCCCGGCTGCGGCGATCGAGCTGCCCGACGGCCGCGTCATCACCGGCAAGACGACCTCGCTGCTCGGGTGTTCGTCGGCGATCCTCCTCGACGCGCTCAAGGCCCTCGCCGGCATCGATCACGACGTCAAACTCTTGGCCCGGGAGACGATCGAACCGATCCAGACCCTCAAGACCGCACACCTGGGCGGGGGAAACCCGCGTCTGCACACCGACGAGGTGCTCATCGCCCTCGCCGTCAGCGCCACCCACGACGAGAACGCGCGCCGCGCCCTCGCCGAACTCCCCCGCCTCCGCGGCTGCGACGTGCACTCCAGCGTCATCCTCGGCTCCGTCGACGAAGGCATCTTCCGCAACCTCGGCGTCCAGGTGACCTGCGAGCCCGTGTACCAGACGAAGAAGCTGTACCGAAAGTCCTGACCCCACCACCGTTGGTCCAGGACGAGCGAAGCGTCTCGAGACCATGGTCACCTGACGGCATCACCTCACCAT
>JAUNTP010000123.1:0-5893 GCA_030538585.1 Mobilicoccus sp.
TCGAGACGCTCCGCTCCTCGACCAACGAGCCCCTCACCAGTGGTCTCGAGACGCTTCGCTCCTCGACCAACGGGCGTCCGCCCCCAGCACACAGCAACGACACGAGCCCGGCACGCGAAGGGCGTACCGGGCTCGCATCGACTGCGGGTGACATGCTGCACGCGGCGTGAGTGGAGGTGGCGGGAATCGAACCCGCGTCCGCCGACGCAGAACCAGGGCTTCTCCGGGCGCAGTGCGCTATGGCTTTTCTCGGCCCCAGGGCTCGCACGCACACGTCCCCTGACAGGCCCAGTCGAGAAAGAGTCCCGCGCGGCGTCCCGACACCGCCGCGCAGCAAGATCTCTAGCTGATGCCAGACACTAGGCCGAGATCACACCTAGGCTGACAGACTTCGGGCTCGCTCAGGCGGCGAGGGCGAAGTCGGTGCGCTTGGAATCGGCACCTATTGGTTTGCTGAGAGCGTTGACGAGATGACTCAGCATCCTCGGCCCGCTTCCCCTGATCGCACGATCGACGTCGAAACCGATCACCCCCGCGATGAGCGCGGGGAGCATGTCACCCTGTGCAGTTGTCACCACCGCGTGCGCGGCGGTCACCGGTTCCCCAGCAGGGGAACGGTCAGTCTAGGAGATCAACACCGACCGGGTCGAACGCATTCCCGCTCACATCTCCGGCTCGGGCCCCAGGTGGAACTCGCGACCGGTGGTCTCCTCGGGCGTGATCTCGACGTAGTTGAGCTTGACCGTGGGGATCCAGGGGCGCAGCGGCAGCGACTCCACGAACGCCTTCTCGGCGTTGGTCTCGAGCACCCGGGCGGTGCCGTGAACGATGACGCTACGCGCCACCTCACCCTGCAACTCGTCGATCTCGAAGGCCACCTCGGGGTTGATCGTCACCCCGAAGAGCTTGTCGCCGCCGGCGGTACGGAAGTACAGCTTGCCCTCGTGGGCGACGTAGTTGATCGGCACGATCTCCGGCCGTCCACTGATGGCGTAGGCGAGACGCCCGAAGGATCGGGTTTCGAGAAAGGCCCAGGCCTCGTCGTCGTCCATGGCTCGTGTCGGCTCGGTGTCGTCGTGCATGGCGTGACCTCTCTCGTGCCGCCCCATCCTGGGGCCTGGGTGCCTCCACTTTACGGGGCCGGACGAGCGTCCAGCTCTCCGTGACCGTGGCCGATTCCTCGGAGACTAACGGTGAGCCCGCAGCGACATGGCCCGCTCGGCCTCGCGGCGGTCCTGCTTCTCCCGCAGGGCGTGCCGCTTGTCGTACTCGCGCTTGCCCTTGGCGAGCGCGATCTCGACCTTGGCGCGCCCGTCCTTGAAGTACAGCTGCAGCGGCACGATGGTGTGCCCGGCCTCGCGGCTCTTGATGGCGAGCTTGTCGATCTCGTGGCGGTGCAGCAGCAGCTTGCGCTTGCGGCGGGCCGCGTGGTTGGTCCACGTGCCCTGGTGGTACTCGGGGATGTGCACGCCTTCGAGCCAGGCCTCGCCGCCGTCGATGCTGGCCCAGCCGTCGACGAGGCTGGCGCGCCCCATGCGCAGCGACTTCACCTCGGTGCCGGTGAGGACGAGGCCGGCCTCGTAGGTGTTCTCGATGTGGTAGTCGTGGCGTGCCTTGCGGTTCCGCGCGACGACGTTGGTGCCCTTCTCCTTGGCCACCGGCCCTCACCTCCTCTGCTCGAGCGGACGTCCCAGAATAGGGGACGCCGCCACCGCGCTGCGACCGATTTTCGGGTCGTGAGCCTCAGACCCGCACGTGACGCGACAGGGAGAACCAGGCGACGATCACCGCGACGACGGCGGCGACGAGCACCAGCGGCGGCGCGACCGCCCACACGTCGCCGTCGGTGATCCAGGCGAAGTCTCGGAACCGGCCCGCGAGTTGCGCCACCCCGAACTGCACGACGGCCCACAGGCCGAGCACCGCGAGCCCGGCGCCCAACAGGGACGCGAGCAGGATCTCGAGGATGAACGGCAAGCGGATCGACGTCGACGACGCCCCCACCATGCGCTTGATGGCCACCTCCCGTCGTCGCGACCAGGCGACCTGCCGGATGGTCGTCGACATGAGCAACACCGCGGCGACGAGCATGACCGCCGCCAGACCGAGCGCCACCGTGCGCAACAGCGACAGCACCCGGATGAGCGGGTCGAGCACCTCACGGATGTCGTTGACGGTCGCGACGCCTGCCATCGGCGAGAACGTGCGGTCGATGAGGGGGTACTGCTCGGGGTCGGCGAGCTTGACGCGGAACGCCGCGGGGATGGCCTCGCGCGGGGTGTCGGCGAACGTCGGGTTGTCGGCGAACTGCTCCTGGAAGCGGGTATAGGCCTCGTCCTGGGACTCGAAGTACACCGACTCGACCGTCGGCTGCATCGATTCGAGCATCAACTCGATCGCCTGACGTTGCTCGTCGGTGGCGCCGCCGTCAGCGCAGGCGGGCTCGTTGGAGCGATCGGTGCACAGGAAGATCGACACCTCGACCCGGTCGTACCAATAGCCCTTGGCGGCCTCGACCTGCCGGTCGGCGAGCAGCCCCATGCCGAGGAAGAACAGGGACGTCGTGACGACGATGACGACGGCGACCGCCATCGACGCGCTGCGGCGCAGCCCGTTCCACATCTCGCCGAGCAGGAAGCGTGGGCGCATCATCGCGTCTCCTCCTCGGTGGTCGTGGATGTGGGGGCGGATGTGGATGTGGACGTGGGCGTGGGCGTAGGAGATGAGTCGAGGGTGTTCGACGCCGGTTTGAGGTCGGGCTCCTCGGTGGGCACAGATCGATCGGGTTGATCGGGCCCGTCGACCTCACCCGTGACCGGCGGGCCGGACGTCTTGTCGGGCCGGTCCGGGGCGTGCAGGTAGAGACCGGCGGCCTCGTCACGCACGATGCGCCCGCTGTCGAGCTGCACCACCCGGCGGCGCAGCGTGTCGACGATGCGGTCGTCGTGCGTGCCCATGACGACGGTCGTTCCGTCGGCGTTGATGTCCTCCAGCAGGCGCACGAGCTCCAGGCTCGTGGCCGGGTCGAGGTTGCCGGTCGGCTCGTCGGCCAGCAGCAGCGCCGGCTTGCGCACGAGGGCGCGCGCGATCGCGACCCGCTGCTGCTCACCGCCGGACAGTTCGTGGGGGCGACGCCGCTCCAATCCGGCCAGGCCGACCTTCTCGAGTGCCTGCGGGACGGCCTCGCGGACGTGCTGGGGCTTCTCGCCGAGCACGTGCAACACGTAGGCGACGTTCTCACCGACCGTCTTGTCGGGCAGCAACCGGAAGTCCTGGAACACCGCCCCCACCTCGCGGCGCAACCGCGACGTGGCACGGCGGGAGATCTTCGTCAGGTCACGGCCCGCGACGACCAGGCCGCCGGAGGTGACCTTCTCCTCTCGCAGCATCAGACCGACGAGGGTCGACTTGCCCGACCCGGACGGCCCGACGAGGAACACGAACTCCCCGGCCTCGACCGTGAGGTCGATGCCGTCGAGAGCGGGCCGGCTCGATCGCGGATAGGTCTTGACGACGCGCGAGAACTGAATCATCGAAGTGGGCGAATCCCTTGCACAGACGAGCGGTTTCGCGACCCCCCGGACGCAGACCACCCCGGGTGGACCGGGTTGCTCCAGCCTACGGGCCCATCCTGGGCGGAGCTTGAAAGGCCCCCTTGGGCACGCCCCGGTGACCAAGGTCCCCCGTCTGCGCGGAACGCCCCTCGGCAGCGCGGACGCGGTGACACCATGGGCTCATGACCGAGCGCGAAATTGGTGTCACTGAGCTCGCCCTCCGGGACGCTCACCAAAGCCTCATGGCCACACGGATGGCCCTGGAGGACATGGTGGACGCCTGTGAGGACATCGACAAGGCGGGGTTCTGGAGCGTCGAGTGTTGGGGTGGCGCCACCTTCGACGCCTGCATCCGGTTCCTCGACGAGGACCCCTGGGAGCGGCTGCGCACCTTCCGCCGCCTCATGCCCAACAGCCGCCTGCAGATGCTGCTGCGCGGCCAGAACCTCCTGGGGTACCGCCACTACGGCGACGACGTGGTCGACCGGTTCTGCGAGAAGGCCGCCGAGAACGGCATGGACGTCTTCCGCGTGTTCGACGCCCTCAACGACCCCCGCAACCTCGAACGGGCCATGGCAGCCGTCAAGAAGACGGGCAAGCACGCGCAGGGCACCGTCTGCTACACCACGTCCCCGCTGCACACCGTGGAGGGCTACGTCGAGCTCGCCCAGCAGCTGCGCGACATGGGCGCCGACTCCATCGCCCTCAAGGACATGGCGGCCCTGCTGAAGCCGCAGCCGGCCTTCGACATCGTCAAGGCCATCAAGGACGCGATGCCCGACATGCAGGTCAACGTCCACTGCCACGCGACCACGGGTGTCACGCTCGTCTCGCTCATGAAGGCCATCGAGGCGGGCGCCGACGTCGTGGACTCGGCCATCAGCTCGATGTCGCTCGGCCCGGGTCACAACCCGACCGAGTCGCTGCAGGAGATGCTCGAGGGCACCGGTTTCGTCGCCGACCTCGACAAGGCGCTGCTCGGCAACATCAAACGTCACTTCGCGCAGGTGCGGCCGCGGTACGCGAAGTTCATGTCGTCCTTCAGCGTCGACACCGACATCTTCGACAGCCAGATCCCCGGCGGCATGATCTCCAACATGGAGTCCCAGCTCTCCCAGCAGGGTGCCGCTGACAAGCTGACCGAGGTGCTCGAGGAGGTGCCGCGGGTGCGCAAGGCCGCCGGCTACCCGCCGCTGGTCACGCCCTCTAGCCAGATCGTGGGCACGCAGGCCGTGTTCAACGTGATGATGGGCGAGTACAAGGTGCTCACCGCCGAATTCGCCGACCTCATGCTCGGCTACTACGGCGAGACCATCGGCGACATGGACCCGGAGGTCGTCGAGAAGGCCAAGGCGCAGACCGGCAAGGAGCCGATCACCGACCGGCCCGCCGACCACATCCCCGACGAGTGGGATGAGCTGCGCAAGGAGGCCGAGGGCATCGAGGGCTTCGACGGCACCGACGAGGACGTCCTCACCTACGCGATGTTCCCCAAGGTGGCGCCCGGGTTCTTCACGGCCCGCCCCGACGGTCCCAAGAACGTCGGCCAGTCACCCGAGGAGCTCGAAGCGGAGAAGGCAGCCCAGGCCGGCGACCCGAACGTCGGCCCCGTGCGCGGCCCCATCAAGTACCAGGTGACGCTCAACGGCATCACGCACTCCGTCGCGGTCAAGCCCGCCTGAGACAACGAAGAGGACTGTGAACGCGATGAGTGACAAGCCGAAGAGCATGGCCGAGCGCATCGAGGAGCTGCGCACCCGGCGGGCCGAGGTGGAGGCCGGTGGTGGCGAAGCCCGCCACGCCAAGCAGCACGACCAGGGCAAGCTGACTGCACGCGAGCGAGTCGACGCGCTGGTGGACGAGGGATCGTTCGAGGAGACCGGCCTGTTCACGCAGCACCGGACGACGTTGTTCGGGATGGACAAGGCCGTCATGCCGGCCGACGGTGTCGTCACCGGCAGCGGCACGGTGTTCGGCCGCCCGGTGCACCTGGCGAGCCAGGACTTCTCGGTCGCGGGCGGCTCCGCGGGCGAGATGCACTCCATCAAGGTCGCAAACGCCCTGCAGGCGAGCCTGCAGACGGGTACCCCATTCGTCTTCATCAACGACTCCGGCGGCGCCCGCGTGCAGGAGGGCATCGACAGCCTCTCGGGCTACGGCAAGGTCTTCTACCAGAACGTCGCCCTCTCGGGCGTCGTCCCGCAGATCTCGATCATCGCCGGGCCGTGCGCCGGTGGCGCGGTGTACTCCCCCGCGCTCACCGACTTCATCATCCAGACGACCAAGTCGCGGATGTTCATCACCGGCCCCGACGTCATCAAGCAGGTCACCGGCGAGCA
>JAUNTP010000123.1:5903-10777 GCA_030538585.1 Mobilicoccus sp.
GGCGGACCGGCCGCCCACATGAACCGCTCGGGGGTCACGCACTTCGTCGCCGACGACGACGAGCAGGCCATCCTCATCGCGCAGAAGCTGCTGAGCTTCCTGCCGAACAACAACACCGAGGAGCCGCCGATCCTCGAGGGCTTCGACGACGTGTCGAGCAACGAGACGCTCAACACGATCATCCCCGACGAGGCCAAGAAGGGGTACGACGTCCGCGACGTCATCGCCCAGCTCGTCGACTCGGCCGACTTCCTCGAGGTGCAGGCCGGGTACGCGATGAACCTCGTCGTCGGGTTCGGCCGCATCACCGGGCGCACGGTCGGGTTCATCGCCAACCAGAGCAACTACCTCTCGGGTGTGCTCGACATCAACGCCTCCGATAAGGGCGCGAAGTTCATCCGGTTCTGCAACGCCTTCAACATCCCGGTCGTCAACCTCGTCGATGTGCCGGGGTTCCTGCCGGGCACGGCGCAGGAGTACGACGGCATCATCCGCCACGGCGCGAAGATGCTGTACGCCTACTCCTCGGCGACGGTCCCGAAGATCACCGTCGTCATGCGCAAGGCCTACGGCGGGTCCTACCTCGCCATGTGCAACAAGGACCTCGGCGCCGACCGCGTGTACGCGTGGCCGACCGCGGAGATCGCGGTCATGGGTGCCGAGGGCGCTGCCGGGGTGGTGTTCCGCAAGGAGATCGCCGCGGCCGAAGACCCGGAGGCCAAGCGCGCCGAGCTGGTGGCTCTCTACCGCGAGGCGTTCTCCACGCCGTACGTGGCCGCCTCGCGCGGCCAGGTCGACGCCATCATCGAACCGTCCGAGACGCGCCGCTACATCGCGCGCGCCTTGGAGCAGCTCGCCGGCAAGCGCGAGCTGCGCCCGGCCAAGAAGCACGGCCTCATCCCGCTGTGATGGGCCTGCAGACAAGGAGCCAGGCATGAGCGAACAGACGACATCCACCCCCGACAGCACCGGCACCCTCGACACCGTCGCCAGGGTCGACGGCGTCGAACCTGTCGACACCGCGGCGGAGACCATCACGGCGCTCGAGGCACGCATCGAGGAGCTGCTGGGCAAGCTCAGCGACCTCGACGACCGCGTCGACCGCCTCACCGGCGAGCTGCGCAAGCATCACCCCGCCGGAGAGGTGCCCGAGCACGTCGCCATCGCGATCTCCGCCGCGATCGCCGCCTACCTGGGCGAGCGCGCGAAGGTCAAGAGGGTCAAGGTCCGTCGCGGGACCACGTGGGCCATGCAGGCCCGTTCCGACATCCATCACTCTCACGCCGCGTTCGGTTCGCGGTGACCGGAGGAATGCCATGAAGCTCAAGGTCACGGTCGACGGCACCGCCTACGACGTCGAGGTCGAGGTCGAGGAGGAGCGCTCGCCCACGCTCGGCGCAGTGCTCGTGGGTGGGATGAGCGCCCACGGCGTCACGCCCACCAGCGCGAAGGCGCCCGCGTCGTCCTCGAACGCCCTGACGGCGAACCTCGCCGGCACGGTCGTCAAGGTCCTCGTGGAGGAGGGGCAGGAGGTCGCCTCGGGCGACACCCTCATCATCCTCGAAGCGATGAAGATGGAGACCGAGGTCACCGCACCCAAGGACGGCACCATCGCCGCCGTCGAGGTGTCGGTCGGTGACGCCGTCCAGGGCGGCCAGGTCCTCATCGAATGGGCCTCCCAGGAGGAGGACGACTGACGACGGATACGCGAACGAGCGGGCCGCCCCCGGCAGGGAGCGGCCCGCTCGTTCGTGTATCGCAGCGTCAGGCGGCTGACGCCTCGTGTTCGCGGCGTTCGGCGCGGCCCTTGGGGCCGTAGTAGAACAAGCCGGCCGCGAGGGCCAGGAGGAAGACGACGATCATCGCGATGAGCAGGGGCAGCGGCCCGTAGGTGTAGATGATCGGGATGGCCGCGGCCGTGATGAGGCCGCCGCCGAAGAACGGCTCGAACACGAGCTGCTTGTACCCGAACGCCTCATAGGCGGGCGACTTGCGGTCGGGGTCGGCGATGCGCATGAGGATGAGACCCGTGGCCGTGACGCCCATCGACTGGCCGAAGTCACCGATGCCGCGCTCGAACCAGAAGCGGCCGATGATGCGCGGCGTCAGCACGAGCAGCACGAACACGTTGAAGACGATGCCGGCCGCGACCAGGATGAGGAAGGGCGCCCAGTTGTCGGCGATCGCGGTGAGCGACAGCGTCGCGAGAGCGCTGACGATGAGCGCGTCGAGGGCGAACCCCTGGATGCGCATCATCATCTGGTGGTCGACGATGTCGGTGCGGTCGGTCCGCATCAACAGCACCTGGATGAGCACGCCGCCGAGCATGGCGATGGGGAACAGCGGCACGTTGGGGAACAGCTCGAAATCCTCGGGCCAGAGCCCTGCCCCGCGTGCGGTCTCCTCGAGCCACTTCAGCCCCTCCAACAGGCCCACCCCGATGAGGATCGCGAGGCCGATGATGCCGAAGTGCAGCGACATCGTCTCCACGGACGCCGAGCGCGTCGTCAGGTAACCCGCGGGCTCCTCCTTGGCCGCGTACACGCCGCGCATCTCTTCGTCGGAGCGCTCGACAGTGCCGTCGAGGACGTCGGTGCGGCCCGTGCGCACGGCCCAGTTGATGAACGCGACACCGAGGATGACGCCGCCGACGACACCGATCGTCGCGATACCCAGCGCGAGGTCGCCGCCCTCGGGGAACCCGAGGTCCTCCATCACGCCGCGCATGCCGGCCGCGGTGCCGTGCCCGCCCTCGAAGCCCATCTCGATGAGGGCACCGACCATCGGGTTGGCGCCGAAGAACGGCACCAGCAGCGCCATGGCGAGCGCGATGCCGAGCACGTACTGACCCGACCCGTAGATGACACCGACCGAGAGCTGCGGCCCGACCAGCGCCGCGACCTTCTTGGGGCCGGGGATGTCGGCGCCGAGGAACAGGGAGGCGAACACCACGCTGATGAGCAGCCCCGGAAGCGCGCTCCACACGTCGAGGATCTCGGGGGTGAACAGGCCGGCCTCGGCGAACCGGTCGCTGCCCATCCACTGCGCCACGGTGCCGAGCACCTCCGGCCCGACGAGCAGCGCGAGGAACCCGGCGATGATCGAACTCGGCAGGAACAGCTTCTGTGCCAGGGGTGTGGTGACGCGCACGGCCTTGCCGAGCAGCAGCACCACCCCGAGCAGCAGGAGTGCGAACCCGATGACGTCGGCGGACACGGCCAGCTCCTAGGGGCGAGGGGTGCGGTGCCCTCACGCTACGTCCGTTTTTCGCCGAAACCGTCGGTTCGAACCTACGGTTTCGGCGAGAGCAGAGAACGCAGCACGGTGATGACGCCCTGCTCGACGTGGCTCGGGGCGACGTGATCGGCCACCGCGATGATGTCGGGGTGGGCGTTCGCCATCGCGAACGAGGTCCCGGCCGCCTGGAGCAGCTGGAGGTCGTTGAGGTAGTCGCCGAACGCCACGGTCTGCTCCCGGCGCAGGCCCAGCAGCTCGGTGAGCCGCTCCAGCCCCGACCCCTTGTGCACCGTCGGGTTCATGATGTCGATCCAGTGCCGGCCCGACACGACGACCTGGGAGTCGGAGAACCGGCTCAGGTGCGGGTACACGCCGTGCTCGGCGTCGTCGAAGTCGAACAGGGCGCACTTGAGGACGTCCTCCTCGACCGTGAGCAGGTCGTCGACCTCGGCGAGCGCGTGGTAGTAGGTGTCGACCTCGGCCCGGAACGGGGCGTCGGTGCGTTCGATGTACGCCGAGCTGACGCCGCACACGACCACACCGAGGTTGCGGTGGGCGGCGAGTTCGCGGACCGTCGCGACGACGTCGGTGACGATCTCGCGGGGCAGGGTGTCGGTGGCGAGCACCTCGCCTCGGTAGGCCACCAGGGTGCCGTTCTCGGCGATGAACCCCATGCCGGCCGCGGTGTCGCCGAACACGTCACGCAACGTCGCGTACTGGCGACCGCTCGCGGGCACGAGCACGATGCCGCGCCGCGTCATCTCCTCCAGCAGCGGCCAGAAACCCGCCGGAACCTCACCGTCGGCATCGAGCAGCGTGCCGTCCATGTCGACCGCGACGAGACGGACGTCGATCGGCGCGGCGGGCAGTGTCGGGGCAGGTACGTCATGGTGGTCCGTGCTCATCGGCGGTGTCGGCTCCTCAGTCGTCGGAGGCGGACGAGATGCGCCAGCGGATGCCGGCCTCGATGAAGGCGTCGATGTCGCCGTCGAACACGCCGGTGGTGTTGCCGACCTCGTGCTCGGTGCGCAGGTCCTTGACCATCTGGTAGGGGTGCAGCACGTAGGAGCGCATCTGGTCGCCCCAGCTCGCCTTGACGTCGCCGGCGAGCTCCTTCTTGGCCGCTGCCTCCTCCTGCCGCTTGATGAGCAGCAGACGCGACTGCATGACGCGCAACGCGGCGGCGCGGTTCTGGATCTGGCTCTTCTCGTTCTGCATCGACACGACGGTGCCGGTGGGGATGTGCGTCATGCGCACGGCCGAGTCGGTCGTGTTGACGCTCTGGCCACCGGGGCCGGAGGAGCGGAACACGTCGACCTTGAGCTCGTTCTCGGGGATCTCGATGCTGTCGGTCTGTTCGATGAGCGGCACGACCTCGACCGCCGCGAACGAGGTCTGCCGCCGCCCCTGGTTGTCGAAGGGGCTGATGCGCACCAGGCGGTGCGTCCCGGCCTCGACCGAGAGGTTGCCGTAGGCGTAGGGCACGTTGACCTCGAACGTCGCCGACTTGAGGCCCGCCTCTTCGGCGTAGGAGGTGTCCATGACCTTGGTCGGGTAGTCGTGCCGCTCGGCCCAGCGCAGGTACATGCGCAGCAGCATCTCGGCGAAGTCGGCGGCGTCGACGCCACCGGCGCCGG
>JAUNTP010000124.1 GCA_030538585.1 Mobilicoccus sp.
GAGGAGAATCCGTCGGCGCGGGTGAGCCACGTCGAGCAGGGCGGGTTCTTCGGCAAGATCCGGGAGGCGTTCCTCGGCGGCGGGAGATGACCGCACCGCTCTTTCACGTCCCCACCGGCCGGCTGGCCGGCTGCGGTGTCGGCGACGTCGTGACCCTGGCGGGCGCGGAAGCGCATCACGCCACGGTGAAGCGGGTGGGCGTGGGGGAGGAGGTCCTGCTCGCGGACGGCTCGTGGCTGCTGGCGTCGGGGTCGGTGGAGGCCACCGGCGCCGATGAGGTGCGCGTCCTCGTCCGGGAGGTGCGCGACACCCGGCCACCGGGCCCTCGGTTCGTGCTCGCCCAGGCTCTCGCCAAGGGCGGGCGGGACGAGCAGGCGGTGGAGTCGGCCACGGAGCTCGGGGTCGATGAGGTGATCGCCTGGCAGGCCGATCGCTCGATCGTGCGGTGGAAGGGTGAGCGCAGCGCGAAGTCGCTGGCCAAGTGGGCCAATCTGGCCGTGGCGGCGGCGAAGCAGTCGCGGCGCGCGAGCATCCCCGTGGTGTCGGGTCCGGTGGATTCGGCAGGGTTGGCGCAGCGGGTGGCCGAGTGTACGACGTTCGTGTTGCACGAGGAGGCGACGGAGCCGCTGGCCGGTGTCGATCTGCCGGAGGACGGTGAGGTGCTCCTCATCGTGGGCCCGGAGGGCGGCATCACGCCCGCGGAACTCGAGGCCTTCGTCGCTGCCGGTGCCCGTGCTGTCCGACTGGGGTCAGGAGTGTTGCGCTCGTCCACAGCCGGCCCCGCTGCCCTCGCCGTCCTGAGCGCCGCCCGCCGCTGGCGCTGACCAGCGCGACGGGGTTGTCCTCGTTCGAGGACATCGCTAGTCTGTCCTCGAACGAGGACAGGGGTGCGGCATGGATGGAATCGTGATCGACCACTGGATCCGACTAGGGCGTGTCGTGTACGACGAGAGGACTCGTCGCGGGTGGAGTCAGCACGAGCTGGCGGCGCGTGCGGGGGTGGCCCGATCGTGGCTGGCGCGGGTCGAGCAGGGGCATCGCGGGGTGTCATTGGAGCCCCTGTTGCGGCTGTTGGCGGCCCTCGACCTCACCCTGACGGTGCACGATGCGCCGGACCTCTCACGTGAGTTGACGCCGTCGCCCGACATTCACGACACGTCGCGGCACCGGGCTCTGCGCGCGTCGGCGTCTGCTCGCGCGGCAGCGTGGGCGGCGTTGCCGTCGGCGACACCGTCATGACCGACCGCCTGGACGTCGTGCTGTTCGGCGCAGTCGTGGGTGAGCTGACTCGCGTTGCGTCTGGCCACCAGCCGAGCTTTACCTACCACCCTGCCTACGCCGACCATGGCCGGGTCGCTTTGTCTTCCCGGCTGCCCTTGCAGCGGGCATCCTTCCCGCCGTCCCGAGTGATGCCGTATCTGACGGGGCTGCTTCCGGAGAACCCAGCGACGCGGGCCAGGTGGTCGAGGACGCTGGATGTCGACGCCGACGACGTTTTCGCTGTGTTGGCCGCCATGGGGTGGGATTGCCCGGGGGCCGTGCAGTTCGCCGTCGACGCTGCCACGCTGAGCAGCAGGGGCGGGGAGTATGCGCCGCTGGGTGACGCCGATGTCGCCGCGCGCCTGCGCCTTCTCGATGAGAACGAAGGCTCCTGGACGATGCCGGGAGAGCATTGGTCTCTCGGCGGCCAGCAGGAGAAGTTCGCTCTGGCTCGGATCGAGGGCGAGTGGTACGCCGCGCACGGCAGCGCGTCGAGCACGCACATCCTCAAGCCGGGGATCAGGCGTCTGCATCATCAGGCGCTGGTGGAGCACGTGACCATGCGCGCTGCGGGGGACATGGGCGTCGATGTCGCTCGCTCCACCTTCGACGCCTTCGAGGATCAGTGGGCGATCGTCGTGGAACGGTTTGACAGATCCGTGGACGGTCGCGTCGTCACACGCCTCCATCATGAGGATTTCGCACAAGCCTGCGGACGGCCTCCTGAACGCAAGTACGAGAGCCGCGGCGGTCCGACGCTCGCGGATCTGGTTCGTGTGGCCAGTGCGCAATCGCGGTCGATCAGGGATGACCGGCTGGCGTTGGCGGATGCTCTCATCATCAACGTGGTGGCGGGCGCCCCCGATGGGCACGCGAAGAACGTCTCACTGCTCCGCACGCCCGATGGCACCTCGGTGGCCCCGCTCTATGACCTGGCGTCGGGACTGGCGTATTCGTCCGACCGTGTCGATCGGTCCGTGGCGCTGTCGGTCGGGGGTGAACGGATCGTGGCCCGCATCCGAAGGAGGCAGTGGGCGCGAGCCGCGAATGTTCTGGACCTCGACGCCGAGCTCGTCCTCGATCGTGTCGCCTTCCTGGCAACCGGCTACGCCACGGCCTTCGAGAAGGCGCTCGAGAGACTGCCCGCAGGCACGCCCGGTGTCGACGAGATCGGCACACGCGCCGTCCCTGCCCTCGTCGATCACGCCGAACGTGTGCTCGACGGGTTGTGACGGCGCCACGAGCCGGTCGGCGTGGTGTCGACCCCAGGGATGACCGCACACAGTGGTTTGCTGAGCACGTGAGTCTCCAGTGCATCCGGCATATGCGTGTGTGGCGCGACGGTGAAGTCGTCGCCCGCGACATCGCTCCCGACAGGCTGGCCGCCGAGGTCGCCGAGCCCTCCACGCTCGTGTGGATCGACCTCGTCGACCCCACCGCAGCCGACCTCGACCGGCTCGCCGCCGACCTGGGGCTCAGCAGCGGCAGCATCGAAGACGTCACCGCACCCCACGAACGGCCCAAGGTGACGCGGCACAGCGACCGGCTGTTCTTCCAGACGTACGCCACCTCCCTCGCCCTGCCCGCCGCCGACACCCCCGAGCACGACGTCGCCGCCACCGACGTTCTTCACGCCGAACGCCTCGACGGGGTGCTGCGCCTCTCCCGCATCTCCGGGTATGTCTTCCCCCAGGCCCTCATCACGGTGCGGCTCGGCGACGACTTCGACATGGAGGAGGTCATGCGCCGCTGGGCCGACAACGCCGACCTGCTCCGCCACGGGCCCGGCGCGCTGCTGCACGGCCTCCTCGACGCCGTCGTCGACGGCCACTTCGACACCATTCAACGCCTGGACGACGGCATCGAAGCCCTCGAAGACGTCCTGTTCGATGAGGGCGACGTCGGTCACGACTTCCAGAAAGCCATCTACGGGCTGCGCAAAGACCTCGTGCAGCTTCGCCGCGTCGTCCTGCCCATGCGGGAGGTCGTCAACGCCGTCCTGCGCCACCGCAAGCCCGGCGTGGCCGAACTCGACGCCGCCTACGACGACCTCTACGACCACGTGCTGCGCGCCGCGGAATGGACCGAGTCGCTGCGCGACATGGTGACCACCCTGTTCGAGACCAACCTGTCGTTGCAGGATGCGCGCCTCAACGTCGTCATGAAGAAGCTCGCCGCGTGGGCCGCGATTATCGCCGTCCCCACCGCCATCACCGGCTGGTTCGGGCAGAACGTGCCCTACCCCGGGTTCAGCGACACCCTCGGGCTCTGGCAGAGCGTCATCCTCATCGTCGCGTGTTCGTCCGTGCTCTACCTCGCGTTCCGGCGACGCGACTGGCTATAAGACCTGTGCGCCAGCACATCTCAACGTCCGACTAGTCGTGTCGCAGCCGAGTGCGCGGGAGGCGTAGGCATCGCCACGTTCGCCCAGCCAGCCGAGCTCGCTCGGGACGGGAAAACCCGTCGCGTACTACCGTGACAGGTACACGACGACCAGGGTCCAGCCGCGTCGGTGCTTTGCCGTCGCCATCCCGATCTTCGTGAACCCTGGCTCGGTCAAAGCGCGCTTCGTGTTGACCGAGCGCAACCAATACCCCACGTTGGCGACGTGGTGCAGCTGGTTCGAGTACCACATCGTGCAATCAGGCGCCGAGCAGGAGAATCCGGGTGCATGCCGGGTGCCCGTGACTGACATATCCTGATTAGCCATCATGGCGGCGATGTTCGCTGCGGCCTCCTTGTTAAGCTGCGGGTCGGCTACCAGTGGACCCTGCTTCTGTTCGCGCCTCAGCTCGTTCGCGCCGGCCAGGAAACTGAGGAAACTCTCGTCCCAGTTCGACAGGTCCCCCTTCAGATCGTGCATAAAGAACCCGATGTCAACGCGGGTGCTTCGGTCCCTGAAAGTGTCGTGGTAGAACAATTGATCCCGGCTGTAGGTCACCCAGTTCAACGCTCCAGCGCCGCTGGAAGCCGTCCAGGAGTCCATGTTGGTGCGCACGGTGTAACGTCCGCTGGGAATGTTCGAGAAGCGGTAGTATCCCCGCTGGTCGGTGATGACCCTTCGCACGATTCGATCTTGCTCGTTGAGGAGGGTGACGCTCTTGTTCCTCAGTCGTTGTTCCCCGGTGTCGATGCGGAAATTGGTGTTCTTGTCGTGCCATAGGAAGCCGTGAATGGTCACGTGCTGTGCGCGCGCTTCGGCGGGCGCCGCGAGGGCGCCCGCCATGAACATCGCGGTGGTGATGGCCACGGTGATGAGTGATCGAACTCGCGCGTGTGGCATGGCGGGGCTCCGCTGGTGTCCCGAGGATCGGCTCGTTGGCGGTCGGGCACGAGAGCCGCCCATGTGGTCGGCGAGGGGCAGGTGTTCACCTGATCGGTCGCCCGCCCCGTAAGCTGAGGTGCCGCGGATGGCATCCGTGCGAGCGTGCTCTACCTCGCGTTCCGGCGACGCGACTGGGTGTGAGATCGCAGCGCTCAGGTGCTTGTCGGTGGCGACGCCTAGACTGAGGCGCAACATGACCGATGACACCGCCGCGAACCCGCCCGCGACCACCGAGAACCCTGCGCGAGATAGTGCAGAGCGCACGATCGTCATCCCCTCGGGGACGTCGATGGTCGCCCTGCTCGGCCCGCACGACCAACTGCTCACCACGATCGAGCGCGCCCTGCCCCGCCTGAACGTCTCCGTGCGGGGTAACGAGATCCACCTCGACGGCAGCGCCACGGACGTCGATCTCGCCGAGCGGCTTGTCGACGAGCTGCTCCTCATCGTGGCCCGCGGCCAGGCCCTCAACAAGGACGCCGTGGAGCGGTCGATCCGCATGCTCACCAGCCGCACGCATGAGCGGCCCGCCGACGTGCTCACGGCGAACATCCTCTCCTCGCGGGGCCGCTCCATCCGGCCCAAGACCCTCGGGCAGAAGCACTACGTCGACGCGATCGACACCCACACCATCGTGTTCGGCATCGGCCCGGCCGGTACCGGCAAGACCTACCTGGCCATGGCCAAGGCGGTCGCCGCCTTGCAGGCCAAAGAGGTCAACCGCATCATCCTCACCCGCCCCGCCGTCGAGGCCGGCGAACGCCTGGGGTTCCTGCCCGGCACCCTCACCGACAAGATCGACCCGTACCTGCGCCCGCTCTACGACGCGCTGCACGACATGGTCGACCCCGACTCGATCCCGCGCCTCATGGCCTCCGGAACTGTCGAAGTCGCGCCCCTGGCGTACATGAGGGGTAGAAGTTTGAACGATTCCTTCATCATTCTTGATGAGGCGCAGAATACGTCGGCGGAGCAAATGAAGATGTTCCTCACGCGTCTGGGGTTCGGGAGCACCATCGTCGTCACCGGTGACGTGACCCAGGTCGATCTGCCCGGCGGTACCCAGTCGGGTCTGCGAGTGGTGCAGGACATCCTGCGCGATGTCGAAGACATCCACTTCAGCTACCTGAGCAGCGAGGACGTCGTCCGTCACCACCTCGTCGGGCGGATCGTCGACGCCTACGGACGATGGGACGAGCAGGCCCAACGCGCTCAGGCCTACCACTCCGACCGGGCCCGCCGACCCCACCGCGCCCCCCGAGCGCACGACACCGACACGACGGAGGAATCGTGAGCATCGAAGTCCTCAACGAATCCGGGGTGGAGGTCGACACGAAAGAACTCCTCGACTGCGCCCGCTACGTGCTGAAGGAGATGCGCGTCCACCCGCGCGCCGAGCTCGCCATCACGTGCGTCGACGAGGCCGCGATGGAGGTCCTCCACGTGCAGTGGATGGACCTGCCCGGCCCCACCGACGTCATGAGCTTTCCCATGGACGAGCTGCGCCCCGGCCGCGAGGGGGCCACGAGCCTGGAGGGGGTGCTCGGCGACGTCGTGGTGTGCCCGCAGGTCGCCGCTGCCCAGGCCGCGAGTGCCGGACACACCACGGCCGAGGAAATGCTCCTGCTCGTCACCCACGGCATCCTGCACCTCCTCGGCTTCGACCACGCCGAGCCGGAGGAGGAGCGCGACATGTTCGATCGGCAGCGCACCCTCCTGCTCACCTACCTCGCAGGCCGGGGGCGGCCCCGCGCGTGAGCACCTCCCTGCTCGCCGGCGTCGTCGGCTGCCTGGTCCTCGCCTACCTGCTCGCCGCGGCCGAGGCCGCCGTCAACCGTGTGTCACCGTCGGCCGCCGCGGAGTGCGTGGAGACAGGGCGTCGCGGTGCCGCGTCACTGAGCAAGGTCGTCGCCGACGCCCCCGCCTACGTCGCCGTGACGACGTTCGTCCGGGTGTCGGCCGAGATGACCGCCGCCGTCCTCGCGACCGTGGCCCTGTTCGACCTCATGGCCGGCACCGGCCGGCCCATGCTCATCGCCATCGGCGCGATGGTGCTCGCCTCGTTCGTCATCGTCGGGGTGAGCCCGCGCACCCTCGGACGGCAACACGCCGAGTCCGTCGCCCTCACCGCCGCGCCCGTGCTCGTGTGGCTGCGGCGCATCCTCGGACCCGTCGCCTCGCTGCTCATCCTCATCGGCAACGCCGTCACCCCCGGCAAGGGGTACCGCGACGGCCCGTTCGCCTCCGAGGCCGAGCTGCGCGACCTCGTCGACCTCGCCGGTGACACCCAGGTCATCGAGGCCGACGAACGCGAGATGATCCACTCGGTCTTCGAGCTCGGCGACACCGTCGTGCGCGAGGTCATGGTGCCGCGGCCCGACATGATCAGCATCGAGGTCGGCAAGACCTTGCGGCAGGCGATGTCGCTGTTCCTGCGCAGCGGTTTCTCCCGGCTGCCCGTCGTCGGCGACGACGCCGACGATCCGGTCGGCATCCTCTACCTCAAGGACGTCGTCGCCAGGGTGCACGTCGACGCCCACGCCGACCGCTCGCCCGTCGAATCGGCGATGCGGCCGGTCACCTTCGTCCCCGAGAGCAAGCCCGTCGACGCGCTGCTGCGCGAGCTGCAGGCCCAGGCCGTCCACATCGCCGTCGTCGTCGACGAGTACGGCGGCACCGCCGGGCTCGTCACCATCGAGGACATCCTCGAGGAGATCGTCGGCGAGATCTCCGACGAGTACGACGCGCAACTGCCCGGGGTCGAGGAGATCGAGGGCGGCTTTCGTGTGCCCGCCACGATGCACGTCGACGACCTCGGAGAGTTGTTCGGCCTCGAACTCGACGACGACGACGTCGACACGGTCGGCGGGCTGCTCAGCAAGGCCATCGGCCGGGTCCCGATCCTCGGCTCCCACGCCACCCACGAAGGACTGCTGCTCACCGCCGACCGCATGGCGGGCCGACGGCACCGGTTGGCGAGTGTCGTCGTCACCCGCGTCGACCCTGACACCGACGCGGGAGAGAATGACCCGGTCGTCTCCGAGGCCACACCGGCCGAGGAGGCGCCGGCGAGGCACGAGGTCGGCGACGGGTCGGACCCGCGCGCGTCCACCGGCAGCGACCACCTCGCGCCAGCGAACGAGGAGACGAGATGACCACGCACGACACCGAGTTCCGGGCCGGGTTCGCCTGCCTGGTGGGCCGCCCCAACGCGGGTAAGTCGACCCTCACCAACGCGCTGGTGGGCGACAAGGTGGCCATCACCTCCAGCAAGCCGCAGACCACGCGGCACACGATTCGCGGCATCCGCACGCAGGAGCAGTCGCAACTGGTCCTCGTCGACACCCCGGGCCTGCACAAGCCGCGCACCCTGCTCGGCCAGCGCCTCAACGACCTCGTCCGCGAGACCCTGCTCGACGTCGACGTCATCGGGTTCTGCCTGCCCGCCGATCAGCGCGTCGGCCCCGGTGACCACTTCATCGCCCGCGAACTGGCCGACCTGCGCCGGGCGCGCACCACTCCCGTCGTCGCCATCGCGACCAAGAGCGACCTCGTCGGACGCGACCGTCTCGCCGAGCATCTCGTCGCCATCGACCAGTTGGGGGAGTGGACCTCGATCGTGCCGTGCTCGGCGACCTCCGGCGAGCAGGTCGACGTGGTCGCGAGCGAACTCACCACGCTGCTGCCTCTCTCGCCCCAGCTGTACCCCGACGACGTCATCACCGACGAACCGCAGATCGTCATGATCGCCGAGCTCGTGCGGGAGGCGGCCCTCGAAGGGGTGCGCGACGAGCTGCCCCACAGCCTCGCCGTCGTCGTCGAGGAGATCGTCCCGCGTGAAGGACGCCCCGACAGCGACCCGCTGAGCGACGTCCGGGTCCACGTCTTCGTCGAGCGCGACAGCCAGAAAGCCATCGTCATCGGGCGGGGCGGGTCACGGCTGCGCGAGGTCGGCACCCGGGCGCGGACGGGCATCGAGAAGGTGCTCGGGCACCGCGTCTATCTGGATCTCCACGTCAAGGTGGCCAAGGATTGGCAGCGTGACCCCAAACAGTTACGCCGACTGGGCTTCTGAGGTCGCTGTGGATGGACGTGGATGATTGGCACCCGAAACGGCCCACACGTCGGCCAGGATGGGCGGCAGCGATGCGAAGGGGACGGTCATGACCGACGGATCAGTGGAACGCACGCACGAGGACACCCTGGACGCGCTCCACGTGGGGCTCGACGGGGCCATCGACCTGCTCGACACCGAGCGTCGGGCGTGGATCATCGGTGTGGGCTGGCTCTCCGGCGTGGCGCCCACCCGGGAGGCGCCTGACGTGGCCACCGTCGACGGCATCCTCGCGTGGACGCGCACGACGTCGCTGTTCCCCAGCGGCGCGATGCGGTTCGTGGAGGACGACCAGGTCGAGTTCCTCGCTGCCGACGTCAGCTCGATGAAGTATCGCCACCGCGACCCGCGGGGGCAGGACTTCCTCGAGGTGCTCGCCGGGTTCGGGCCGTACGGATTCGTCGCGACGGGCATGACGCGCAGCGGCAATCTCGGCGCCGAGCGTGACAAGCGTTCGCACGTCCTGCTCACCGATCTCGAGGCCACGTGCGTCGACCTGCTGGTTCTCAGCCGGGCCGCTGCGGAGGCGTACCACTACGACGGACCCATCGACCTCCTGGTCGGTGTGTCGTCCCTCGTCCCCGGGGAGCAGCTGGCGCTGCGGTGTTTCGACCCCGCCACCGGCGACCTCACCCCCGAGGCCGACGCCGCCCGCATCTTCGACCCCGTCCATACCCGCGTGTCCGCCTCCGGCAGTGACGAGGCCCGCTACGAGCGCCTGTTCGACCTCGCCGTCGAGGCCGCTCGTCAGTTCGGGCAGGACCGCCCCCAGTTCATGCTGGCGCCCGAGATCGCCGTGGGTGACCGCGGGTCCGCCCGCGACGTGTCCTCGATCATCCACCCGGGTGAACACGCCGACGATCGGTGACCCGATCGCCGACGAGCTCGCGGGTCGGGTTACGATCGTTCGCATGTCACCGCGGTGTGCGAGTTCTCGCCGACTCCTTCTCCGCCGCGACGGGGCCCACTGAGACGGCCCTCCCCGTCGCGGAGTGCGTGCTGCCCGGCCTGACCCCCCAGCCGCGACATCGTGAGGAGAAACTCATGGCGCCCAGCCCCTACGCCGAGAACCGACAGGCCCCCTCGGGCATGCCCATCGGCAAGTACGTCCCGTTCCAGGATCAGATTCGCACCGACCTCCCGGACCGCACGTGGCCCGGCAAGGTCATCACGGAGGCCCCGCGCTGGTGCGCGGTCGACCTGCGGGACGGCAACCAGGCCCTCATCGACCCGATGAACGCCGAGCGCAAGCTGCGCATGTTCCAGTTGCTCGTGCAGATGGGCTACAAGGAGATCGAGGTCGGGTTCCCCAGCGCCAGCCAGACCGACTTCGACTTCTGCCGTCAGCTCATCGACGAGGGGCACATCCCCGACGACGTGACGATCCAGGTGCTCACGCAGGCGCGCGACCACCTCATCGAGCGCACCTACGACGCGATCACCGGTTCCAAGCAGGCCATCGTCCACCTGTACAACTCGACGTCGGTGCTGCAGCGACGCGTCGTGTTCGACGCCGATCAGGACGGCATCCTCGACATCGCCATCCAGGGCGCTCGCCTGTGCAAGAAGCTCGAGGAGACGATCCCCGACACGCACATCACCTATCAGTACTCGCCGGAGTCCTTCACCGGTACGGAGCTGGACTTCGCGGCGCGGGTCGTCAACGAGGTCGCCGAGGTGTTCGAGCCGACCCCGGAGAACCCGATGATCGTCAACCTGCCGGCGACGGTCGAGATGGCGACGCCCAACGTGTACGCGGACTCGGTCGAGTGGATGTGTCGTCACCTGACGCGCCGCGACTCGATGATCGTCTCGCTGCACCCGCACAACGACCGCGGCACCGGTGTGGCCGCCGCCGAGCTCGGCTACCTCGCGGGAGCCGACCGCATCGAGGGATGCCTGTTCGGCAACGGCGAACGCACCGGCAACGTCTGCCTGGTCACCCTCGGCCTCAACCTGTTCAGCCAGGGCGTCGACCCGATGATCGACTTCTCCGACATCGA
>JAUNTP010000125.1 GCA_030538585.1 Mobilicoccus sp.
GTGGGGGGTCGGCGCACTGGTCTTCGGCGTAGAGGCAGCGGGTGCGGAAGGGGCAGCCGTCGGGGACGGCGGTGGGGTCGGGCAGCTCGCCCTGCACCTTGATGACCTCGCGGCTGCGTTGCAGGCGCGGGTCGGGTTGCGGCACCGCCGACAGCAGCGACTCCGTGTAGGGGTGCAGCGGCTGATCGAACAGCGCCTCGGCGGGGGCGATCTCCACGATGCGGCCCAGGTACATGACGGCGACGCGGTCGCTCAGGTACTCCACCGTCGACAGGTCGTGGGAGATGAACAGGTAGGCGAGCCCCATGTCGTCGCGCAGATCACCGAACAGGTTGAGCACCTGCGCTCGTACCGACACATCCAGCGCCGAGACCGCCTCGTCGGCGACCACGAGGCGAGGGTCGGTGGCGATGGCCCGCGCGATCGAGATGCGCTGCCGCTCACCACCGGAGAACGCGTGCGGGTACCGGTCCAGGTGGTCGCGGCGCAGCCCCACCTGCTCCAGCAGGCGCACCACCTCATCGCGTCGCTCCGAGGACGACAAGCCCCGTAGCGGCTCGCCCACGATCTCCCGGATCGTCATGCGCGGATTGAGGGAGGCGAACGGGTCCTGAAACACCAGGCGCACCTGACGCCGGTACTCCCCGAGCGCGCTTTCGGCGGCCTGGGCGACGTCGAGGTCGATGTCCCCGTCGCGGTAGCGGATCGACCCCGAGGTCGGCTTCTCCACGCGCAGGACGCAGCGGCCCAGCGTCGACTTACCGCACCCTGATTCGCCGACGAGGCCCACCGTCTCACCGGGGCGGATCGCCAGCGTCACGTTCTCCACGGCCCGCACGCGCGTCTCGGTGCGGCGCACCAGACCCGACGTCGAGACGAAGTGCTTCGACAGGTCTTCCACCTCGATGAGCGGGCGCTCCTGCAGGTCGGTCCCCGTGCCTGCCGCCTGCTGCTTGGACTCGGTCACCGGTTCTCCTCGCTGCTCTCACGGACGGTCGCCAGCCGCAGACACGCGGCGGCGTGGGGCTGCGGGCTGGGGGAGTCGACACGCTCCATCGGCGGCACCCGCCGGTCGCAGGTGCCCTTCTCGGCCCACTCGCACCGATCGTTGAACGTGCAGCCGTTCGGCCGACCGAACGGGGAGGGCACCGTGCCCCGAATCGTCGTGAGCCGCTGCCCCCGGTGCCCCAGGCGCGGCACCGACTCGAGCAGCGCTCGCGTGTACGGATGCGCCGGGTGGTCGAACAGGTCGTGCACCTCCGCCGTCTCCACGACGCGACCCAAGTACATGACCGATACTCGATCGGCGATGTCGGCCACGACGCCGAGGTCGTGGGTGATGAAGCAGATCGCCATGTCCCGCTCGTCGCGCAACCGCTGCAGCAGCTCGAGGATCTGCGCTTGTGTCGTCACATCGAGCGCGGTCGTCGGCTCGTCGGCCAGCAGCAGCCGCGGCGACCCCGACAGCGCGACCGCGATCATCGCCCTCTGCCGCATCCCGCCCGACAACTCGAACGGGTAGTTCTTCGCGCGCAGCTCGGGGCGGGGGATCTGCACGTCACGCAGCGCCTCCACGGCCCGATCCCACGCCTCCTTCTTGCTCACGCCGGAGTGCAGCCGGATCGCCTCGCTGATCTGAAAGCCCACCGTGTGCATGGGCGACAGGCTGCGCGCCGGCTCCTGGAACACCATGCCGATGTCGCCGCCGCGCAGGCTGCGCATCCGCGCGCTCTTGGGGGCCAGGGCGGCGAGATCGACGACCTCCCCGTCCTCGCGCCGCCACCGCACTTCGCCACCGGCGATATGACCCGGCGGGTCCAACAACTGCAGGACGGCGCGCAGGGTCTGGCTCTTGCCACACCCCGATTCGCCGACGATGCAGTGCACCTCGCCCGGGCGAATCGTCAGGTCGACCCCGTCGACGGCCTTGACGATGCCGTCCGAAGTGGGGAACTGCACGGCGAGACCGTCGAGCTCCAGCAGCGCGGGGGAGTCCCCGCCGCCCTGGTCGCCGGTGACCTCATCGCGCGAATCCGCATCGACATCCGTGCTCGTCATCAGCTCTCTCCGTAGGGGTCGGCGGCGTCGCGCATGCCGTCGCCGAGGAAGTTGAGGGACAAGGTGGCGATGACCACGGCCGTGCTCGGCACGATGAGCAGCCACGGCGCCGTCATGACCGACCGCACGTTCTGCGCCTCCTGCAACAGCACGCCCCAGGAGACGATGGGCGGCTGCAGCCCCAGGCCGAGGAAGCTCAGGGAGGTCTCGGCGAGGATCATCGCCGGCACCGCGAGCGTCACCGAGGCGATGATGTGGCTGGTCAGCGCGGGCAGCACGTGTTTGCGCACCACCCGGTAGCGGGACGCGCCGTCCAGGCGGGCCGCGACCACGTAGTCCTCGCTGCGCAGCGACAACACCCGCCCTCGCACCTCACGCGACAGCGACGTCCACCCGATCAGCGACAGCAGCACGGTGATGCCGAAGTAGATCTGCAACGCCGACCAGCTCTGCGGCAGCGCCGCCGCGAGCGCCATCCACAGCGGCAGCGTCGGGATCGACATGAACAGCTCGGTCACGCGCTGGATGAACGCGTCGATGGGCCCGCGGAAGAACCCTGCGATCGCGCCGAGCGCGATGCCGATGATGAGCGACAGCGCAACGCCGATGAGCCCGATCGACATCGACACCCGCGTGCCGAGCACCACCCGCGAGAGGATGTCGCGCCCCGAACGGTCAGCGCCCATGAGGTAGAACGGTGCGTCCGGCTCGACCGGCCCGAAGACGCGCACGTCGGTCGGCAGCACGCCGAGGAACCGGTAGGTCGTGTCCCCGGAGACGAAGAAGCCGAGCCGGTGAACGACGTCCGGGTCTTCTTCGTAGGTGCGGGTCCAGGAGATGTCGTCGAACTCCTGGGTGAGGCCGTGAACATACAGGCCCGTGCCCTGCCCGTCGGGGTTGCCGAGGTGGATCTGCTGCGGCGGCGCGAACGGGTAGTCCGCATCGTAGAACCCGGCGGAGCGGGGCGCGAGGGAGTCGGCGAAGATCGCGACGACGTAGATCGCGATGACGATCCACAGCGAGACGAGCGCGAGCCTGTGTTTGCGAAACCGCATCCACATGAGCTGGCGCGCCGACCGCGTGCCGATCTGCTTGGCCTGCCCCTCGGGGGCGGCGACCTCCTCGGTGCCCTCGGACGGGGCGGTGGCGACGGTGCTCACGAGGCTGCTCCCGAATGTTGACGCCGGACGCGGGGGTCGGCCCAGGCGAGGACGAGGTCGGAGATCACCGTGCCGATGACGGTGAGGACGCCGAGGATGAGGATGAAGCTCCCTGCGAGGTACATGTCCTGGTTACGCAGCGCCGACAGCAGCACGGGGCCGGTCGTCGGCAGCGAGAGCACCGTGGAGACGATGATCTCGCCCGACAGCACCGACGGGATCGCGTACCCGATCGTGGAGATGAACGGGTTCATCGCCGCCCGCACCGGGTAGCGCGCGAGCAGGATCGACTCACGCTGCCCCCGCGCCCGTGCCGCGAGCACATACGGCTGGCTCAACTCGTCCGACAGGTTGGCGCGCGTGATGCGGATCAGCCCCGCCGTACCGGCTGTCGCGATGATGAGCGCCGGGATGAGGAGGTTCTGTAAGAGGTCGAGTACTCGCCCGACGCTCCAGTCGGCCTCGATGTATTCCGGTGAGAACAACCCGCCGACCGCGAACCCGAAGTAGCGGAACGCCACGTACATGAACACCAGGGCGAGCACGAAGTTCGGCACCGACAAACCGATGAACCCGATGAACGTGGCGACGTGGTCACCGATCGAGTAGCGGCGCACCGCCGAGTAGGTGCCGATGAGGAACGCGATGATCCACGTGAGGATGAGCGACCCACCCGCCAGCAGGATCGTGAACGGCATGTACGACCAGATGACGTCGGCTGCCGGCCGATTCCATCGGAAGGAGTAGCCGAAGTCGCCCGCCGTGACGATGCCAGAAATCCACATCCAGTACTGCACGTACCAGGGCTGGTCGAGAGCGTAGCGGTCCCGCAACACCTCGATCTGCTGCGGAGAGAGCGTGCGGCCGGCCTCTTCAGCGTCGGCCATGAGCACGCTGACGAAGTCACCGGGCGGAGCCTGGATGATGAAGAAGCTGATCAGCGAGATCAGCCAGATCGTCACCAAGCTCCACCCGATGCGACGGGCGACGTAGCCGATCACTGGTGACCGGCGCCTTCAGCCCACCAGAACGAGGCGGGGTGCAGCGGACCGGGGTTCTCGAACGCGCTCGACTCGTACAGCTCGCCCGGGGCGTTCATGAGGCCGTCCTTGCGGACCCCGGCGCGGTTCGCGCTGGAGGAGACGCCGATGTTCCAGAACGCCTCGGCCGAGACGTCGAGCAGCTCCATCATGAGTTCACGCTGCTTGTCGGTGTCGGCCGTGACCTGGATCTGGTCGTAGAGGTCCCACTGCTTCCACGCGAGGGAGTCCTCCGGCGGCTTGAGGCCGCTGTCGTTGTCGAGGTAGTACTCGCCCCACAGCGGCGCGAAGAACGACGACGTGCCGTGCGGCATGTACCAGCGCGGACGCAGGATCGCGTCCTGCAGACCGGCCGAACCGTCGCGGATGGCGGCGTCGAAGTTGCCCGAATCGCGGCGCTCGTTGCGCAGGTCGCGGTCGACGGTGTTGATCTCCATCGGAATGCCGACCTCCTGCCAGTAGCCGCGGATCAGCTCGACCGCGTTGGTGAGGCCGATGCTGCGGTCGGTGGCGAGGTCGACGCTGAACGTGAACGGCTGCCCGTCGGGGCCCAGCCGCATCCCGTTCGCGCCCTTCTCGGGGAGCACCTTGTCGAGGTGCTCGTTCGCGAGGGCCACGTCGTGCTCGGTGAACTGCGTCGCGAGCTTCTCGTGGTAGAACGGCGACTCCTTGCGCGGGGCCGACTGCCACGGTTCACCCTGACCGAAGAACGCGAGCTCGATCATCTCCTCACGGTCGATGGCGTGCGAGAGACCGACGCGGAAGTCCTTGTTGGTGAACACCTCCCGCTTGAGGTCGTCGTTGTGGTGCAGGTTGAAGTTGACGAGCAGGGTGTTCATGTCGGTCGACGTCACATCGATGAGGTCGTACCCGTTCTGCTCCATCGACTCCGCAAGCAGGGGCCGCAGGTCGTGGTCGAAGTGGCGGTCCTGGTAGGAGATCTCGCCGGCCGCGGCGCGGAACCCGATGACCTCCTGGTCGGCGTACACGTCGAACACGACGCGGTCGACGAACGGCAACTGGTTGCCGTCGGTGTCGACCTTCCAGTAGTAGGGGTTACGCACCGCGGAGACGCGGTTGCCGTGGTAGGCGGGCTGCTCGATGATCCACGCGTTGAGCACGGGCAGGTCGCTGTTGAGCCAGCGCGCGTCGTGGCCGGTACCGAGGGCGACGCCGCCCTTCTCGAGGAACCGGTCGACCCACGAGTCGGCGCCGTCGGCCTCCGCCTCGGCCTCCGCGTTCTCGTTGTAGTCGGGGTGGAACTGGCTCAGGTAGTGCTTGGGGTAGCGGGCGAGCATCCCGTCGGCGTCGGAGCGGGCCATGTTGATGAGGAACAGGCCGTGCGGCACGTCGAACGTGAACTTGACCGTGTGGTCGTCGATCTTCTCGACCGTCGCGTACGAGCCGTCAGGGGCGACGACGTTCTCGTGCGGGCCGGGGGTGAGCTCCTTGTTCTTGTACACGTCGTCGTAGGCGAAGACGATGTCGTCGGCGGTGAACGGCTCGCCGTCCGACCAGCGGATGCCCTCGTTGAGGTAGAAGGTGAACTCGGTGGCGTCGTCGCTGGCCTCCCAGTCGCGGGCGACGCCCGGCTGCAGCTCGTCGGTCCAGTCGGGGTGCCAGCGCACGAGCGGCTCGTAGCCGAGGTAGCGGCGCACCGTGGAGTGGTCGTCGGCGTCGAGCATGGCGAGCTGCATCTGGCCGCCGTACTCACCGGGGCCGTCGGCGCCCTTGATGACCGGCGGGTTCTCCGGCATGCGCTCCTCGACGGGCGGCAGCTCACCGGCTTCGACCTTCTCGGCCAGCTCGGGAGCCTCCCCGGCGGGGGTGACGTGGGCGTCGCGGTCGAGGTTGGAGGCGCCTGTGACGGTGCCGGTGTCGACACTGCCGCGGCCGTCGTCGTCCCCGGACGATCCGGGAGTCGCGGGGGAGCAGGCAGCCAGGGCGAGTGAGGAGGCGAGGGCGATGGACAGGGCGGTGCGTCGGCGGCTCGACACGGGAAGACCTTTCGGGCTCGTCGGTGACCTCCGAGGCCGGACATCTCGTGACGCCGTGCGGGGGGAGGCCGTGCGTTCCCCTGGACGCTAAGAACGGCCGATGGCTGTTCGATGAACTGAGTGAGTCACCCGTCCTAAGTCGATCGGGTCTGGGGTGGAACGCTCCAGAGCCGTACGAGCCGTGGGCCCGCAAGCCCGTCGACAAGCCCGCCGAGTCGCCGCGCTCCGCTCGTCGTCGCGACGTGGTTGAGTGGCCATTCGACTCACAGACGGGTGGAGGCCACGGTGACCACACGAACAGAGGACAAGCAGGGCGCGCTCGTCGGGGCACTGACCGCCTTGGAGAAAGTGGGAAACAAGCTTCCGCACCCCTTCTGGCTATTCGTCATCTTTGCCGTCGTGGTTCTGGCCCTGAGCTCACTCCTCAGCCGGGCCGGCGTCAGCGCGGTGTCGCCGACCGACGGGGAGACCATCGAGGTCGTCGACCTCCTGACCCGCGACGGCATCCACGAGATCCTCGCCGAGGCGGTCCCCAACTTCACGAGCTTCCCGCCTCTCGGCCTCATCATCATCGTCATGCTCGGTGTCGCCGTCGCCGAGTACACCGGCCTCATTAGCGCCGCCATCCGGATGGTCGTCTCCCGGGTCTCGCCGCGGTGGTTGACTTTCGTCCTCGCGCTCGCGGGTGTCACGGGGTCGGTGGCCTCGGACGCGATCTACGTCGTCCTGATCCCCCTCGGGGCGGCCGCCTTCAAGGCTGTCGGCCGCAGCCCGGTGCTCGGCGCGGTCGTCGCGTTCGGCTCGGCGAGTGCCGGGTACAACGCCTCTCTGCTCATCACAGGCACCGACGCCATCCTCGCGGGCCTGTCCACCTCGGCGGCACAGATCATCGACGAGTCCTACGTCGTCACCCCTGTAGCCAACTACTTCTTCGCGGCGGCGTCTGCGGTATGGCTGGCGTTCCTCGTCACCCTCGTCACCGAGCTGCTCCTCAGCAAGACCACCCGCGACATGATCGACCCACAGGAAGAGGACGGCGCGCCCGACGACGAGGAGAACTCCTTCCACCTCGAGCCCGCCGAGCGTCGAGGACTGAAATTGGCGGCCCTGGCTGCGCTCATCTGCTTCGCGATCTACTTCGCACTGCTGTTCTGGCCGAACTCGATCATGCAAGGCGAGACGGGCGTTCTCGACAGCCCGTTGCTCACCTCCGTGGTCGTCCCCATCGCCCTCGTGTTCGGCATCACCGGGACCGTCTACGGCCTCACGGTCGGGAAGATCACGGCGCTCGGTGACATTCCCGCGATGATGGCCAAGGGCATCGTCAGCCTGGCCCCTGTGCTCGTGCTGTTCTTCGCCGCAGCCCAGTTCGTCGCGTACTTCCGCTGGTCCAACCTCGGCCAGATCATCTCGATCCAGGGGGCCGGACTGCTGGAGGGAGCCGGGTTCCCGCCGCTGGTCCTGTTCGCCGGGCTGGTCCTCCTTACGGCGTCGATCAACTTCTTCATCACGAGCGGCTCGGCGCAGTACGCCCTGATGGCGCCGGTCATCGTGCCGATGTTCATGTTGCTCGGGTACTCGCCGGAGGTCACCCAGATGCTCTATCGCATGGGCGACTCACCGACGAACATCATCAGCCCGATGAGCCCCTACTTCGCCCTCGCTCTCGGGTACATCCAGCAGTACTACAGCAAGGCAGGTATCGGCACCCTGATCTCCCTGACCCTGCCGATCTCGCTGACGCTCCTCGTCGGCTGGTTCGCGTTCTTCGCTCTCTGGTACACCATCGGGTTGCCGCTCGGCCCCGGCATCCCCGTCCGCTGAAAGGCGCCATGACCCACGCTGCCCAGTACCGCGACCACCTCACCGCCCACGTGGAGGAGATGATCGACGACCTGCGTCGTCTCGTGCACTGCGAGACCCCCAGTGACCGCCGCGACCTTCTCGTGGCGGGCCTCGCCGACATCGAGGACTACGTCAGCTCTCGTCTGGGCGCCCCTGAGCACCGGGAGCGGCACGACGGGGGTACCCGCGGCGACGTGCTCGACCTCACCTGGACGGGAACGGCACCCGGGACCGTTCTCTGTCTCGTGCACTACGACACGGTGTGGCCGGAGGGGACGGTCGCCGTCTGGCCCCTGACGCGTGACGGCGATGTTCTGACCGGACCGGGCGTGCTCGACATGAAGGCCGGGCTCGTCCAGACCGTGTGGATGCTGCTGACGTTACGGAAGGCCGGCGTGCCCCATCCATCGGTGCGGCTCCTGCTGACCGGCGACGAAGAGATCGGTTCGGTGGCCGGGCGCCCTCACATCGAGGCGGCGGCCGCAGAGGCGCTGGTCACCCTCATCCCCGAACCCAGCGCCGCCGGTGACGTCAAGGTGCAGCGGAAGGGCATGGTGTTCGCCGACGTCTTCGTCACCGGTGTGGAGTCCCACGCCGGTCTCGACCCTGACGCGGGAGCGTCGGCCATCAACGAGCTGGCTGCCCTTATCCCGCAGATCGTCGCGCTCGCCGACCGTGGCAAGGAGACGACTGTCAACGTGGGCGTCGTGCGTGGAGGTTCGGGGCGGAATGTCGTGGCCGGGTCTGCCTCGTGCGACGTGGACATCCGCATCCAGGACCCGAGCGAGGAGGACCGCATCGTCGAGGCGCTCAAGGCACTGACGGTCGCCGACGACCGCTGCTCGCTGCGGGTCGAGATCGACCGCAACCGACCGCCGATGAATCCGACCGAACACACCGAGTCCCTCCTGAGCCTGCTGCGCACTGCCGCCGAGGACCTCGGCGACCGCATCACCGAGGTGCCGGTCGGGGGCGCCAGCGACGGCAACTTCATCAGCGCCCTCGGGCTGCCGGTCATCGACGGACTCGGCGGCATCGGTGCGGGTCCGCACGCCAGGCATGAGCACATCACGGTCAGCGGACTCCCACGACAGACGGCTCTCATGGCTGCCCTCGTGGAGCAGATGGTGAGCTGACCGACCGGCGAGCAGGGTCTGCGAGGGCACGCTCCCACGCTGGGCGGATCAAGATTGCATCCAAGAATGCAGCGAACTGGTGGTGATCACCCCCACATCGCTGCAATCTCGGGTGCTTCCTTGGCCGTCGGCGGCGGGTCGGTCGCTCTACCTCACGGTGAACGCCTGAGTCCTCTATTGTGCTGCTGACGGTGGCTCGGCGTCGAGGTAAGCCGCGGCGAGAGCGGTGAGGTCACGGTCCCGGTGATATCCGCGCTCAACGATGAGACGTACCAGCTCCCGAACTCGGTTCTCGTCGGCGCCGCTGAGGGCAGGCCTCAGGGCGGCGAGATCGGCGGCGTCCTGAGGCCGAACCCCATCGACCGGAGTCGTCAGGCCTCTCCGAGCCGTTCTTGTGCCGTGACCCGACGGCCAGGGCAATCCCCGAACTCGGCTCCCGGCCGTTCGCTCAGCCACGCCTCGATCGCGGTCTGTACCTCGGCGTCGGTCCAGTCGGGGTGTTCTCTTCGCAGGCGTGCCCGCATCATCTTGTCCCCGAGCTCGAACAGGTCGAACGCCATGCGCAGGCGCGCGGCGGGTGCGTCGGCAGCCATGCAGCGAGGGTACGTGCGAGCATCTCGCGGGGTTGAGCATAGGGAAGCACTAATCTATTCCGCCAGCTCCCGCGGCGGTGCCCCGATCTGGCGGCGTTGTCGGCGCTCGACGTGGCCCGCCACGCCTTCGCACCTCCGCCTTGCCAGATCGACGCACCGCCACGCTCGCGAAAGGCGCAATAGATCAGCGCTTCCCTAGGCGTCACGACCCGTCTGTCCGGGCCGGTCCGAAGGTCCTGTCTCACGGTGAAACCCGTGTCGCGAGATCAGAGCTGACCTACGGTCGAGAGTGGTGGGCGGTCCCGCCCATCGACGAGCGGCGTGGAGGTCGACATGGGTGACATTCGGTGGGAGACGGATCTGCTCGGACGCAAGGCGGTGCCCGCTGACGCGTACTACGGCGTCCACACGGTGCGGGCGGTCGAGAACTTCCCCATCTCCGGGCGTGTCGTCAGTGAGGTCCCGGCGATGGTGCGCGGCATGGCCATGGTCAAGAAGGCCGCCGCCCTGACCAACCAGTCGCTCGGCGCGCTCACCTCCGAGGTCGCCGACGCGATCGTGTGGGCCTGCGACCAGATCCTCGACGAAGGGCGTTGCGCCGACCAGTTCCCCGTCGACGTGTTCCAAGGCGGCGCCGGCACCTCGCTCAACATGAACACCAACGAGGTCATCGCCAACCTCGCCCTCGAACACCTCGGCCACCCCAAGGGCAGCTACGACGTGGTCAACCCCAACGACCACGTCAACCGCAGCCAGTCCACCAACGACGCCTACCCGT
>JAUNTP010000126.1 GCA_030538585.1 Mobilicoccus sp.
CGCTGGTGTCCGGGATCTGCTGGATCGCGACGAACACGGAGTCGTCGTCGGTGCGGTGGTACCCGGCGTAGAACGTCATGAGCCCTTCGGCCGTGCGGGAGTAGCGGGCACTCGTCGCCTTCCAGGGCTGCCCTGGCTCACCGAGCTGCGGTAGCCACACGTGCTCGTCGGTCTCGACGAGGACCTGCTGAGCCACCGGCTCCACATCGACGGGAGGCTGTGTGATCGCGTCCGGGCGCGGCACGATCGCGTACAGCACGAGCACGACCAGACCCACCGCGAACATCGACAGCACCAGGCTGCGCCAGTTTCCACGCATCCGTGAACGGGGCTTCGGCGCGGATGCGCCCGCCGAGGTCTGGGGGGAGGGGGTCGAACTCATACGGGACATTCTCACTCATCCGTCGGCGCGCTCTGCCCCGGCTCCCCCTGCCCAGCAAGAGCGGCCTCCAGTCCGCGAACGAGGTCGCGCCACAAGTCCTCGACGTCTTCGATCCCCACGGACAGCCGCACCAGAGCCTCAGGCACGACCGCAGGCTCGGTGTCGTAGCGGCGCCGCCGTTCCAGCTGGGACTCCACCCCGCCGAGGCTCGTCGAGTGCGTCCACAGGCGAGTCGTCGCGCACAAGCGCTCGGCGGCCTCCGCGCCGCCCCTGACGTCGACCGCGAGCATCGCGCCCGCCCCCGGGTAACGCACCCGCTCGATCGCCGGGTGGCCCGAGAGGCGCCCGGCCAGGTCGGCCGCGTTCTGACAGGCCCGCTCCATCCGCACGGCGAGAGTGCGCAGGCCACGCAGGGCGAGCCAGGTCTCCATCGGTCCGGCGATGGCCCCGTGCAGGTGGCGGTGGTGGGTGAGCCGGTCGTGGAGCTGCGCGTCGCGCGTCACGAGGACGCCGAGCACGACGTCGCTGTGCCCCGACAGGTACTTGGTCGCGGAGTGCAGCACCACGTCGGCGCCCCAGTCGAGCGGACGAGCGAGGATCGGCGTCGCGAACGTGTTGTCGACGACGCTGAGGACGCCCTCGCGTCGGGCCGCGTCGATGAGCGTCGGCAGGTCGGCCACGTCCATCAGGGGGTTGCTCGGCGACTCCAACCACACGAGGTCGGCGCCGCGCAGAGCAGCCACGACCTCGGCGGTGTCGCTCGGGTCGACCTCGCGCAGGGAGATCCGCCCCTCGGCGACGAGGTCCTGCAGCAGGCCGAGCACGCCCATGTAGGCGCTGCGCGGCGCTACGACCACCCCACCGGGCGGGACGAGGGCCATCGCGGCAGCCGCTGCGGCCATGCCCGAGGAGAAGGCGAGGGCGCGCCCGCCCTCCAGCTCACCGACAGCCTCTTCGAACGGCTCGTAGGCGGGCGATGAGCCGCGCGCGTAGGTGTGCTCACCCCCGTGAACGAACGTCGAGGTGAACACGACCGGCGGGTTGACCGGATCCCCCGGGCCGTGAGGCCGACCGGAGGAGACACAACGGGTGGCTGGGGAGAACTCGGACACGGCCCCATCATCCCCGACCCGGCAACGGCGACGGCGCCGACACCAGGTGTGTCGGCGCCGTCGAGAGGCGTCAGCCGCGAGCGGCGTGGGCTCCGTTGCCGGCGTCACCGTCACGGCGAGCGTCACCGTCACGGCGGCCCTCACCGTTGCGGGCGGCTTCACCGTTGCGGCCGTTGTTGCGGGCGTCCTCCGCCGCGTCCTTCTCGCGAGCGCGGTCCAGCGCCCGCTTGCGGTACTCCTCGGACTCCTTCGCGATCTTGGCGGCCTTCTCCTCGTCGCGGGTGTAGCAGGTGCCCGACTCGGGGTCGAACACGTGCATGAGACCCACGTCGAACCACAGTTCGGCGTCGTCGCCTTCGAGGATGCGAGAGCGCCCGTCGAGGTTGACGACCATCTGGGTGCGCATGCCCTCACCGTCGAGCTCGCGGTCGAGCTCGTCGAGCTTCTCCTGCACGTGGGGGTCGGCCTCGTAGGGGATGTAGGCGTACTGCTCGTTGCCGAGCCACTCGGTCTGCTCGACCCCGGCGCTGAAGGTGACGGCGCCGTCGGCCTTGTCGTCGCCGAGGGTTGCGTCCTTGAAGTGCTCGGGACGGATACCGACGACGACGAGGTCCTTGTCGCCGAGCTTCTCGCGCAGGCCGGCGGGCATCGGCACGTCGACGAACGGCAGCGACAGGGTGTCGCCGTGGACGCGGGCCGGGAGGAAGTTCATCGGCGGGGTGCCGATGAAGCCGGCGACGAACAGGTTGACCGGCTGTTCGTACAGCTCGCGCGGGCTCGCGCACTGCTGCAGGACACCCTTCTTGAGCACCGCGACCCGGTCGCCGAGGGTCATGGCCTCGGTCTGGTCGTGCGTGACGTAAATGGTCGTGATGCCCATGCGCCGCTGCATGCGGGCGATCTCGGTGCGCATCTGACCACGCAGCTTGGCGTCGAGGTTCGACAGCGGCTCGTCGAAGAGGAACGCGTCGGCGTCACGGACGATGGCGCGGCCCATCGCCACACGCTGGCGCTGACCACCGGACAGGTTGCCCGGCTTGCGCTCCAGGTGCTCGTCGAGTTCGAGCATCGAGGAGGCGTTCTGCACCTTGCTGCGAATCTCGTCCTCGCTGTGCTTGCCCTTGTCGAGGCGCAGCGGGAACGCGATGTTCTCGAACACCGAGAGGTGCGGGTAGAGGGCGTAGTTCTGGAACACCATGGACAGGTTGCGCTGCCGCGGCGCCAGGTCGTTGACGCGCTTGCCGTCGATGAGCATCTCTCCATCGGTGATGTCTTCGAGGCCGACGATCATGCGCAGCAGCGTGGACTTTCCGCAGCCCGAGGGGCCGACGAAGATCATGAACTCGCCGTCGGCGATGTCCAGGGACACGTCGTTGACCGCGGGGAATCCGTCGCCGTACTTCTTGACGATGTTGTTGAGCTGAATCTGGGACATGAGAGTTTCTGACTCCTTGTCGAAAGCTACGGGGCCAGGGCGTCAGCCCTTGACCGCACCCGAGGTCAGGCCGGACACGATGCGCTGCTGGAACAGCAGCACGAGGATGACGACGGGGATCGTCACGATGACGGCCGCCGCGGCGATGGCGCCCGTGGGCTCTTCGAACTGCGAGGCACCCGTGAAGAACGCCAGCGCGGCGGGCACGGTGCGTGCCCGGTCACTGGTCAGGGAGATAGCGAACACGAAGTCGTTCCACGCGGTGAAGAACACGATGATCGCCGTGGTGAACACGCCGGGGCTGGCGAGCGGGACGATGACCTTGCGGAAGGCCTGCCAGCTCGTGGCGCCGTCGACCTGTGCAGCCTGCTCCATCTCCCACGGGATCTGCTGGAAGTAGGCCGACAGGACCCAGATCGACAGGGGCAGGGTGAGGGCGAGGTAGGGGATGATCAGACCGATGTGCGTGTCGAACAGGCCGATGGTGCTCCACACGTCGAACAGCGGCGTGACGAGGGAGATGACGGGGAAGAACGACACGGTGAGGGCCGTGACGAGAATGGTGCGCTTACCCGGGAACTGCAGTCGGGCGATGGCGTAGGCGCAGAACATCGCGAGGATGACGGCGATGAACGTCGCCAGCAGACACACGATGATGGAGTTGAGCAGCGCCGGCATGAACAGGTCGGACGCGCCTCCGGTGAGGATGAGCTGATAGTTCGACCACGTGAACCCTTCGGCCGTGGGGAAGAATCCGCCGAGCCAGTTGAGCTCGGGGTCGCCGGGGGCGCCTTGAGCGGCGGTCGTCTTCACCGACAACGAGAAGATCCAGAACATCGGGATCAGCGTGATGAAGACGACGACGAGGGACAGGATGCCCAGCATGTTGGCCATGCCGCGAGCGTTGGAATTCATGATCTCAGCCCCTTCCGCCGGCGAGGTCGACCTTGAAGCCGCGCACGAAGGCGAAGGCGATCAGGAGAACGAAGATGAACAGCAGGACCGAGATGGTCGAACCCATGCCGATCTCGACCCGGTTGATGGTCTGGTTGTAGGCCAACACCGACAGCGAGTGGGTGTTGTTGGCGCCACCGGTCATGATGAAGATGTTGTCGAAGATGCGGAACGCGTCGAGCGAACGGAAGAGCAGGGCCACCATGATGGCGGCCTTCATGTTCGGCAGGATGACGCGGGTGAGGCGCTGCCACGCGGTGGCGCCGTCGACCTTGGCGGCCTCCTCCATCGCCCCGTCGATCTGGGCCAGACCGGAGAGCAGGAGCAGCGACATGAACGGCGTCGTCTTCCAGATCTCCGAGAGGCAGATGAAGACCATCGCGCTCCACCACTGTCCGAACCAGTCGAACGTGGTGGGGAACGCGCCGAAGCTGAGGAAGTTCAGCCAGTAGTTGACGAACCCGGTGTTGACGGTCGCCATGAAGTACCACGCGAACGCCGACACGACCGTGATGACCGAGTACGGGATCAGCACGACGGTACGCAGGGTCTTGCGCGGCCAGATCACCCGGTGCATGAGCAGGGCGATGGCGAAACCGATGACGAGTTCGACCGCCACGGTGACGACCGTGATGAAGATCGTGACGCCGGTGGCGATCATGAACTGCTGGTCGGTGAGCGCGGTGATGTAATTGTTGAGGAAGACGAACTCGCGCGCGTCCGGGTCGGTGAGCCGGTAGGAGAAGAACGAGTTGTAGATGGCCTGCGCGATCGGGTACGCGGTGACGAGCACCATGATCGCGAAGGCCGGGCCGGCGAGCTTCCACCCGAGAGCGCGCTCACCCCTGGCCCGTTCGCTCAGCCCCTTTTTCTGCTTCTTGTTCGAGGACGCCGGTGAGGTGTCCTTGTTCGTCGCGACCGTACTCACAGGATCGCCTCTCCGGACAGGACGCGCTGGATGAGGTTCTGCGCGTCGGCGGGGGTCTGTTCGGTGACCTGGCTCGGCGGGCTGAACTCACGCTGCAGCGCGCCGGAGATGTCACCGTAGAACTGCGACACCGGGCGCGGGGCGCCCCCGTCGAGCGAGGAGCGGATCTCGTCGGCCATCGGGAATTCCTCGCGGATCTCCGGGTCGTCGTAGACCGCCATCCGCGCGGCCGGGTTACCCGTGCCGAGCATGTAGGCCTTCTGGTTCTCCTCGCTGGTGATGCACTTGATGGCGTCCCAGGCGTATTCCTGCCCGTCGCTGTTGACGTTGACGCCGAGCTCGATGCCACCGAGCGGCGGCCGCGATTCTTCGCCCTCCGTGGTCTGCGGGTAGCGGGTGAACGCCACGTCGTCGAGGATGCCGGGGTTACGTTCGCCGACCGCGGCCCACACGTACGGCCAGTTGAGCATGAAGCCGCTGTTCGGGCCGAGGAACTGGTCGAGCGATGCGGTCTCGTCGCTGCTACCCATCGCAGGGCCACCCGTGCCGGTGTTGCTGACCTCGCGGATGATGCGGGCTGCCTCGCGGCCTGCCTCGGAGTCCAGCCCCCATTGGATCTCATCGACGCTCTGGGCGCCTTCGTTCTCGATGATCTTGCCGCCGCCGCCTTCGACGAGGGCGTTGATCCACACGGCGTAGCCCTCGTAGCGGTTGGCTTGCACACCGATCGTCTTGTTCTGCGAGGAGGCCGCCTCGATGATCTGGTCCCACGTGACGGGCTGGCTCATGTCGAGGCCCGCCGCCTCGGCGACCGACTTGCGGTACCAGAGGAGCTGGGTGTTGGCCCACATGGGGGCGGCGTACATGGTGTCGTCCCACATGGCCGAGTCGATGATCGGCTGCACGGCGTCGTCCTGGAATTCGGCCTGGCGCTCCTGCGGCACCTCGGCGAGGAACCCGGCCTGAGCGAACTCGGCGACGTACACCGGGTCGAGGCTCATGATGTCGACACCGCGGTCGCCGGCAGCGAGACGTCGCAGGAGCTGCTGGCGTTGGTCGCTGGCGCTGTTGGGGAGTTGCTGCACCGAGATGCGGTACTCCCCTCCCGAGGCCTCCGTGCACTTCGCGGCGAGTTCGGCCTGGCCTCCCCCGGAGGGGTCGTTGCCGCCGGCGTCGGGGTTGATGTACCAGGTCAATTGGTTCGCGGCACCGGCGTCGTCGCCGCCGCAGGCCGAGAGGCCGAGCGACCCGGCCACGGCGAGCGCGACCAGCCCCGCGGCGGCCCGAGCCTTCCTTCGTCTGGGCACCTGTGACTCCTTCGTCGTGATGGGAGGCCGACGCGGGTGGGTCTTCGCGCGGAAGTTCATCGACCGTCCACCTGTTGTCTAGCACTGAGTGTGGCTGGACGCACCCTGTGAGTGGCGACGAACTAGGCTTGTGTCGTCGACTTTTTGCGCACGAAGTTCGGGGGCGGACCCCAGGGGCCCGCTGCTCGATAGGGACGAAGGAGTGACCCCATGGCCGAGTTCGCCTACGAGGACTTGCTACCGCTGTCGGACGACCCGACGCCGTACCGGTTGTTGACCACCGAGGGCGTCGAGGTGGTGGACGGTCCGGACGGCCGAGAGTTCCTCTCGGTCTCCCCCGAGGCGTTGCGGCTGCTGTCGGAGACGGCGATGCACGACATCGCCCATTTCCTGCGCCCGGCGCACCTGGGCCAGCTGAAGAAGATCCTCGATGACGACGAGGCGAGCGACAACGACAAGTTCGTCGCGCTCGACCTGCTGAAGAACGCGAACATCTCGGCCGGTGGCGTCCTCCCCATGTGTCAGGACACGGGGACGGCGATCATCATGGGCAAGCGCGGCCAGCACGTGCTCACCGAGGGCACCGACGAGAAGGCCCTGTCGAAGGGTGTGTACGACGCCTACACGACCCTCAACCTCAGGTACAGCCAGAACGCGCCGGTGTCGATGTTCGAGGAAAAGAACACCGGCTCCAACCTTCCGGCTCAGGTCGAGCTGTACGCCGACACCCTGCCCGGGCACGAGACGGGCTACAAGTTCCTCTTCATGGCCAAGGGTGGCGGGAGCGCCAACAAGAGCTACTTGTTCCAGGAGACGAAGGCGATCCTCAACGAGAAGACCCTTCCGGAGTACCTGCGCGAGAAGATCGCCTCGCTCGGCACCGCCGCGTGCCCGCCCTACCACCTGGCCGTCGTCATCGGTGGCACGAGCGCTGAGTTCGCGCTCAAGACAGCGAAGTACGCGAGCGCCAAGTACCTCGACGAGCTGCCCACCTCGGGCGACGCCGCGACCGGTCACGGCTTCCGCGACACGGAGTGGGAGGAGAAGATCCTCGAGATCACCCGCGACCTCGGCATCGGGGCCCAGTTCGGCGGCAAGTACTTCTGCCACGACGTGCGCGTGATCCGTCTCCCCCGTCACGGCGCCTCGCTGCCGGTGGCCATCGCCGTCTCGTGCTCGGCCGACCGGCAGTGCCGCGGCAAGATCACGAAGGACGGCGTGTTCATCGAGCAGCTCGAGTTCGAGCCGGGCCAGTACCTGCCCGACACGACGCACGAGGATCTTGAGGGCGAGGAGGACGGCGGGGAGCAGGTCGTGCAGATCGACCTGTCGAAGCCGATGGACGAGATCCGGGCGGAGCTGTCGAAGCACCCCATCAAGACCCGGGTGTCGCTGACGGGCACGCTGGTGGTCGCCCGCGACATCGCGCACGCCAAGATCAAGGAGCGCCTCGACGCCGGCGAGGGCATGCCGCAGTACATGAAGGACCACCCCGTCTACTACGCCGGCCCGGCCAAGACGCCCGACGGCATGGCGTCGGGTTCGTTCGGTCCGACGACGGCGGGGCGCATGGACTCCTATGTCGACGCCTTCCAGGCCGAGGGTGGCTCGATGGTCATGCTCGCCAAGGGCAACCGCAGCAAGCAGGTCACCGACGCGTGCGCCACGCACGGCGGCTTCTACCTCGGCTCCATCGGTGGCCCCGCCGCACGCCTCGCGCAGGACTGCATCAAGAAGGTGGAGGTCCTGGAGTACGAAGAGCTCGGCATGGAGGCGGTGTGGCGCATCGAGGTCGAGGACTTCCCGGCGTTCATCGTCGTCGATGACAAGGGCAACGACTTCTTCGCCACGGTCGGCCCCAAGGCGATCCAGACGACCATTCCCAAGCGCCCCGGCCTGGAGAGCGACGAGGACATGAAGGACGTCGACGCGGGGACGGGGACGGGCCGATGAGCGAGCGCCCGCAGACGCCGCAGGAGGCGTGGAAGGCGCTGCGCGACGGTAATGAGCGCTTCGTCGACGGGCAGGTGCGTCACCCCAACCAGGACGCGGCCCGGCGGGCCGATCTGGCGACGGGACAGCGGCCGTTCGCGACGTTCTTCGGCTGCTCGGACTCGCGGGTGGCCGCCGAGGTGATCTTCGATCAGGGTCTGGGCGACCTGTTCGTCGTGCGCACGGCCGGTCACGTGGTGGGCCCGACGGAGTTGGGGTCGATGGAGTTCGGCACCGACGTGCTCGGCATCCCCCTCATCGTCGTCCTGGGTCACGACTCGTGCGGCGCGGTGGGTGCGGCGATGGACGCGGTCGACACCGGCGACATGCCCGGCGGGTTCCTGCGTGACCTCGTGGAGCGAGTCATGCCGAGCGTCATCGCCGCGAAGCGGCACGGCGTCGACGACCGTGACGGGGTCATGGCCGAGCACGTGCGTCAGGCGGCCCGCCTCATCCTGGAGCGCTCGAAGTCGTGCGCGGACGCCGTCGACGAGGGCCGTCTCGCGGTGGTGGGCCTCACCTACACCCTGGCCGACGGCCGCGCGAGCCTCGTCGAGATCCTCGGCGACATCGGCGAGACCCTGGAGGAGGCCGACGACCTGGGCGTGACCAAGGACGCCTGAGTCGGCGCCCACCCCCCGTTGGTCGAGGAGCGAGCGCGGCACCCCCGTCGGTCGAGGAGCGAGCGAAGCGAGTGTCTCGAGACCACCGTGCCTTGACGTAGTGACGTGGCAGGTGGTCTCGAGACAGTCGTTAGCGCTCCTTCCTCGACCAACGGGTGGGGCGAACCCGCGAGGACTCGCCTTCCACTCGTTTCGGAGGAGTGGCGGGCTCAGAGAGCCAGACGCTCCTTGACCACGGCGGCGAGGCGATCGGCGGCGGCGCGGGCGCGGTCGGTGGTGTCGGCCTCGACCATGACGCGCACGAGCGGTTCGGTGCCGGACTTGCGCAGGAGCACGCGGCCGTCGCTGCCCAGCTCGGCCTCGACCTCCTTGACGGCGGCCTGCACACCTTCGTCGCTGTTGGCGCGGTCCTTGTCGACGCCTTTGACGTTGACGAGCACCTGCGGGAGCTGCGTCATCGCCTCGGCGAGCTCGGTGAGCGTCTTGCCCGTCTGCGCGACGCGCGCCGCGAGCATGAGCCCGGTGAGCGTGCCGTCGCCGGTCGTGCCGTGCTCAGCGAGGATGACGTGTCCCGACTGCTCACCCCCCAGGGCGTGGCCGGAGCGCTTCATCTCCTCCAGCACGTAGCGGTCACCGACGCCGGTCTGCACGTAGGCGATGCCCTCACGGTCGAGGGCCTGCAACATGCCGAGGTTGCTCATCACCGTGACGACGACGGTGTCGTTGGCGAGCTCACCGCGCTCCCGCATGGCGAGCGCAAGGATCGTCATGATCGCGTCACCGTCGACGACCTGACCGCTCGCGTCGACCGCGAGGCAGCGGTCGGCGTCACCGTCGACCGCGATACCGAGGTCGGCGCCGTGCTCGACGACGGCAGCCTGCACCTTGTCGAGGTGCGTCGACCCGTAGCCGTCGTTGATGTTGAGGCCGTCCGGCTCGCCACCGATCTGCGTGACGCGAGCACCGGCGCGGCGGAACGCCTCGGGGGCCACATCGCTCGCCGCGCCGTGAGCGGTGTCGAGCACGACGTGCAGACCCTCCAGGCGGTTCGGCAGAGCACCGACGAGATGCGCGAGGTACCGCTCCGCCCCGTCGGTCAGAGGACGCACCCGCCCCACGTCAGCGCCGGTCGGCCGCTCCCACGGCTCCCCCATGCGCCGCTCGATGGCGTCCTCGACCTCGTCGCCGAGCTTGTGCCCGCCGCGCGCGAAGAACTTGATGCCGTTGTCGGGCATCGCGTTGTGCGACGCCGACAACATCGCGCCGAGGTCGACACCGAAGTCGGCCACGAGGAACGCGATCGCCGGCGTGGGCAGCACACCCGCGTCGTACACGTCAACGCCCGCCGACGCGAGCCCCGCCATCGTCGCCGAGCTGAGGAACTCACCCGAGGCGCGCGGGTCCCGCCCCACGATGGCGCGCGGGCGATGCCCGACGAACTCCCCCTCGGCACGCAGCACGTGCGCCGCCGCGACGGAGAGGTCGAGGGTCAACTCAGCGGTGAGGTCACGGTTGGCGAGCCCACGCACGCCATCGGTTCCGAAGAGACGAGCCATGGCAGGTGGCTCCTTTCGATCCTGAGGTCATCGAAGGACATGCCCGCCGAGAACGGT
>JAUNTP010000127.1:0-2516 GCA_030538585.1 Mobilicoccus sp.
CGGACAGGTCGGGCCGCCCGGTGTACAGCTCCCCGACAGGTGAGCGTCTCAACACTCGATGGGTCACCTTCACCCCACGACGATGCTGAGGGGCTGGCTCTTGCTGGTCGTGACCAGCGAGGTCAGAAGGCGCCTTGGCAGATCCAGGCCTCCGTCGCCACGTACTCCTCACCTTCACGCGTGACGACGAGCAAGCTCTCCGGGGTTCCGTCACGGGAGACGATCCAGTACTCCTGCGGCGCCTGTGCGTAGCCCATGTCTGCCCGGTGGACCGTGACTCCCGGGTCCGAGACCATCGGTGACACCCCGTCACCCAGAGGCCAACTGCGGACGGCTGCCTCGGGGCTCGCCCCCCGTCCAGGGCCACCTGCGCGCAAGGGCTCCCCATCCGCCGGGCATCCGGCCTCGACGACACCGCCGCGCCACAGCCCACCGGGGTCCGTGACGGTGAGATGAGCCGAGGTCTCGTGCACACAGCCGACGCCGTGCCGACCGGGCTCGAACTGGACCAGGCGGTCACGCACGCTGCCGGCGTGCATCATCGTGTCAGGCTCGGACGGGAGCAGCTCACCGGAGGGCGGACCGCTGTAGAAAAACACCGGGCGGGGCGTATCGTTGACGACGCGTAGCCAGATTCCCGTGGGTCCCGCGGCCACCTCCTGCGGCTCGACCGTGGTGCCGTCATCGGTGCAGCGCACCGTCACCATGCCTGGGGTCGGGTCCAGAAGGAGATCCTCGGCGATCATCGGGTCACGTGTGCTCGCCGTCACGCGGTTCTCCGGGTCGGTGACCAGGACGATCGGGTCACCCGTGTCCCAGCCGTCCGGGAGGAGTCTGCGTGTCTCGGCCTCCTGTTCGGCGACGACTGCGACCGTGGCGCGCCCCGCCTGCAGTCCCTCGCCGAGCTGCTGCCGCGCCTCCTTGACCACCGACTCGCCGCCGGCCGCGACGACGGCGACCCAATACTCGGGGTGGTTGCGCGCGAAGTCGAGGACTGCCGGGAACAAGTCGACCCCGTCGCAGACCTCGCACAACGGCGCGTACCGCACGACGACCCCGGGCCTCTGGCCCGTGACCCACGAGACCGTCGGGAACGCGAGGTCGATCAGTGGAAACACGTCGAACGTCTGGGGCTCCGGCAGCGCCGCGGGAGGCACCACCGTCGCGATGTCGCTCGGGGTCGTCGCGACGACCTCACCCTCGCGTTGCGCGGACCAGAAGCCCACGCCACCAGCCAGTGCGAGGGCCAACGCTGCGGCCGCGGCAGGGACGAACCAGCGCCGCCGCGGGGTGGACGGGGCGCGGCCACCGGCGACCACGTCGTCCACCACACGGTCGGCGCGGGCGTGGTCGGTATCGGTCGGCTCCAGGGCGGCCCGGAGGCGCCGGTCGAGATCGTCGGTCATGGCGTGCTCCCTTCGGTGAGGGCGGCGCGCAGATGCGCGAGCCCGCGGGAGGACTGACTTCGCACCGTGCTCACCGAGCAGCCCACGGCGCGGGCGATGTCGGTGTCGCTCACGCCGTCGACGTGCCGCAGCAGCACGATCGCCCGCTGCTTCTCACCCAGAGCCCGCCAGCGCAGTCGTGAGAGCGTCGCGCTCGCCGACGATCTCCTCGGGCCCCGGCCGCGCTTCACCCACAGCGACCAGGTGCTCGCGGCGGGCCCGGCGCGTACTGCCGCGGCGTGCCGTCAGGTGCCGGTTGACGACCATGCGGGTCACATACGCGTCGACACGCGCCATGCGAGAGATGCGACCCCACGAGCGGTAGACAGTGACGAGAACGTCCTGCACGACGTCCTCACCATCGGCCGCCGAGCCGGTGAGCAGGGTCGCGAGACGCAGCAGCCGCGGCGTCGCACCGCGCGCCCACGTCTCGAAGCCCTGAAGATCCTCCATACCGAATCAACTCCACCGACCCCCGTCCCGTTGCACGCCGACATGTCAACGTGCGGTCTCGGCGGGTCAGCGGGGCGGCATGCGGAGGGCGCCGTCGAGACGGATGGCCTCGCCGTTGAGCATGGGGTTCTCCACGATGTGGGCGGCGAGGGCCGCGTACTCCTCCGGGCGGCCCAGGCGGCTCGGGTGGGGGACCATCGCGCCGAGGCTGTCCTTGGTCTCCTGCGGCAGGCTCGCCATCATCGGCGTCTCCATCGTGCCCGGCGCGATCGTCACGACGCGGATGTGCTTGTCTGCCAGGTCACGCGCCGCAGACAGGGTCAGCCCGACGATCGCGCCCTTGGACGACGCGTAGGCGGCCTGACCGACCTGCCCGTCCCAGGCGGCGATCGAGGCGGTCATGATGACGACGCCACGGTCGCCGTCGACCTCCTCGTTGCCCGCCATCGCCTCGGCGGCCAGGCGCAGCACGTTGAACGTGCCGACGAGGTTGATGTCGATGACGCTCTTGTACGTCTCCAACGGCAGCACGCCCTTACGGCCGAGGATGCGTCCCGGCGTCGCGACGCCCGCGCAGCACACGGCGATGCGCAGCTCGCCCATCTCGGTGGCGGCATC
>JAUNTP010000127.1:2526-10218 GCA_030538585.1 Mobilicoccus sp.
TGACCTGGGCTTCGTCGCGCACGTCGGCAGCGACGAACCGGGCCCGCTCGCCCAGGTCGGCAGCCACCTCGGCGCCCTTGCTGCTGTCGAGGTCGAGCAGGACGACCGCTGCGCCCTCGGCGTGAAGGCGGCGGGCCGTGGTCTCGCCGAGGCCCGAACCGCCACCGGTGATGAGCGCGACGGTGTTCGACGTGATCTGCATGAAGAGCTCCTTGGGGGTGACGTGGCGCCGGCGACGGGCAGGCTCAGTGCCAACGTATCCCCCCGCGGACGCTCGCGGGTGTCCTCGGACGGGTCTGCGATCATGCGGGCGTGTCGACCATCGTCTTCTTTCACGCCCACCCCGACGACGAGGCCTCGCAGACCTCCGGCACGATGACGCTGGCCTCCCGCCGCGGGCATCGCGTCATCGTCGTGTACGCCACCAACGGGGAGCACGGGGAGTCCCCGGAGGACCTCGCCGACGGTGAGAGCCTCGTCGACCGGCGCCGCGCCGAAGCCGAAGCCTCGGCGCGGGTCACCGGGACGGCGCGCGTCGCCTGGCTCGGATACTCCGACTCGGGCATGACCGGCTGGGCGCAGAACGCCGACGAGGCCTCCTTCGCACGGGCGGACCTCGACGAGGCCGCCGGTCGGCTGGTCGCGATCCTGAACGAGGAGGACGCCGACGTGCTCGTCACCTACGACTGGCACGGCGGCTACGGCCACCCCGACCACGTGCAGGTGCACCGGGTCGGACATCGCGCTGCCGACCTCGCCGCCCGTCCACCGCGGGTGCTCGAGGCGACGATGAACCGCGACCACATGCGAGCCCTCATGGCGATGGCGGGGGAGGCCGGGTTGTTCGAGGGCCGCGAGGGCATGAACGTCGACGGCCCCGCCGATGACGGCAACCCCTTCGGCACCCCCGAGGCCGAGCTGCACTGGGCCGTCGACATCTCCGACGCGGTCGACGCCAAGCGGGCCGCGCTGGCCTGCCACGCGAGCCAGGCCTCCGACATCGGCATGTTCCTCGCCATCCCCGCCGAGCACTTCGCGGCCGGTTTCGGGCAGGAGTTCTTCATCGAGCCTGGGAGGGCGCCCGGGATGGTCGCCGGGTGGCCTTTCGAGGAGTGAGATAGACGCCCGCGGCTCACCCCCCGTTGGTTGAGGAGCGAGCGAAGCGAGCGTCTCGAAACCATGGCGACCTTTCGGGAGAGTCTCACTGTCTCGAGACGTCGCTTCGCTCCTCCTCGACCAACGATGGGGGGCCGGTCCGCTGTCGCGGACCGGCCCCCCTTTCGCTACGTCTCAGAGGAGGTCGATGAGGTTCGGGTGGACGATCCCCATCACCGCCTCCTTCGCCGCCGTGGCGGTGCGGGCGTTGACGGCGTAGGCCGCCATCTGCTGGCACGTCGCGTACTCGTGCAGGCGCAGCGCCGCACGAACCGCCGGGACGCGGCCCGGCGCCATCGAGAGCGACGACACGCCCAAGCCGACGAGCACGAGCGCGAGCAGCGGGTCGCCGCCGGCCTCGCCGCACACCCCGACCGGCTTGCCCGTGGCCCGGCCACCCTCACAGGTGGCCTTGACGAGCTGCAGCAACGCCGGCTGCCACGGGTCCAGCAGGTTCGCCAGGGCGCCCTGCATGCGGTCCGCGGCCATCGTGTACTGCGACAGGTCGTTCGTGCCGATGGAGGCGAAGTCGACGACATCCAGCATGTGCTCCGAGCGCAACGCCGCCGACGGGATCTCGACCATGACCCCGACCTTCGGCAGACCCGCGTCGCGGACCTTCTTGGCGAAGTACTCCGCCTCTTCGACGGTGCCGACCATGGGGGCCATGACCCGCACGTCGCCGCCGGTGGACTCGTACGCGGCAGCGAGGGCCTCGATTTGGGTGTCGAGCAGGTCCTCACGGATCATGCCCAACCGCAGACCGCGACGCCCCAGCGCCGGGTTCTCCTCCTCGCCGAGGTCGGCGAACGCCAGCGGCTTGTCGGCGCCGGCATCCAGGGTGCGCACGACGACGCGACGGTCGCCGAAGGCCTTGAACACCGTCTCGTACGTCTTGGTCTGCTCCTCCAGGCTCGGCGGGTTGTCCCGATCGAGAAAGAGGAACTCGGTCCGGAACAGCCCCGAGCCTTCGAGGTCGCGCTCGGCGGCCTTGCGGGCGTCGTCGGCGGTGCCGATGTTGGCCAGGAGGGCGATCTTCTTGCCGTCCTTGGTCGCGCCCTCACCGCTGCTGCCCGCCAGTGCCGCGGCGCGGCGGCGGCTGCGCTCGGCGAGCTCGTCCTGCTCCTTCTGGGTGGGGGAGACGATGACCTCGCCCACACCACCGTCGATGGCGAGCACCGCGCCCTCGGGCAGGTTGGTCGCGCCCTTGACCTGCACCACGGCCGGGATGCCGAGCTGCGCCGCGAGAATCGCGGTGTGGCTCGTGGGCCCGCCCTCCTGGGTGACGATGCCGCGCACCGTCTCCGGGGTGAGGGTCGCGGTCTCGGCCGGGGCGAGGTCGAGCGCGACGAGGATCGACGGCTCGGTCAGCTCCGGAACACCCGGCTCGGAGACCCCGAGCAGGCGACAGATGGTGCGGTCGCGCACGTCACGCAGGTCGGTGACGCGCTCGGCCATGTAGCCGCCCATCGACTCGAACATCGCGCAGTACTCGTCGATCGCGTCGTGCACGGCCTGGGTGAGGCCGGTGCCCTTGGCGAGCTGGGTGTCGACCGCGGTGGCGAGGCCCGGGTCGCGGGCCATCATCGCCGTCGCCTCGAGGATGGGGCGCGCGTGGTCGGGCGCACCCGCCGCGCGGGTGGTCAGACCGGAGGCGACCTTCTCCAGGGCCGTCCGGACCGTCTCACCCGCCGCCGCAGCATCCGTCGTGGGCGGCTCGTCCTTGGACGGGCCGGGGGCCGGGCGCACCTGCACCACGGGCCCCGACGCCGTCCCGGACGAGACACCGATCCCGTGCCGGGTCTCGTGCTCGGGAGCGTTGTCGGTCATGCTCACTCCGCGTCGAGGTCGCGCGAGAGCAGCTCGACGAGCTTGTCGAGCGCCGCGTCGGCGCCGTCGCCCTCGGCGGCCAGCGTCACGGTCTCGCCGTGCTTGGCGCCGAGCGCCATGACCGCGAGGATGCTGCGCGCGTCGACCGGGTCGCCGCCCTGCTTGGCGATGGTGACGGGCAGACCGGTGGCCGTGGCCTCCTGGACGAAGAGCGCGGCCGGGCGGGCGTGCAGGCCGACGGACGAGGCGATGCTGACTTCACGGGTGGCCATGTTGTGCTCCTTCTGGGTGGGGTTGCGGGGAGTATGTCAGGCCGCAGCGGGGGCCGCAGCGCGAGTGAACGACTTGAGTGCCACGACGATCGCCGCCATGACGGCCATGCCGACGATGATGGCGAGGATGAACATGAACGGGTTGCCGATGAGCGGGGCGACCCACAGCCCACCGTGGGGGGCGCGCAGGGTCGAGCCGACGGCCATGATGATGCCGCCGGTGATCGCCGAGCCCACCACGGAGGAGGCGATGACGCGCGCCGGGTCGGCCGCCGCGAACGGGATCGCACCCTCGGAGATGAACGAGGCTCCGAGCAGCCACGCCGCGCGACCGTTCTCCCGCTCGGCGGGCGAGAACAGCTTGGGGCGCACCGCGGTGGCCAGCGCCATCGCGAGCGGGGCGACCATGCCGGCACCCATGACCGCGGCCATGATCTGCAGCGGCGCGTCGCCCGCCTGAGCGAGCCCGGCGGTGGCGAACGTGTAGGCCGTCTTGTTGACCGGCCCGCCGAGGTCGAAGCCCATCATCGCGCCGAGGATGACCCCGAGCAGGACGGCGTTGGCGCCCGACATGCCGTTGAGGTAGTCGGTCATCGCCGCCATGAGCGCCGCGATCGGCCCACCGAGGAGCAGGATCATCAACCCGCCGGTGATGAGGGTCGACAGCAGGGGGATGACCACGACGGGCATGATGCCGCGGACCCCCTTGTGCACCTTCCAGCCCGAGATCCACTTAGCGGCGAAACCGGCGATGAAACCGGTGGCGATACCGCCGAGGAACCCGGCGTCCATCTGCACCGCGATGGCGCCGCCGACGATGCCGGGCACGAGGCCCGGACGGTCGGCGATACCGAACGCGATGAAGCCGGACAGGATCGGCACGAGGAACCCGAACGAGGCGCCACCGATGAGGAACAGCAGCGCGGCCCAGTGCATGCCGTCGGTGAAGTCGAAGTTCTGGGCGATGTTGGTCACGCCCGGCTCGGCGCCGGTGAGGGCGTAGTTGGCCGTGACATCGATCGCGCCGGACTCACCGCCGAAGATCTGGGCGAGCATGAAGCCCAGGGCGATGAGGATGCCGCCCGCCGCGACGAACGGGATCATGTACGACACACCGGTCATGAGCCACTGGCGGATCTTCGTGCCGGTGCCCGCACCGTCCGATCGCGCGGCCGTGCTGGCCGACGCCCCCGACGAGGCGGGTGCCGCCGTCGCGGTGGCGGTGGCGGTCGTTCCGGCAGCAGCGGCAGCGGTGCCGGCCGTGCCAGCTGCGGCCCCGCCCGAGCGGGCGTCGCGCACCTTGGCCACGGCCTCCTCGATGAGCGCCGGCGCGTCGCTGATGGCCTTCTTGACCCCGACGTCGACCGTCGGCAGGCCAGAGAAGCGGCCCTTGTCCTTGACCTCCAGGTCGTGGGCGAAGATCGCCGCGTCGGCGCGCTCGATGAGGGCCGGGTCGAGGGGTTCGGACCCGGCCGACCCCTGCGTCTCCACCGTCATCTCGTGCCCGGCATCCTTGGCGGCCTGCTCCAGGGCCTCGGCGGCCATGTACGTGTGCGCGATGCCGGTCGGGCACGAGGTGATGCCGACGAGCACGAGGTTGCCGACCTCGCCCGCCTCAGCACCGCCCGCGCCCGCGGCACCGGCAGCACCCGCGGTACCCGCCGCACCGCCACCCTGCTGCTGCTCACGCGCCGCGGTGACGGCCTGCTCGACGAGCTCGGCCGCGCTGCTGATGGCCTTCTTGACGCCCACGTCGATGGTGGGCTTGCCCGCGAAGCGGGCCTTGTCCTTGACCTCCAGGTCGTGCGCGAAGATCACGGCGTCGGCCGCGTCGATGACGGACTGGTCGAGCGGGTCGGACCCGGCCGACCCCTGCGTCTCGACGACCATCTCGTGCCCGGCGTCCTTGGCGGCCTGCTCGAGCGCCTCGGCGGCCATGTACGTGTGCGCAATGCCGGTGGGGCAGGAGGTCACCCCGACGAGCTTCATGCGTTGACCACCTCTCGCTCCACGATCTCGACGACGGTCGCGGCGTCAGGAGCGGAACGCAGGGCGTCCTTGAACTCGGCCCGCATGAGCTTGCGGGCGAGCTTGGCGAGGATGGCGAGGTGGTCCTCGCCGCCGCCGTCGGGGGCGGCGATGAGGAAGATGAGGTGCGCGGGGCCGTCACCGGCGCCCCAGTCGATGCCGTTCTCGGAGCGGCCGAACGCCAGCGACGGGGTCGCGACGTGCGCGCTGCGGCAGTGGGGGATGCCGATGCCGCCGGGCAGCCCGGTCGCCATCTGCTCCTCGCGCTTGGCGACGTCGGCGAGGAACCCCTCGAGATCGGTGACCCGGCCCCCGGTCGTCAGCGTCTCGCCGAGCAGGCGGGTGGCCGCCTGACGGTCGTCGCTCTCCAAGCCGAGGATGACCTGGTCTTCGGTGATGAGGCTGTTGCTCATGACTTCTCCTTGGGTGAAGGGGTGGTGCTCAATCGCGTAGGGGGGTCGAGGCATCGGGGTCGGTGGTCAGGGTGACGTGCACCGCGGCCACCTGTTCGGGTGTGGGCACCTTCGTGCCCGGCAGGGCCACAGCGGCCGACCCGAACGCCACCGCCGTCGAGAGGGCGCTGGCCGCCTCCTCGTCGCTCTCGTACCCAGTTGTCGATGCCGCCAAAAGGAATCCGGCCAGGGTGCAGTCGCCGGCGCCCACGGTGGAGACGGGGCGCTCGACCGAGGCGCCCGCGTGCAGGACGCTCTCGGCGGTGATGAGGAGCGCGCCGTCGCGGCCGAGAGAGACGAGCAGGCGGCCGACGCCGGAGGCGATGAGGTCGCGGGAGGCGCTCACCACCGCGCCGACCGTGTCGAGGTCGGTGCCGACGATCTCGCCGAGCTCGACCCGGTTGGGCTTGATGAGGTCGGGACCGGCGGGAAGCGCGGCGGCGAGCGGCGCCCCGGAGGCGTCGACGACGGCGCGGCACCCGTGGTCGTGGGCGAGGCGGACGAGGTCGGCGTAGAAGTCGACGGCGACGCCGCCGGGCAGGCTGCCGCAGCCGACGACCCACGACTGCGGCGCGGCTCCGACGGCGTCGGCGACGGCCTGCAAGAACGCGGCCCGCTCCGCCTCCTCCAGCACAGGTCCGGGCTCGTTGACCTTGGTCGTCGTGCCGTCGGGCTCGACGACGGCGACGTTGGTGCGCACCGACCCGGCCATGGGCACCGCCCGCACCGGGACGTCGGCGCGGGACAGCAGCTCGGTCATGACGCCACCGTCGGTGCCGCCGATGGGCAACACCGCGAGGGAGTCACCCCCGTTGGCGACCAGGGCGCGGGAGACGTTGATGCCCTTCCCGCCCGGGTCCAGGCGCGAACTCGTGGCTCGGTTGACGTGCCCGGGAGAGAGCGCGTCGACCTCGATGGTGCGGTCGATGCTGGGGTTGGGGGTGACGGTGACGATCATGCGAGAAGTACCTCCGGGCCTGCCGCGGTGAGGTCGTCCACGGTCTCGGCGTCGAGGCCCGTGTCGGTGACGATGGTGTCGACGTCCTCCAGGGCGCCGAACCGGTGGAAGTGGTTGGTCCCGACCTTGGAATGGTCGGCGAGCACGACGCGCCGCGCGCTGGCGGCGATCATGGCGCGTTTGGTGGCGGCTTCGGCCTCGTCGGGGGTGGTCAGGCCCCTTGCCGTCGAGATGCCGTTGGTGCCGATGAAGGCGACGTCGACGTGGACCTGGCCGAGCATCTGCACCGCCCAGCTGCCGACGGTGGCCTGGGTGCGGGTGCGCACCCGCCCGCCGAGGAGGTGCAGCTCGAGGTCGCTGCGCCGCGCGATCGCGGCCGCGATGGTGAGGGAGTCGGTGACGACCGTGAGGTCCCGGCCGTGGGGGAGGACCGCGGCGAGGGCCGCGGTGGTCGTACCGGCGTCGAGGAGGATGACGCCGTGCTCGGGAACGAGGTCGAGGGCGACGTCGGCGATGCGCTGCTTCTCTTCGAGGTGGCGCCCGGCGCGGTTTTCCAGGGTGGGTTCGAACCCGAGGCGTTCGACGGCGACGGCCCCGCCGTGGATGCGGCGCACGAGGCCGTGGCGCTCGAGGGCGGTGAGGTCGCGTCGCACGGTCTCGGGGGTGACCGAGAGGGCCTCCGCGAGCTCGGCGACGTCGACGCGTGACGCTTGGCGCGCCAGGTCGACGATGACGGTGTGTCGCTCGTGACGATGCACGTCCACTCCTTCGCCGGCCTGCGTGTTTGTCCGACCCTAGTAGCGGTTCGGTCCGATGTACAGATGTCCGGACCCGATTCCTCGCGCAAACAAACACGAACGGGTTTTACGTGGCGCGAACCACGCCCGACGCGCACGCGAAGCAGCAGCTGACATGGGATATTCGAGTCATGGCCGACGATGCTGCGACCCGCCCCGAACAGACCGACGCGCCGAAGTCAGGAGAGGCGACGATGTCC
>JAUNTP010000128.1 GCA_030538585.1 Mobilicoccus sp.
CTCGAGACGTCGCTGCGCTCCTCCTCGACCCACGGGGGTCACCATGGTCTCGAGACGTCGCTTCGCTCCTCCTCGACCAACGAGGGTGGGCCCACCCCCAACCCTTCTCCCACACGCGAACCTCTGACCTGCGTGGATGCGCTAGCCTGGAGGCGGGGAACTTCGTAGCGACAGGGGATTTCGGGTGATTCGACCACGCAGCGCCGCGCTCGCCTTGAGCGTCGCGCTCATCGCGCCCGCCACCGCCGCCTTCTCGGCGCCGGGCACCCCGCCCACGCCCGTGCCCATCACGACGCCCTCCGATCAGCGCACCCCACCCGCGCCCGGCGCCACACCCGTCGGAGGCCCTGGCCTCGCCGGTGAAGGGCTCCTCACCGACCTCCCGCCCGGTGTGCCCGAGCCGCCCGACCTGCCCGCCGGCGCCTACCTCGTCGCCGACCTCGACGACGGCCGGGTCATTCTCGCCAAGCACCCCCACCTGCAGTCACGACCTGCCAGCACCCTCAAGACGCTCACCGCGCTCGTCATCGCCGCCAACCTCGACCCGGCCACCGCCATCGAGGCCGAGTTCGAGGACGTCGCCATCGACGGCAGCAAGGTCGGCATGGTCGAGGACGAGGAGTACACCGTCCACCAACTCCTCCAGGCGCTCATGCTCAACTCCGGCAACGACGCCGCCAACGCCCTCGCCCGCGCCAACGGCGGCATGGAGCGCACCGCCGCCCAGATGAACGACCTCGCCGAACACCTCGGCGCCCTCGACACCTTCGCCGTCAACACCAGCGGCCTCGACGCCCCCGGGCAGATGACCTCGGTCTACGACCTCGCCCTCATCGGGCGCGCCGCCGTCGAGGACCCCGTCGTCGCCCCCTACCTCGTCGAGAAGATCGCCCAGTTCCCCGGCCGGCGCACCGACGGCCCCGGCAGCCGCCGCGAACGCTACGAGATCAACAACCACAACCGGCTGCTGTGGAACTACGAGGGCACCATCGGCGTCAAGAACGGCTACACCCAGGCCGCCCGCCAGACCTACATCGGCGCCGTCCGCCGCGACGACCAGGCCTACGTGATCACCTACCTCGGCGGAACCTCCGTCGGCTGGAGAGACACCGCCGCCCTCCTCGACTGGGCCTTCGACCACGGTCAGGTCGCCGGTGCCCTCGGCCACCTCGTGCCGCCCGGCTCCCTCGTCGAGCCGGAGGACACCCCCGAGGAGCTTCCCACCGACGCGGCCGCGGACGAGCAGCGCGACGGTGGCGGCGATGAGACCGAGGAGACCGCGATCGCCCTCGATCAGCTCGATCTCACGAGCGCCCCGGGCATCATCGCCATCGCGGGGGCGGCCGCCGCCATCTTCGTCGCCGGCATCGTCCTCATGAGTCGGCGTCGCACCCACTGACGTCGCGGCCCTGACCCAACGTGATCCGCGCGCGCGGTGACCACGTGGCCTGCGACGGCCCCTCGTACACGACGAAGTCCTCGACGGTGAACGTCGTGTCGACATCGGCCATCTCGGCCCGGGCACGGGCCAGGGCGTCGTCGTCGACGTTCTGCGCCAATGTCACGTGCGCGTGGTACGGAAAGCGCAACTCCACCGACAGGGGTCCGCGACGGATCTGTTGCTGCAACGCGTCGCACTGCTCGCCGCCCTCGACGACCTGCAGGAACACCACGTCCGTCACCGGCTGGAACGTGCCCGTCCCGCACAGGCGCACCGCGAACGGGTGACTGCCGCGACCCACCTCGTGCAGATGCTCGAGGATGTCCTCCACCGTGTCGGCGGCAACCTCCGTCGGCGGCAGCAGCGTCACGTGCGTCGGGGTGCTCGACACCTCCGGGCCCGTCACCTCGGTGCGTAGATCGCTCACGTCGGCGGCCAACGGGTCCGGGACGCACACCGCGATGCCCACGGTGCGCACCGGACCCTCGTGCGCTCCCGTGGACAACGGCACTGCAGAGACCACGACGACGCTCCTCAGCGCCGGCGCAGCAGACCGACGCGCTCGTAGGCGCGGTCCAACGTGGCGGCCGCGATCGGCCGGATGCGATCCGCGCCGTCGGCGAGGATGCGGTCCAGCTCCGCCGGCTCGTCGAGCAACTCCAGCGACCGCTCGCGGATGGGGGTCACCACACCCACCACGACCTCGGCGAGATCCTTCTTGAGGTCGCCGTACCCCTTGCCCTCGTAGGCGGCTTCGAGCTCGGCGACGGACCGGCCGTCGAGGGCGCTGTAGATCGACAACAGGTTCGCGATCCCCGGCTTGTTCACCTCGTCGAACCGAATCTCACGCTCGGTGTCGGTCACCGCCGAACGGATCCGCTTGGCGGTCTGCTTGGGGTCGGCGAGCAGGTCGATCGTGCCCGCGGGCGAGGTCTTGCTCATCTTCGCCACCGGGTTCTGCAGGTCCTGGATCTTCGCCGTCTCCTTGAGGATGTGCGGCTCCGGCACCGTGAACGTGTCCCCGTAGCGGGCGTTGAACCGCTGCGCGAGGTTGCGGGAAAGCTCCAGGTGCTGGCGCTGGTCCTCCCCGACCGGTACCCGCGCGGCGTCGTAGAGCAGGATGTCGGCCGCCATGAGGATCGGGTAGGTGAACAGGCCCACGTTGGTGCTGTCGGCGCCACGCTTGGCGGACTTGTCCTTGAACTGGGTCATGCGGCCCGCCTCACCGAACCCGGTGATGCAGGAGAGCAACCACGTCAACTCCGCGTGCTCGGGCACGTGGGACTGCACGAACACCGCCGAGACCGCCGGGTCCACGCCGCCCGCGATGTACTGGGCCGCGGTCGCGCGCGTGCGCGCACGCAGCACCTGCGGGTCGACCTCCACGGTGAGGGAGTGCAGGTCGACGACGCTGTAGATCGCGTCGAACTCGCTCTGCAGCGCCACCCAGTTGACCAGCGCACCCAGGTAGTTGCCGATGTGCAAGGAGTCCTGGGTCGGCTGCATCCCCGAGAACAGACGGGGGCGGGCCGCAGCGGATCGGGTGGCGTCGGTCGCGGCTGTCATGCCGTCATTGTGGCAGGGTCCCGGGGCCGTCGTGCACGCGGTCGCGGGATGTGAGGTAGCCGCGAGAGGTCAGCCGATCTCGACGTCGAGGACCGCGCCGGAGAGGTCGGCCGAGCGCACCGTCACCCGCAGACCGCCCCCGGCGGAGGTGAACGTTCTCCCGGCGCCGAGGCTCCTGTCGTACTGCCACCCGCCCGGGCTCATGTCGAGTTCGAGGCTGCCGCCCAGGTCGCCCGCGACCGGGTCGGCCCGCAACACGCGCACCCCCGGGGAGGGCCGCCACGGGCTGCGCATCACCGCGGCGTCCTCACCGCTCGCGGTGCGGTACTCCACGTAGTAGACCGGCTCACCCGGCACCCGGATCCGCAGCATGCGCACCCCCTCACCGATCCGCGAGATCGGCAGGATCTGCACCCCGCTCGTACTCGCCGCCACGTCGCGGAACCCGCCGGGGTCCACGCCGAGGAGGTCCACCCCGACGGCGTTGAGGTTGCCGCCGCCGAACCCCTCGCCCGAGTAGCCCATCACGTCGAAGAGGTCGTCGTAGTCGCGGGCGTCACAGGTGGCCGGCCACCCGTCGTCGTAGACCGCGTCCTGCGCGTCGGTGCACGACAGGGACATCGCGTGCCCGAGGCCGAGGTTGTGACCCAGTTCGTGGGCGAGCAGCGCCGGGTGCAGGGCCGTGACGTACGTCGAGCCGCCCGAGTCGGCGATCCCCAGCGAGCCGTACCCGTAGTCGCAGCCGCTGTCCTCGGTCCCGGCGGCCCCGGGCGCGACCACGACGAGGTGGGCGCTGCGTTCGGCCGCGTCGGGCTCTAGAGCCAGCGCTTCGTTCCACAGCCCCTCGATGTCGGTGCAGCCGAGCTCGGAGGTCACCCAGTCGGAGACGTCGGCCACCGCGAACGACACCGCCCCGCGGGTCTGCCGCGACCAGTACGCCGACGCGCCCTCGACCGCCGCGCGCACCGCCTCGTCCGTCATCGCGGGGTCCGGGGCGTACCCGTCGGGCACCATGCGCACCACGTGCACCGGTCGGGGCGTGCCCCGCTCCGGCTGGACCACCGAGGTCCTCGGTCGCGGACTCGACGTCCCGGACGCGGGCGCCGCCACAGCCGCAGCACCGGTCAGGTCTCGCCCCGGGATCTCCGTGGTCACCGAACCCGTCAGTCCCAGTGAGGCCGTCAGCACCGCGGCCAGGCCCGCGCAGGCACGCCGAAGTCGCTGACGGGACGCACCGCGAGCACGCACGCACAGCTCCTGGCGACGGTCGACGCTCGCGAGCGCGCGCGCCGAAGAGGGAGGATCGCCTCCCTATCGACCGGAACGTGTTGCGCGTGAAGGATTCTCAGAGGGTTTTCGACCAGCTGACGGTGGCCGTGCCCGGACCGAAGTCCTGCAGATGCACATTCACCGCAGTGCCGACCGGCCGCACCGTCCGCGGCGCCTGCCCCTCGACCTCGATGCGGGCCACCTCGGGCACCCACGCCTCGTCGAAGAGCACCGTGTAGTGGAGAAACCGCAGTCGCGCCTCGGCCGTGCGCTCCCACCGCACCAGGGGCGAGGACCGGCCCTCGGTGAGCACCGCGAACTCCGTCGCCCAGGACTCCCCCGTCTCCAGGGTGCGCGGCAGGATGAACTCGACGACGTACAGGGCGCCGCTGCGCATCTCCCGACCGATGGTGCAGCCGGAGCGGGCCAGCGGCCGGATCATCGCCCCCGGGTCGTCGTGCCGGAACGCCACGGAGAACCGATCAGAGTCCGGAGCCGTCGCCACGAGGCACTGACGCACGATGTGGGCCGTCTGCAAGCCATCCTCGTCGAGGACGACCGTGTCGTGCAGGCTGGTGGGCACGAGCCCCTCGTCGACGTCGTCACCGAGGGCGTCATCCAGGTCGACGGGCCCCACCCGACCACCCGCCGCGGACGGCGCCAGGTCGTCGACCAACGGGCCCGTGAGGGTGCCGTCCGGCACAGCGAGCACCCGCTCCAAGGCCTGCACCAGGTGCAACGACGACGGCGACGGCACCGCGTGCCCCCGCCGCCAGGCACTCAGCATCGACACCGACACCTCGTGCCCCTGCTGCGCGAGAAACGACCGGATCCGCCCCAAGGACAGCCCACGACGATCGATCGCCCCGTCCAGGGCGGCATCGAAGGCCTCGACCGTCATCCCCTCACTGTAAAGATGCGGGACGCCGCCGGGGGCACGGTCCGCAAGATCGCCGGTCAGGGGACCCACCAGATCTCGAACTCCCCGGGTGGGCTGTCGTGGACGTGCAGCTGCACGGTGGAGCGGGGCTCCAGCTCGGTCTGCAGCCGTTCACCGGCGACGGTGACCTCCGACATCACCCGGGACGGCAGCGCCCTCGGGTCGAACTGGACCTCCATGACCACCTCGCGCGACGGTGTCCCGACCCCCCTCGTCAGGCGATCGCGCGGAGTGCTCACCCCGAGGAAGGACTGCCGGTGCTCCACCGAGACCGTCTCGCCCGCCGCGAGCGGTCGCGGCAACAACATCTGCACCGCCACGCACGCGTTCTCGCGGAACTCGAGCACCCGACCCACGCGCGTCCCGGAGACCGCCGTCACCACCGGGTAGGAGTCCGAGTCGCTCGTGTGGATCCATACCGGGTACGCCTCGACCCCGTCCCGAGTGGCGGTCAACAACAGGCGCACCTCGTGCTCGGCCTCGGCGTGATGCTCGTCGATGCGGATGCGGTCGTGCACGCACTCCCACACGAAGTCGGCGTAGCTCATCCCGAGCTGGGACACGGCCGCCTCGTGCGGCTCGCGCGGGTCGTCGGCCGGCACGGACGACTGGTCGTACAGGCCCGCGGCACGCAGTCGTTCCCGCTCGGCGGGCAAGCGGCTCGCGAGAAACCCCGACGGCACCTCGAGCGCGTCCTCCAGGGCCGCGACCGCCGGACCGTCACTCGCACCGGGCTCCTCGTCGCCTTCCAGCCACGCCTCCAGTCGCTGCCCCGACACACCGTGCGCCTCGACTACCCGACCCAGCCGGGAGCGTGTCGAGGACCGCACCTCCACCGCGCCGCGCAGCAACACCGCGAAGTCGTTCATCGATCATCTCCCCAGGTCCAGGTCATCTCCAGCACACCCGGGCCGAAGTCGACGAGATGGACGTCCGCCGACGGCCCGCGCAGCACGATCGGGTGCACCTCGCGCCCCGCCGTCGACTCCGTGGCCCATTCCAGGCTCAGCGGCAGATGGTCGGGGTGGAACACCAACCCCATGTGCAGGTCGCGCAGCGACCCCGCCACGTACCGCCGGGCCATCGTCATGGCCAGCGCCGGGTGGTGCACGTCGATCTGGTACTCCAGCACCCACCCGTCGCCACGCCGCAACGGGTGCGGCAGCACCAACTCGGTCATCATCAGGGTGTCGCTGCGCACCAGCCGCCCCAGGGTGCAGCCCGCGAGCGCGACGAACTCCGGTTCGGCCGCTTCGTCCTCCAGACCGAAGGCGGCAGGCAGCCGGTCGACCCCGTCGCGTTCGGCGATGACGGAGGACCGGTACCGGATGTGGGTGGGGTGGCCGCGTTCGTCGAGGAAGGTGGTCTCCTGCAGGCTCATCCGCCGCGTGCCGCCCTCCCACGTGAGCCCCAGCGTGGCCGCCAGCTCGTCGGCGGTGGCCAGCGACGCCGACCCGTCGACCGTGGCGGGCGCGTTCAAGCTCGCGATGAGCTCCTGCGGCTCGAGGCCCAGCACCTTCTCGAGCGCCTCCACGGCCGCGAGCGACCGCGCCCGCGTGGGCCGTGCGAGCCCCCGCCGCCAGTAGCTCAGCGTCGCGACGGAGACGTCGTGGCCGCTGCGACGCAGATGGTGGCGCACACGGTTGAGCGAGAGACCTCGCTTCTCGATGGCCTCATCGAGCTTTTCGTGAAACGCCGACGACACGCCCTCACCATAGTGTCGGCCGGGAATGTGCGGTATGGAACCGCCAGGATCGGGACTTCCGGCTCACCGCGTCGACGTCGCAGGTGGTGCGGTCACCAGGTCCATTCGAGCTCGTACAGGCCCGGTTGACCGTCGATGAACAGCGCCTGCGCGGTGGCGTGCGCCGGCACCGGGGCCTCGGTGCGCACCCCCTTGACGACGGACACCCGCCGGCACGAGGTGGGCACGGCCGCGGAGTCGAAGTGCACCTGCAGCGAGATCTCCCGGAACGGATGGGTGATCCGGCGCCCGACCCGGTTGCGTGGCGCCGAGGAGTTGCCGTAGGTGATGCGGTGCTCGGCGATCATCGACTCCCCCCGCAGCAGCGGCCGAGGGAGCAGCATCTCGGCCGCGACACCCGCGTGCGCCGGCACTGTCTGCACCCGGCCGAGACGACAGTTCGTCACCGCCGACAGCGACGGCACCTCCGTCGCGTCGTCCGAGGTGACCCACACCGGGTACCGGTCCACCCCGTCCCGGGTGGCCGCGATGAGCACCCGCACCTCCCGTGAGGTCTCGACCCGGTCCACCGACACCTTGACCAGGTCGTGGATGCTCAACCACGCGAAGTCGTCATAGGACAAGCCCAGCCGCTCCACCGCCTGATCGATGTGGGTGCGCGGCCACGACCCGCGCGGCGCGGCGGTCGTCGCCCGCGTCTCCTGGACCCGCGTCGGCAGGCAGGCCGCGAGGCGACCCCGCGGCAACCGCAGACACTCCTCGAGCGGGCCGATCGCCGCCAACGACGTCGCCCGCTCCGGACGCGACCGCCCCGACTGCCAGTAGCTCAGCGTCGCGACGCTCACCCTGACCCCGTGGCGCGAGAGGGCGCGACGCACCTGGTCCAGGCTCATCCCGCTGTCGGCGATCGCCGCCCGCAACGCCCGCGCGAACTCGTCGGCATCCGGTTTCTTTCGTCGGCTCGACACTCGGGCCCCCCTGTCCTCAAATCGGCACTGTCGGCGATTTTGCCTGATGGCCAGGCGTTTTCGCGCATCCTCCACGAAACGCCGATCGGCCCGCCGGAACTCCGGCGGGCCGATCGTGCGTCGTCTCAGCGCAGCGCGTCGACGATCTCGTTCAGCGTGCCGCTCGGTCGCATCGCCGCACCGGCCTTCTCCGGGTCCGGACGGAAGTACCCGCCCAGGTCGACCGGAGAGCCCTGCGCGCCGATGAGCTCGGCGTTGATCTTCTCCTCGTTCTCGGCCATCTTGGCGGCAACCGGCTCGAACCGCTTCTTCAGGTCCTCGTTGTCGTCCTGCGCCGCGAGCGCCTGCGCCCAGTACAGGGCCAGGTAGAAGTGGCTGCCGCGGTTGTCGATCTGACCGAGGCGACGGGCCGGGGACTTGTTCTCATCGAGGAACCGGCCGATGGCGACGTCGAGGGCGTCGGCGAGCACCTTGGCCTTCGGGTTGTCGTCGGTCGCCGCGATGTGCTCCAGGCTCGCGCCCAGGGCCGAGAACTCACCGAGGGAGTCCCACCGCAGGTAGTTCTCCTTGGTGAACTGCGAGACGTGCTTGGGGGCCGAGCCGCCCGCACCCGTCTCGAACAGGCCGCCACCGTTGAGCAGCGGCACCACCGACAGCATCTTCGCGCTCGTGCCGAGCTCGAGGATGGGGAACAGGTCGGTGAGGTAGTCGCGCAGCACGTTGCCCGTGACCGAGATGGCGTCCTCGCCGCGGCGAATGCGCTCCAGGCAGTAGGTGATCGCGTCGACCGGCGCCTTGATGACGTACTCGATGTCGTCGCCGCCGGCCTCGGGCAGGTACGCCTTGACCTTGTCGATGACGTTCGAGTCGTGCGCGCGGTTCTCATCGAGGAAGAACACCGCCGGGGCGCCCGTCGCCTTGGCGCGCGTGACGGCCAGCTCGACCCAGTTGCGCACGGGGATGTCACGCACGCGGCTCATGCGCCAGATGTCGCCCTCGGCGACCTCGTGGTCGAACAGCGTGTTGCCGTGCTGGTCGGTGACCGTGACCGTGCCTTCACCCTCGATGACGAAGGTCGTCGGGTGGGAGCCGTACTCCTCGGCCTTCTGCGCCATGAGGCCGACGTTCGGCACCGACCCCATCGTGGCCGGGTCGAGCGCGCCGTGCTTCTGGCAGTCCTCGAAGACGGCCTGGTACATCGGGCCGTAGGAGCGGTCCGGCACCAGCGCGAGCGTCTGCTGTTGGCCACCCTCGGCGTTCCACATCTGGCCGGAGTCGCGCACGACGACCGGCAGGGAGGCGTCGATGATGATGTCGTTGGGGGCGTGCAGGTTGGTGATGCCCTTGTCGGAGTCCACCATCGCGAGCTTCGGCCGCGAGGAGTACTGCTCCTCGATGGCCTGCTCGATCTCGCGCTTCTTGTCCTCACCCAGCTTGTCGAGGCGCGAGTACAGGTCGCCCAGGCCGAGGTTGGGGTCGACACCGATCGAGTCGAGCTCGTCGCCGAACCTGTCGAACACGTCGGAGTAGAAGACCTTGACGCCGTGCCCGAACAGGACCGGGTCGGAGACCTTCATCATGGTGGCCTTGAGGTGCAGCGAGAACAGCAGGTCCTCGTTCTTCGCGGCCTCGATCTGGTCGCGGTAGAACGACTGCAGCGCCTCGGCGTTCATGACGGTGCCGTCGACGATCTCGTCCTTGAGCACCTCGATGCCGTCCTTGAGGACCTTCTCCTCGCCGCCCTTGCCGCGGAAGGTGATGGTCAAGGTCGAGTCCTCGCGGGCCACGACCGACTTCTCGTTGCCGTAGAAGTCGCCACCCTCCATGCTCACGACACGGGCCCTGTTGTCGGACTCCCACGCACCGAGGCGGTGCGGGTTCTTCTTCGCGAAGTCCTTGACCGACTGCGGGGCACGACGGTCGGAGTTGCCCTCACGCAGCACGGGGTTGACCGCCGAGCCGAGCACCTTGGCGTACTTCGCCTGGGTGTCGCGCTCCTCGTCGTTCGACGGCTTCTCGGGGTAGTCGGGGATGTCGTACCCGGCGCCCTGCAGCTCCTTGATCGCCGCCTTGAGCTGCGGCACCGACGCGCTGATGTTGGGCAGCTTGATGATGTTGGCCTTCGGGTCCTGCGTCAGCTCACCGAGCTTGGTCAGGTTGTCCTCGACCTTCTGGTCCCCCGAGAGCCGGTCGGGAAACTGGGCCAGGATGCGACCGGAGAGGGAGATGTCGCTGGTCTCGACCTCGATGCCCGAGTCGTTCGTGAACGCCTGGACGAT
>JAUNTP010000129.1 GCA_030538585.1 Mobilicoccus sp.
GACCATGTCCGCGGCCCTGCTGCGGCCGATCGTGCACCCGTGGATGACGGTCGACCCCGCCCTCGTCCGACACGCGGCGACCCGGCTCGACGACCTGGCGCCCCGACTCGCGGCGGCGACGGCACGAATGGGCCTGGCGGCCGACGCCCGCACCCGAGTGCTGCAGGCCGTCGAGAGTGTGCGCGAGGCGATGGCCGACCTGGCCCGTGCCTTGATGGAGCACGGTGGGAGTCTGCGCACCGCCCTGCGCGGTCGTCCCTACGCCCTCGCCGAGCTGCGCCGGCACACCGACGCTCTGAGCGAGGCCGACGCGCGCTGCCGAGCGGCGCTCGTCGACGCCGCCGCCGGGCTGCCGTCGTTGGACGACCTCGTCGACAGCACGGCCTGGGACGGTCCCGGCCTCGACGCGATGACGCGGGAGGCTCTCGACGAGGTGCCGACGCACGCCCTGCCCGCGCTGTACGCCCGTCATCCCGCACTGCTCGCCGCGGTCACCGACCCCGACGACGACACCCCACCCGAGTGGGTGTCGGACCTCCTCGACGCCGCACGATTCGCCGAGACCGGCCCCGGGGCCTCACTGCGCTGCGTGGACGCCTTGCGTCGCGGGTGCGTCGAGCATGAGGCCGAGCTGGAACGCGCCGCGCTGCTCCACCCGCGGCTGTTCGGGGGCCTCGATGGCGTGCCGCTCTTGGTGCGGATGCGGGCCAACCGCCTCATCATGCGCGCCGATCTCGCCCGTATGCGGACGGTCGACGCCGACTTCGAGAACGTCATCGCCGACCTGGGGCGCCGCGAGGGCGATTCACTGCTGCGCAAGGTCGGCGGGCGCGCGCTCGACGCGTGGCTCGCCAACGACGAGATCACCGCCATGGTCACCGTCGAGAACCACGACCGCCCGGGTGCGCAGCGCGTCGAGCACCGTGCCCTCGTCACCCTCACCCAGCAGTTGCTGCACGACCGGGTCGATCAGGGCCGCGGGGTCAAGGAGCACCGGCAGGTGCTCGTCTTCGACACGTCGGGGCGCATCGTCGAGCTGTGGGGGCACCTCGACGAGCACACCCGGCGGGTGGCGGTCTTCGTCGGCGGCACCGGCACGACGGTGCGGCAGTTCGGCTGGCCCACAGCCCTCGCTCGCGGTTTGCGTGAGGCGGCGGACGGCGACGCGCCGGGGACGACGGCGGTCGTCACGTGGATGGGGTCGAGGTTTCCTCAAGCCATGGGGACGCAATCACCGTTCGGCCGGTTCGCGCGGGTCGCCGCGGCACCGCTACGGGATCACGTGGAGGGGTTGTCCGTGCCGGACGGGGTGCCGATCACGGTCGTCGGCCACTCCTACGGTGGCGTCGTCGTCGGTGCCGCCGAGGCGCTCGGTCTGCGCGCCGACCGGGTCGTGCACGCGGGGGTGCCGGGTGTGGGCCCCGGGGTCCGGTCGGCGGCGGACTACCCGTCGGTCGACGCACTCGGTCGGCCGCGCGTGGTGCGTCGCTATTGCCTCACCGCACCGGGCGACCTCATCCGGCTCTGGCAGGGCAGCGACGCCCCTCTTGCAACGCTGCCGTTCACGCCCGCCAAGACCGCGGCCCGGTGGATCTCCGACCGCACCCTCGGCGCCGACCCGACCCGCCTGCCCGAGGTGGTCACCCTCGACACGGGCATCTGGGAGCGCGACCGCGACGACCGCCGCGCGGGCGAGATCCTCTTCGGCCCGCGCGGCCACGCCGACGTGGTCGAACCCGGCACGACCTCGTTCCGCCGCATCGTCGCGATCATCTGCGGCGAGGACCCAGCAGCGATCTCACCGCCCCCGACGATCACCCCGTTCCGCTGGTACCCGGGCCGACGCGGCGACGCGGAGAAGGCGCAGCGTCGAGCGCGCCTCCGAGCCGAGGCGGAGGCGCTCAGGGACGATCCCGAGGACAGGCAGGCATCGCGCGAGCTCGCCGCCGAGATGGACTCGATCCGTGCTTGGTGATGTCGCGCGAACGGCAGGCACGCCTCCGGGCCTACCTACGATGACCTCATGACACGGGTGGTGCAGGCGGTGGCGCGGCTCCGGTCCGTCGTTGACGACGGGACACTCGCCGACCTGTGCAGACGGCATCGCATCGACCTGCTCGTGCTGCACGGTAGTGCGCGCCGCGACCCGTCGACCGCCGGCGATGTCGACCTTGCCTACCTGCCCGAGCACGGCACCGCACCCGACCATCTCGACGTCGTCAACGACCTCATCGAGCTCATCGGTGAGGAGGTCGACGTCATGCCTCTGCATCGCGCCGAGCCCGTAGCCGCTCACGCGGCGCTGGGGGAGGGCGAGCCGCTGGTCGAACTCACCCCGCACCGGTATGCGCTCGCGCAGATGCGGGCATTCGGTGAGTACCGCGACACCCAAGGGCTGCGCGACCTCCCCCTCTCGCTCCTGGGGCGCCGATGACGCCCCGCCACCCCGACGTACCCCACCAGCGTTGTCGGACCTCGCCTCTAAACTGGTGGCATGTCGATGATCTCCCGTGACCAGGTCGACCATCTGGCGATGCTCGCCCGCATCGATCTCACCGACGACGAGAGCGAGCAGCTCGCGGGCGACCTGGCGGTCATCCTCGACTCCCTCGCCCAGATTCGTGAGGTGGCGACGCCCGACGTGCCGGCGATGAGCCACCCGCAGCCCCTCGTCGATGTCATGCGTGAGGACGTCGTGCGTCCCAGCCTGTCCGCGACCGACGCGCTCGCCGGGGCTCCCGCCGCCGAGGACCAGCGCTTCCGGGTGCCGCGCATCCTCTCCGACGACTGAGCCCGCCCCGACCTCAAGGAACGACACGTGACGTCTTTCGACCCGGTCGGCGCGAGCGCTGCCGACATCGCCACAGCCCTCGCCGACGGCTCCCTCACCTCCGTCGAGGTCACCCGCGCCCACCTTGATCGCATCGAGGCCACCGAGCCCGCCGTCCACGCTTACCTCGCCGTCGACACCGACCGGGCCCTCGCCACCGCGAGCGCCGTCGATGCGGCCCGCGCCGCGGGGGAGAAGGTGCACCCCCTCGCCGGGGTGCCGGTCGCGGTCAAGGATGTCGCCTGCACGAAAGGCCTGGTCACCACGGCCGGGTCAGCGATGCTGGACGGCTGGGTGCCGCCGTACGACGCCACCGTGGTCGAGCACCTGCGGGCGGCGCGCATGCCGATCCTCGGCAAGACGAACATGGACGAGTTCGCCATGGGCTCCTCCACTGAGCACTCCGCCTACGGCGACACGTACAACCCGTGGGACCTCACCCGCTCGTGCGGCGGCTCCGGCGGCGGTTCGGCCGCGACCCTCGCATCCTTCTCCGCGCCGCTCGCGCTCGGGTCCGACACGGGCGGCTCCATCCGTCAGCCCGCCGCGTTCACCGGCACCGTCGGCTGCAAGCCAACCTACGGCGGGGTGTCGCGCTACGGGGTCATCGCGCTCGCGAGCAGCCTCGACCAGATCGGCCCGTGCGGGCGCTCGGTGCTCGACACCGCACTGCTCCACGAGGTCCTCGGCGGCCACGACCCCCTCGACTCCACCTCCCTCGACGCGCCCGTGCCGCCCGTGGTCGAGGCGGCCCGCCGCGCCGATGTGGCCGGCATGAAGGTCGGCGTCATCCGCGACCTGCTCGGCGATGGGCTCCAAGCCGGGGTCCGCGCCCGGTTCACCGAAGCCCTCGAGCACCTCGCGGCGGCGGGCGCCGAGATCGTCGAGGTCGACTGCCCGAGCTTCGCGCACGCGGTCGCGGCCTACTACCTCATCCTCCCGGCCGAGGCGAGCAGCAACCTCGCCCGCTACGACGCGATGCGCTACGGCGTGCGCGTCGAGAAGGACAGCACCGAGCGCACCATGGCCGCGAGCCGCGCCGCCGGGTTCGGCGCGGAGGTCAAGCGCCGCATCATCCTCGGCACCTACGCCCTCTCCTCGGGCTACTACGACGCCTGGTACGGGCAGGCGCAGAAGGTCCGCACCCTCATCGCGCGCGACTTCGAGGCCGCCTTCGGCCAGGTTGACGTGCTCGTCTCTCCGACGGCGCCCACGACGGCGTTCACGTTGGGGGAGAAGAACGACGACCCCCTCGCGATGTACCTCGCCGACATCACGACCATCCCCGCCAACCTCGCCGGCCTGCCCGGTCTCTCGCTGCCGAGCGGCCTCGCCGACGAGGACGGGATGCCCACCGGCTTCCAGATCTACGCCCCCGCCATGGCCGACGACCGCCTCTACGCCGTCGGCGCCGCCCTCGAAGCCCGCCTCGAAGCGAGCTGGGGCGCACCCCTGATCACCCGCGTGCCCGACGTCACGGAGGCCACCCGATGAGCAGCTACACCGACGACGTCGTCGACCTCGACGAGGCGCTGGAGCGCTACGACCCCGTCATGGGGTTGGAGGTGCACGTCGAATTGCACACGGCGACCAAGATGTTCTGCGGCTGCGCGACCGGGTTCGGCGCCGAGCCGAACACGCAGACGTGCCCGGTGTGCCTCGGCCTGCCCGGGGCGCTGCCGGTCGTCAATGCGGCGGCCGTGGAGTCCGCGATCCGCATCGGCCTCGCGCTGGGGTGCGAGGTGGCACCGACCAGCCGTTTCGCCCGGAAGAACTACTTCTACCCCGACATGACGAAGAACTTCCAGACCAGCCAGTACGACGAGCCGATCGTCCACGACGGTCACCTCGATGTCGAGCTGCCTGGTCTCGACGGCGGCGACCCCGTCACGTTCCGCATCGAGATCGAACGCGCCCACATGGAGGAGGACGCGGGCAAGCTCACCCACGTCGGTAGCGGCGGGCGATCCAGCCGGATCGCGGGTGCCGAGCATTCCCTCATCGACTACAACCGGGCGGGTATCCCCCTCATCGAGATCGTCACCAAGCCCATCGTCGGCACCGGTGAGCGCGCCGGTGAGGTGGCCCGCGCCTACGTCGGGGCTCTGCGCGACCTCATGCGCGCCCTCGACGTGAGCGACGCCCGCATGGAGCAGGGCTCGCTGCGCTGCGACGTCAACCTCTCCCTGCGTCCCCGCGCCGAGGGGCACCCGTGCGGTGCCGCCCAGCTCGCGGTGCCGCTCGGCACGCGCACCGAGACCAAGAACGTCAACTCGCTGCGCAGCGTCGAGGCCGCCGTCACGTACGAGATCACCCGTCACGCGGCCGTGCTCGACCGCGGCGAGTCGATCCTGCAGGAGACGCGCCACTGGCACGAAGACAGCGGCATGACGTCGTCGGGGCGGCCCAAGTCCGACGCCGACGACTACCGCTACTTCCCCGAGCCCGACCTCGTGCCGGTTGCCACCAGCCCCGAGCGCGTCGAAGAGCTGCGGGCCACGCTGCCCGAGCCGCCCGCTGCCCGCCGACGCCGGCTGCAGGCCGAGTGGGGGTACTCCGACCTCGAGATGCGCGATGTGCTCGGCTCGGACGCCCTCGACCTCATCGCCGCGACGGTCGAGGCCGGGGCGAGCCCCGCGGCCGCCCGCAAGTGGTGGCTGGGCGACCTCGCCCGCCGCGCCAAGGCCGACGGTGTCGAGCTGGCGGCGATGGATGTCGCACCGGCGCACATCGCCGAGCTCGACGGCCTCGTCCAGTCGGGTCGCCTCACCGACGCGATGGCCCGCCAAGCGCTCGACGGCGTCCTCGCGGGGGAGGGGACGCCCACCGAGGTTGCTGACGCCCGCGGTCTCGCGGTGGTCTCCGACGACGGCGCTCTGCAGGCCGCGGTCGATGAGGTCATCGCCCGCAACGCCGACGTCGCCGACAAGATCCGCGGCGGCAAGGTGCAGGCGGCCGGGGCGCTCATCGGTCAAGTGATGAAGCAGATGAAGGGTCAGGCCGACGCCGCCAAGGTGCGGGAGCTCATCCTCAGCACCCTCGGTGTCGACGGCTGACGGTGACGACCCCTCCCGCGCCCGCTCCCGGGATCGTCCTCGGCGCGGTGTTCGTTCTCATCGCCGCCTCCCTCTGGGGCCTGTTGGGGGTCTTCGGCACCTACGCCCAGCGCGCAGGTCTCAGCCCGTACGACGTCGCCTGGTGGCGCGCCGCGGCCGGGGCACTCCTCTTCGGGATTCACGCCCTCGTGATCCGGGCCCGCTTTCCTCGTGGGCGTGACCTGGCCGTCACCGCAGTCTTCGGGCTGGTGTCGGGGGCGGTGTTCTACGGCGCCTACCAGGTCGCCGTCGCGAGCGGTGGCGCGAGCCTCGCCAGCGTGCTGCTGTACACGGCGCCGGCATTCGTCGCCATGCTCAGCGTCCCGGTGCTCAAGGAGCGCCTCGGTGCGCTCGAGATCGCGGCTGTCGCCGCCTCCATCTGCGGTGTCGGTCTCGTCGCCCTCGGCGGCGGGGACGGCGTCCGCGTCGGGCTGCTGTCGCTGACGACCGGCCTGCTCGCCGGCTTCACCTACTCCCTCTACTACCTCTACGGGCGTGCGTTCTACCACCGCTTCCACCCCGCGGCGTGCCTCACCGTCGCCCTCGGGGTGGCCGTGGTGGCCCTGACACCGTTCACCTCCCCGGCCCTCCTCGACCCGGTCGCACTCTCCGGGGCGTGGTGGGCGTTGCTGGGTGTCGGTGTGGCCTCGACCTACTTCGCGTACCTGTTCCACAGCGCCGGGTTGCTGCGGCTCCCCGCCACCCGGGCGTCGGTCATCGCCACCATCGAGCCCGTCGTGGCCGCCGTCCTCGCCGCAGCGCTGTTCGCCGAACGTCCCGCCATCCTCGCCGTCCTCGGTGGGGTGGTCGTCCTCACCGCGGCCGCCACCCTGGCGCTCGCCCCAGGCCCGCGACGTCAGGGCGTTGAGGGCGCATGAACCGGCTCCGGCAGGCATGCTGGGGGCCATGACTGCCGCCTCCACCGACCTGCGCCTGCTCGTCGTCATGCGCCACGGCGAAGCCCGGATGTCGTCCGACTCTGGCGACGAGGGCCGCGAACTCACCGATACCGGCCGCGCCGACTGCGAGGAGGTCGGTCGGTGGCTCACGAGCGAGGGTGTCCGCCCCGACCTCGTCCTCGTGAGCCCGGCGACGCGCACGCGCCAGACGTGGGAGGCGCTGCAGCGCGGTGGTGTCGTCTGCGACGACGTGCGTATCGAGCGCGTGCTCTACCAGGGCGACATCGACGAGATCTGCGACGCCTTCGCGCAGGAGGACGCACGCGTGGTCCTCCTCGTCGGACACGCGCCGACCGCGCCCGCGGTGGGGTCCGACATCGTCGAGCAGGGTGGGCAGCGCCGGGCGTGGCCGCCCGCGACGGTCGCCGTCGTGAGCCACCCGGGGGAGTGGGACAGCTACCCCGGCGACGACACGACCGTCGCCGCCCACCGGACCCCCCGCTGACCCAGATGTGGCGTAGATCACATCGAGACCAATATCGTTGTCGCGATGCTCTGCCGATGAAGCGGTCGGCCCGCGACTGATCCCCGGTCGTCACCTTGGTGACCCGCCGGTCATATCGATGTCCGACTTGCCGATGTAAAGGTCGTCACCCGCTGCCACGGGTGGCCCGCCTCCAGGGAGGGAGGTGGAACCTGCCATCGGAAGGAACGCGGGATGCGTGGACTTCGACGCGTCGCGGCGGCTGCCACCGTCGCGATGGTGCTCGCTGCCGAGACCGTCGCTCTCGCAGCGACTCACGACACCAGTGAGGCGGCCGTCACGGTCAGCGGTGTCATCGAGCGACTCTCGGATCGAGACGCCGAACACGGCACCGCCCTGCGTCTGCCAGACGGCAAGCGCCTGCCCATCGACGACCCCGGCGAGGCCCGGACCGGGGACGTCGTCTCCGTCACCATGCCCGTGCCCGACAAGGTCACCGAGGCCGTGTCCCGCGGCGAGTCCGTCGAGGGTGATGATGGAGCGCTGACGGTGACGCGCGGGGAGCTGCGCGCCGCGGCCCGCACCCCGGCGCAGGAGGACTCTTCACTCGCCGAGGCGAGCGTCCACGCCGCCCTCCACGGAGCCGAGGTCGCGCACGTCGAGGGTGTCCGCGTCGTCTCACACGCGCAGAACGCTCCGGCGGCCGGTGTCAGCGAGGTCCACGTCGCCATCGCCGTCCCGCGCGGCGTGTCCGCGAGTGCCCCCACGGCCGAGCAGGTGCGCACCCAGGTGAGCAACGTCGCCGCCTACTGGCGCGAGCAGTCCGGCGGCCAGGTCAACCTGCGCCTCGCCGGCACGACCCGGCCCTACCGCTCTGCGTACACCTGCCGGGACAACCCGTTCGACCTGTGGACCGAGGCCGCCCGTGCGGCCGGGTTCACCGAGGGGGCGCGCAAGCACCTCGTCATCGTCATGCCCCGCGCGGCGACCGAAGCGGGCTGCTCCTACGGGCTCGCCTCGATGGGGCAGTCGGTCGGCAGCGGCGGCATCGTCTACGTCGCCGACACGGCCTGGCCGGTGCTCGCCCACGAGATCGGCCACAACTTCGGCCTCGCCCACGCGAAGACCCTGCGTTGCGGGTCCGCCTCCGACGCGAACCTGCGCTCACTGCCGCGCGGTTGCCGCGTCGAGGACTACGGCGACCCGTACGACATCATGGCCGCCTCGTCCCGCGACAACGCCGGCTCGCTGTCGACCCCGCAGGCCGCCCGCCTCGGGTTCCTCGGCGCGCGCGACGTCATGAACGTCACCACGCCCACCGCGCGGGTGCAGCTCACCCCCGTCTCCTCACGCCGCGGGGTCCGTGCGGCCCGGATCCGCGACCCCCGCAGCGGCGAGGTCTACTGGGTCGAGTACCGCACTCGCACCGGCCGCGACGCGCGCCTGTACCAGCCGATGACGGCCGGGATCCGCGTGCTGCGCGAGGAGCGCGTCACCGAGGACAACCCGTGGCCCGGCACGATCGCCCTCGACGCGACCCCGACGGGTCAGGCCTCCGACTGGTCGTGGCACCTGCCGGTCGGGCATCGCCTGACGAGCGTCTCCGGCGGCGTCACCGTGTCGGTCGAGCGCGCCGACGCCAACTCGGCCACCGTGTTCATCAACGCCGGGCAGGCGCAGGTCGCCGGCACCCGCGTCGGCCAGGTGACCCGCTTCGGGCGCACCGCCGCCGCGGCCGCGACGCCCCGCCCGACGATGCGTGCCCTGTCGATCAACGCCGGCGGCACCGCCTCGTGGTCGAGCACCGGCGGCGCGCGCTACGACGTCGTCATCCGCCGGGTGAACGGCGGCGGACGCACCGGGCCCATCCAAACCTGGTACGCGAACACCACCCGCACCTCGGCCCGCCTGTCGATGCCGCGCGGCACCACCGTGCAGGTGCGCGCCCGCGCCCGGTCGGCCTCCGGGGCAGTGAGCGACTGGAGCGGTTGGCGCACCGTCACCTTCCGCTGATCGGCGACCCCGCTCGTCCACCCCTCGTTCACATCTCATATCGCAATATGGACGCCTCCATCCTTTGACATGGGGGCGTCCATGGCGCGAAGGTGGGCGCATGTTCGCGTCCCTCGTTATTACCTGAGCGCGTCGGCTTCATCGCCGGCGCGCAACCCCATCGGCCCCACCGGGCGACGGGGTTTTTTCTTTGATCAGGTGCTGGTCCACCAGACCGACGGGTGTCGCGGCTCCCTCCACATCGCGGGGGGCGGCAGAATCGTTGGTGCCCGCCAACGCCGGCCAACCCCGGCAACCCCGGCCTTCCCGGCCACACGACCCATACGAGTCAAGAAAGCGGTGACACACCGTGTCGGACCCCCGGCCCCCTCGTCCCGCGCCCCCCGCGCGCGCCTCTCGTGACGAGGAGACGACCGTCCCCGATCTCACCGGGGCGCAGAGCCTCGTGAAGTCCCTGGAGGAGGTGGGTGTCGAGGTCGTCTTCGGGATGCCCGGCGGCGCGATCCTTCCCGCCTACGACCCCCTCATGGACTCCGAAAAGGTACGGCACGTTCTCGTCCGCCACGAGCAGGGCGCCGGCCACGCCGCCGAGGGGTACGCCGCCGCCACGGGCAAGGTGGGCGTCTGCATGGCGACCTCCGGGCCGGGCGCCACCAACCTCGTGACCGCGCTCGCCGACGCCCACATGGACTCGGTGCCGATCGTCGCCATCACCGGGCAGGTGGGCAGCACCGCGATCGGGACGGACGCCTTCCAGGAGGCCGACATCCGCGGCATCACGATGCCGATCACCAAGCACA
>JAUNTP010000130.1 GCA_030538585.1 Mobilicoccus sp.
TTCATCGGCAACGGCATCACCGGCGACGGCGCCCTGGTGCTCGCCCGCACCGACGGCTCCTCGGGCCGCGGCGGCGCTGAGTCCTTCAGCCTCTTCCTCGTCGAGAAGGAGGGCAACCCCGGATACCGGGTCGGCACCCAGCTGGACAAGATGGGCCTGAAGGCCTCCGACACCGCCGAGCTCTTCTTCGACGAGGTCCGCGTCCCGGCGGAGAACCGCCTCGGCGAGGAGGGTCAGGGGCTGGCGATGATCATGCAGCTGCTGCCGCAGGGCCGTCTCGCCGTGGCCGCCTCGGCGGCGGTGGTCGCCGGCCAGGTGCTGGAGGAGACCCTCGGGTATGTGAAGGACCGCAGCGCCTTCGGCTCGCCGATCACCGAGTACCAGAACACCCGTTTCCGCCTGGCCGAGCAGCAGGTGGCCCTGGAGGTCACCCAGCACTACGTGGCCGACGCAGTGCGCCGGTTCAACGCCGGCGAGCTCGACGTCGTCGCCGCCTCCAAGGCGAAGATGTGGGCCTCTGAGCGCGCCAAGGAGGCCGCCGACGTGTGCCTGCAGCTGCACGGCGGATACGGCTACATCCTCGAGTATCCGGTGGCCCAGGCCTACCTGGCGGTGCGGCTGCTCACCATCTTCGGAGGTACCTCGGAGATCCTGCGCGAGACAGTCGCCGCGGACATGCTGGGCTGAGCCGCTCCGCGTCCGCCGGGCTGTTGTGAGCCCGGTCACGCAGTGCTAGGTTGAGGGCAGTGCCGTTGAGTTGAGCGTCGTTAACTGAAATCAGGGCTCGGCGGTGTGGACCGGTGTCCGCCGACTTCGGAAGGGGAGAGCGCACATGCAGGGGACAGGGGAGTCTGAGCAGGTCAGGCCGAGCGCGGAAGCGGGGTCCGAGGGCGGTCGGCTCACGATCGCCCACGACCGCGGACCCACCGAGGTGCCGCTGCTCGAAGAGACGATCCCGGAGAACCTGCGTCGTACCGCCGAACGGTTCCCCGACCGGGAGTGCCTGGTCGACGTCGCCTCCGAGCGCCGGTGGAGCTACGCCCAGTTCCGCGAAGACGCCCGACGCCTCGCCGTCGGGCTCCACCACGCCGGCGTCCGCGCCGGAGATCGGGTGGGCATCTGGGGCCCCAACTCCTGGCACTGGATGCTCACGCAGTACGCCACCGCCGAGATCGGCGCCGTACTGGTCAACATCAACCCCAGCTACCGGCAGCACGAGCTCAACTACGTGCTCGAACAGTCCGGCACCACCGCGGTGATCTGTTCGCCGACGTTCCGGGATCAGGACTATCCCGGCATGCTCGAACGGGCGCGGCGGGAGGTCGGCGGCGTCGAGCTCGCCGTCGTCATGGACACCCCGGAATGGGACCGCCTGGCCGGGGCCGAGATCGACGTCGACCTGCTCGCCGATGCCCGGGAGGCGATGTCGCCCGAGGACCCGATCAACATCCAGTACACCTCGGGGACCACCGGATTCCCCAAGGGCGCGCTGCTGACCCATAGGAACATCCTCAACAACGGGTTCTTCGTCGGTGAGGTCTGCCGGTACACCGAAGCCGACCGCATCTGCGTCCCGGTGCCCTTCTACCACTGCTTCGGGATGGTGATGGGCAATCTGGCGGCGACCTCGCACGGGGCCGCCGTCGTCATCCCGGCCCCGTCGTTCGACCCTGAGGCGACCCTGCAGGCCGTGGCCGACGAACGCTGCACGAGCCTCTACGGCGTGCCGACCATGTTCATCGCCGAGCTGAGCCTCGAGGGTCGGGACCGATTCGACCTGAGCACCCTGCGCACCGGGATCATGGCCGGTTCGCCCTGCCCGGAGGAGATCATGCGTCGGGTCATCGGGGAGATGCACATGGAGGAGGTCACCATCTGCTACGGGATGACCGAGACCTCCCCGGTGTCCACCCAGACGCGCACCGACGACTCCCTGGAGCGGCGCGTGAGCACCGTGGGCCGAGTGGGCCCGCACGTCGAGATCCGGATCGTCGACCCGGTCACCGGCGGCACCCTGCCGGTGGGCGAGGACGGGGAGTTCTGCACGCGCGGCTACTCGGTGATGTCGGGCTACTGGAACAACCCGGAGAAGACGGCCGAGGTCATCGACGACGACGGCTGGATGCACACCGGAGACCTCGCACGGATGGACGCCGACGGCTACGTCCAGGTGACCGGGCGGCTGAAGGACATGGTCATCCGCGGCGGGGAGAACATCTACCCGCGCGAGATCGAGGAGTTCCTCTACGGCCACCCGGGTGTCGCCGACGTCTCGGTCATCGGTGTGCCGGATGAGAAGTACGGCGAAGAGCTCATGGCGTGGATCATCACCAAGCCCGGCCACGGTGAGATCACGCAGGCCGACATCAAGGCGTTCAGCGACGGCAAGCTCGCCCACTACAAGGTGCCGCGCTACGTGCACTGCGTCGAAACCTTCCCGACGACGGTGACGGGCAAGATCCGCAAGGTCGAGATGCGCGAGGAAGCGATGGGCCTCCTCGGCCTCAAGAAGTAGGTGGCCCCACCGTCGGTCGAGGAGCGAAGCATCTCTAGACCACTGCCCATATGACTGCGCTGTTCCTCGGTGGTGTCGAGACGTCGCTGCGCTCCTCCTCGGCCAACGGGCATGGGCCCACCCGCCCGTTGGTCGAGGAGCGAAGCGTCTCGAGACCATCGCCCGCGTCACTACGTCAGTCCTCGCGGTGATCGACACGTCGCTTCTCTCTCCTCGGGCCGAGGAGAGAGAAGCGTCGATCCGGCGCCGCCGGGGCCAGGGGGCGGCGGCTGAAGGTCCCGTGAAGGTATTGCGCTGTCCGCCACCCCGTGCGGCGCGCTAGCCTGGGAGGGCTCACGACCTCTGACGCGTGAGCGCGACAACGATGAGGTGAACGGTGCCGACAGGCAAGGTCAAGTTCTACGACGCCGACAAAGGGTTCGGCTTCGTCTCCGGCGACGACGGGGTGGACGTGTTCGTGCCGTCCGCAGCCCTGCCCACCGGCACGACCACCCTCAGACCCGGCACCCGCATCGACTACAGCGTCGCCCAAGGCCGCAAAGGCGCCCAAGCGATGCACGTGCAGGTCCTCGACGCGGCACCGTCCATCGCCGACGCCCAGCACGCCAAGCACCGCATGCCCGCCGACCAGATGGCCGGCGTCGTCGAAGACCTCATCAAGCTCCTCGACAAGACCTCCAACGACTTCCGCCGGGGCCGCTACCCCGACAAGCGTGAGGCCGCCAAGGTCGCGTCCGTCCTGCGGGCGGTCGCCGGACACCTCGACGGGACCTGACATGGCCACCATTCGCAAAGACCTCACCCTCGCCGGAGCCGTCGACGACGCGCGGGCAGCAGCCGAAGCCATCGCCGAACCCGGCGCCGTCGGCGAACACCTCGGCATGACCATGGACGCCGAACGACTCGCCACGCACTCCTTCGCCTGCACCACCCCCGCCTACCGCGGGTGGCGCTGGGCCGTCGTCGTCACCCGCATCAGCCGCAGCCGCAAAGTCACCGTCTGCGAAACCAACCTCCTGCCCGGCGCCGAAGCGATCCTGTCGCCCGACTGGGTGCCCTACGCCGAACGCCTCGCCCCCGGCGACCTCGGTGACGGCGACGTCCTGCCCTTCGTCGACGCCGACCCCCTCCTGGAGGCCGGGTACGAGGCGACCGGCGACGACGAGATCGACGCACTCGCCTTCGACCTCGGCCTCGGCCGCGCCCGCGTCCTGTCCCCAGAAGGGCGCGACGCCGCAGCCCAACGCTGGTACGACGGCGACGGCGGCCCCGACACCGGGACCGCACACAAAGCCGCGAGCCCCTGTCACTCGTGCGGCTACTACCTGCCGCTCGCGGGGGCGCTGCGCTCCATGTTCGGGGTGTGCGCCCACGCCTGGTCCCACGCCGACGGCAAAGTCGTCACCCGCGACCACGGCTGCGGCGCCCACAGCGAAACCGACGTCGAAGCCCCCCGCCTCACCGCCGCCAACGCCCCCGTCCTCGACGACAGCGCCGTCGAAGTCGTCGGGTAGGGCGACACAGCCAGCGGCTGGGACACCCCGCCACGCACGGTGGTCTCGAGACGTCGCTTCGCTCCTCCTCGACCAACGGGCCGGTCGCCGCGCTCCCACTCGGACGAGCCCGGGGGGAGGGCGGGCGGTGACCGTGTTCGGAGGACGCTCGCCGGGGGCATAGTCTGTGCGCCATGTCGAGCACTTCGGAGACCACGGCGCGGGCGCCCAAGGGTGGTCTCGATCGGTACTTCAAGATCTCCGAACGGGGATCCACGGTGGGCCGCGAGATCCGCGGCGGCCTCGCCACGTTCTTCACGATGGCCTACATCGTCGTCCTCAACCCCCTCATCATCGGGACGGTGCAGGACGGCAGCGGCCAATACCTCGGCGGCGGCGACGAGCCCAACCTCGCCATGGTCGCCGCGGGCACCGCGCTCATCGCCGGGCTCATGTCGATCTTCATGGGCATCTACGCCAACTACCCGCTGGCGCTCGCGGCCGGGCTCGGCCTCAACGCGTTCGTCGCCTACGGGATCGCGTCGCTGCCGGAGATGACGTGGGCCGACGCCATGGGTCTGGTCGTCATGGAGGGCATCGTCATCCTCGTCCTCGTGCTCACCGGGTTCCGTGAAGCGGTGTTCCGCGCCATCCCCGGGCAGCTCAAGACGGCGATCAGCGTCGGCATCGGCCTGTTCATCACCCTCATCGGCCTCTTCGACGCCGGCATCGTGCGCCGTGCGGCCGGTGCGCCGCTGGAGCTCGGCGTCGGCGGGTTCCTTGCCGGCTGGCCCACCCTCGTGTTCGTCATCGTGCTCGCCGCCATCGTCATCATGATGGTGCGCAAGGTGTCCGGGTCGATCCTCTACGGCATCGTCGGCGGCACCATCATCGCCATCGCCGTCGAGGCCCTGCTCAACATCGGCGGGCAGACCGAGGAGAACCCCACCGGGTGGGGCCTCAACGTTCCCAGGCTCCCTGACAACGTGTTCGACCTGCCCGACCTCGGCCTCCTCGGCCAGTTCAACCTGCTCGGCTCGTTCACCAACCTCGGCATCGTCGCGGCCTGCCTCATCATCTTCACGCTCATGCTCGCCGACTTCTTCGACACGATGGGCACCATGGTCGCCATCGGCTCCGAGGCCGGGCTGCTCGACGAGCAGGGCGACCCGCCGAACGCGCGCCGCATCCTCGTCGTCGACTCCCTCGCCGCCGTCGCCGGTGGCGCGGGCAGCGTCTCCAGCAACACCGCCTACATCGAGTCCGCCTCCGGCGTCGGCGAGGGCGCCCGCACGGGCCTGGCGAGCATCGTCACCGGGTGCATGTTCCTCGTCGCGATGTTCCTCTCCCCGCTCGTGGCGATCGTGCCCTACGAGGCCGCCACCCCGGCCCTGGTCATCGTCGGGTTCCTCATGATGCAGCAGGTCAGCGGCATCGATTGGGACGACATGGAGATCGCGCTGCCCGCGTTCCTCACGATCGTGCTCATGCCGTTCACGTACTCGATCACCGCCGGGATCGGCGCCGGGTTCGTCGCGTTCGTGCTCATCAAGGTGGCCCGCGGCAAGGCCGGTGAGATCCACCCGCTCATGTGGCTCATCGCCGTGCTGTTCATCGTGTACTTCGCGATGGACCCGATCCAGGACCTCCTGGTCGGCCGCTGAACGACATGACTGCTCGTTCGCGCCGCATCGTCGTCCTCGTCGCGCTCGCCGCGATGATCCTCGTCGCCGTGCTCGCCCCCCTCGTCTGAACCCACCCGACCCGCCGACACCGTGTGGTGGCGGCGGGGTGGGGTCAGCCGACGAGGTGGTCCAGGCAGCGAGTGAGGGCCTCGACGTCGTCAGGGTCGACGGCCGGGAACATGCCGACCCGGATCTGGTTGCGGCCCAGGCTGCGGTAGGGGTCGATGTCGACGACACCGTGCTCGCGCAGCGTGGCGATGATCGCCGCCCCGTCGATGCTGTCGTCGAGGTCGATCGTGCCCACCACGTGCGACCGAGCACTCGGCTCGGCGACGAACGGTGTCGCGTACTCGGAGCGCTCAGCCCAGCCGTACAGCCGGGACGCGCTGTCGGCGGTGCGGCTCGCAGCCCACGCGAGGCCGCCCTGCTCGTTCATCCACGTCACCTGCTCGGCCATGAGCGCGAGCGTGGCGATGGCGGGCGTGTTGTACGTCTGGTCTTTGCGCGAGTTGGTCACGGCGGTGGTGAGGTCGAGGAACGCCGGGATGTAGCGGCCGCTCGCGGCGATCTCCTCCGCGCGCGCGACTGCGGCAGGGGAGAGGACCGCGCACCACAGACCCCCGTCCGCGGCGAACGACTTCTGCGGGGCGAAGTAGTACACGTCGCACTGACTCACGTCCACCGAGAGGCCCCCGGCACCCGACGTCGCGTCGATGAGCACGAGCGCGTCATCGGCCGCGCCCTCGACCCGCTGGACCGGAGCCATGACGCCCGTCGAGGTCTCGTTGTGGGGCCACGCGTACACGTCGACGTCGTCCGCGTGCGGGTGCGCGAGCGATCCCGGCGGCGCGTCGACGATGCTCGGGTCGGCGAGGAACGGCGCCGCGGCGGTCGCCTTCGCGAACTTGCTGCTGAACTCGCCGAACACGAGATGCTGGGCCCGTTCGCGCACGAGGCCGAACGTCGCGACCTCCCAGAACGCGGTCGACCCGCCGTTGCCGAGGACGACCTCGTACCCCTCGGGGAGGTCGAACAGCACCTGCAGGCCCTCCCGGATCTCACCGACGAGGCCGCGCACCGGGGCCTGGCGATGGGACGTGCCGAACAGGGCGCGGCGCGAGCCGGCGAGGGCGTCGATCTGCGCGTCGCGCACCTTGCTCGGGCCGCTGCCGAAGCGGCCGTCGCGGGGCAGGAGGTCGGTCGGAATGCTCACGTGGTCTCCCTCAACGAGTGTCCTCATCGCCCCAGCCGGGCACGCTGCGCAACGACCGCGGCGGCGGGCCCTCGTAGGCGGCGTAGGGGCGGATGACGTAGTCGGCCTTCTTCTGTTCGAGGATGTGCGCCGACCATCCCGCCGAGCGGGCGCTGGCGAACAGCGAACTGAACGTCGTGGCCGGCACGTCGGCGAAGTCCAGCAGCACGGCCACCCACAGGTCGAGGTTGGGGTGGATGCGGTCGTCGTCGCGACGCTCCGCCAGCAGCTCGGTCGCGGCCCCCTCGACGGCCACGGCCACCTCGGTGAGGGGCGCCCCCAGTCGGAGGCAGACGGCCTTGATGATGTCGGCGCGCGGGTCGCGGGCCCGGTACACGCTGTGACCGAAGCCCATGATGCGCTTGCGGGCGTCGAGACGCCGCGTCAGGTAGGGGCGCGGGTCGTCGGTGCCGGCGACCGCGTTCAACATCGACAACACCCGCGCGGGCGCGCCCCCGTGCAGCGGCCCGCTGAGCGCCCCGACCGCGGCGGACAGGCACGTCGCCACGTCGGCGCCCGTCGAGGCGACGATGCGGGCTGCGTACGTCGAGGCACTGAACCCGTGCTCGGCGGCGGTGACGAAGTAGGCGTCGAGCGCCTCGACATGCCACGGGTCGGCCTCGCCGCGCCACCGGAAGAGAAAACGCTCGGCGACGGAGCCGGCCTCGTCGACGACCCGCTGCGGCACCACCGGCAGATCAGGGCCGCGGATGGCCTGGGCGATGAACGACATCGTGAGCACCGAGGCGCGCGCCAGGTCGTCGAGGGCCTGACCGTCGTCGATGTCGTGCAGCGGACGGAACCCCCACACCGGCGCCACCGTCGCGAGCGCGCTCTGCACATCGGAGCGGATGTCGCCGGTGCGGGCCGGGAGCGGAAAGGTCTCCGCGGGCGGCAACTCGCGGCGCAGGTCGTCGGCGACGAGCAGCCCCCACACCTGGTCGAACGGGACGACCCCGACGAGGTCGGCGAGGTCGACACCCCGATACCGCAGCACCCCACCGCGGGGGTCAGCCTCCGCGATGGCCGTCGTGTACGGAACCCGTTCGTGCTCCCGGGGGTCGGGGGACCTCATCCCGCCATTGTGCCTGCTCAGGTCAGGACTGCGGATCGGGGCTCTGATCAGTGGGATTCGGGCCGCCGGTGGGTCGATCCTGCGGCCATCCGGTCGCGGTCGAGGACGGGGAGGAGGTCGACGTGCGACGACGACGCTTCGAGGGCTCGCTGGGGCGCAACCGCTTGCTCAGGTCATAGTGCTCGAGCAGATCGGCCATCGGGGTCGAGACCACCGGGTGGGTGCCGACCGGCACGTCACCGCTGAACACGACCCACACACGCAGGTCACCGTAGTAGACCGGCAACACCGACCCGTCGAGCAGGTGGGCCGCGTGCTCCATCGCCATGCCGCGAGCGTTGCGCTTGCTCACCTGCCGGTCGGCGAACTGCTGCACCGGGGCCTTGCCGTGCTTGAGGCCCTGGTAGGCGAGCGGGCCGTACTTGACCCCCAGGGACACGAGTTGACGGATGGCGCGCTGACGGGAGGGCATGCTGCGGGGTACTCCTTCACGGCGATCGGCGATCGTGGCCCAGCGTAGTCGGGGCGTCGACACGGGGCCTCTCGGCGGGGGATCACCGGGCGTGAGCAGGGCACACACAAAGGCGAGGCCGTCGGGGAACGGCCTCGCCTGATCCGCATCGGCTCGGGGAAACCTCCGCGGAGAGCCGGCCAGGGGAAGCCGACCCGTATTGCGTGTGCTCGTCTGCGGATGTGATCGGGGGTTCCACACCCGCTGAGCTACTCAAACATTAAACGACCCGAGGGTCGGCCACAAGGGTTTTCTGTTAACTGATGGATCCATCATCTTGGTGGGATGCATCACCACGGCTCACGGTCCGCACCGTCGCCTGACACGTGATAGTGGGTCGAGATGACATGCTGGGCGCGTGACGGATCTCATCGACACCACCGAGATGTACCTCCGCACGGTCTTCGAGCTGGAGGAGGAGGGCGTGCCCGTGCTGCGCGCCCGCATCGTCGACCGCCTGGGGCACTCCGGGCCGACGGTGTCGCAGACGGTGGGTCGCATGGAGCGCGATGGTCTGCTCACCGTTCGTCCCGACCGCAGCATCGAACTCTCCACGGAGGGAAGGCTGCTCGCGACGCGCGTCATGCGCAAGCACCGTCTCGCCGAACGGCTGCTGCGCGACGTCATCGGCCTCGAATACGAGTTCGTCCACGACGAGGCGTGCCGGTGGGAGCACGTCATGAGCGAGCGCGTGGAACGCAAGATCGTCGCCATGCTCGGGGACGTCCAGGTCAGCCCCTACGGCAACCCCGTGCCCGGCTTGGAGGAGTTGGGCGTGGAGCCCCCCGACGTCGATGCCGCCGCCGAGCAGGCGCGCGCGTCCCTGGCCGACCACCCGGACGCGGCGGCTTTCGTCCTCGAACGCATCGGCGAGCCCCTCCAGGTCGACCACGAGGTGCTGGCGCGCATGGCCGAGGCGGGCGTACGCCCCGGACGCACCGTGCAGGTCGAACGGTCCGCGTCGACGCTGACCCTCCGCGGGGAGGGCGGCGCCGTCGACCTCGATGCCGACCTCGCCGCGTTCCTCTTCGGCGTCCCGGCCTGACGCCCGAGCAGCCTGTGGATGAGGCGAATCGTGTGATCGCCGCCTGAGGCTACGGTCGTCCTGCCGCTGCTCAGGCGGCCCGAGACCGCCCCGATCCTGCCGACGTCTCGGCCCTCTCAGCCGTGCCCGGCAGGATCCGCCCCCTCCTGTCGTGCGGGGCTGCGCCGACCCTCGGCGCCGGGGGCCGGAGGCGACGATGCATCCCGACTATCGCGGCCGCCACCGCCCGGCGGCGACCCAGATCCCGGCCCACCTGCGCCTCACCGGGGCCGTCGTGGTCGGTGCCGCACTCTTCGCGGTCGTCGTCGACCCGGCCGTGGCCGAACCTGCTCCGCCGCCGGTGAGCGTCGACCTCGGTGTCGCGGGGGAGCCCGAGTTCACCCAGGCGCGGCAGCTGTCGCCGCTGTGGACCGAACCCGCCGCGGCGCCGGACCCTGAATCTCCGCCGGGAGCGCAGACCCCGGCCCCCGCGCCGACTCACGAGGTA
>JAUNTP010000131.1:0-8122 GCA_030538585.1 Mobilicoccus sp.
CACCCCCGCCGAACGACGCGACGGCACCCGCATGATGACGTGCTGCTCCCGCGCCGCCGGCGACTCCCTGACCCTCGGCCTCTGACCCATCCCCTGCCCCCTCTACTCCCCCAGGTCGGTCCCATGACTCTCGCGCTGCTCGGTATCGGGCTCTCCCTCGTCCTGCTCATCACGTTCGCCTACCGCGGCCATTCGGTGATCATGCTCGCGCCGCTCATGGCGCTGCTGGCCGTGGTGTTCTCGGGCGCACCCGTGCTCGCCAGCTACACGCAGATCTTCATGCCCGCCCTCGCCGGGTTCATCGCGCAGTTCTTCCCGCTGTTCCTCACCGGCGCGATCTTCGGCAAGCTCATGTCGGACTCCGGGTACGCCCGGGACTTCGCATCGTGGATCTCGCGGCTCCTCGGCCCGCAGCACGCGCTGCTCGTCACGGTCATCGCGACCGCGCTGCTCACCTACGGCGGCGTGAGCGCGTGGGTCATCGTCTTCACGATCTTTCCCGTCGCGCGGTCCCTGTTCGAGGAAGCCGACATCCCCAAGCGGCTCATGCCCGCCGCGATCGCGCTGGGGATCTTCACGTTCGCGACAGCGGCCTTGCCGGGCTCGCCGCAGATCCACAACACGATCCCGACGCGCTTCTTCGAAACCAACACCTTCGCCGCGCCGGTGCTCGGCATCGTCGGCGCCATCATCACGTTCGGCCTCGGCATGGCGTGGCTCACCTGGCGGGCCAAGCGCCTGCACGCCGCGGGTGAGTCGTTCGGCGACCTGACCCACGCCGAGCGCCGCACCGGTGAGGTGGGGCCGGTCGGTGACGAAATGGACCACCTCGGGACACCGGTGCGGACCGCTGACGGTTCCGCTGCGCGGGGGCTCATCGGGTTGGCGCCGGTTGTCATCGTCGTGGCGACGAATGCGCTGCTCACCTACGTCGTCATTCCCGCGATGGACACCGCCTACCTGGCCGACGAGCGCTACGGCGGTGTGGCCCTCGCACAGGTGGCGAGCATCTGGTCGGTGACGACCGCGCTCGTCGTGGCGGCAGTGGCGATCTTCGCGTTCCGCCCCAGCGCGGCCGGAGCCTACGTCGCGGGTCTGTCCGAGGGGGCCAAGAATGCGGTCGTTCCAGTGTTCACGACGGCCAGTGAGGTGGCCTACGGGGCGACGATCGCGTCGTTGGCCGCGTTCGCCGTGATCCGCGACGGCATCTTCGCCGTGAGCGGCAACGCGCTCATCACCTCGGTGCTGTCGACGTCGGTCATCGCGGCCGTGACAGGGTCGGCATCGGGCGGTTTGACGATCTCCCTCAACACGTTCGGGGAGCAGCTCGCTGCGCAGGCCACCGCGCAGGGCATCTCGATGGATCTCATGCACCGGGCCACCGCGATGGCGTCGGTCGGGTTCGACTCACTGCCCCACAACGGCGCGATCATCACCCTGCTCGTCGTCACGGGTCTCACGCACCGCGAGTCCTACAAGGACATCGGCGTCGTCACCGTGATCGTGCCGGTTATCGGGTTGCTGGCCGTGATGGCGCTGGGACTGACGTTCGGCGGAATGTGAGGGGTCAGCTGAAGCGGACGAGGACGCCGAGGGCGACGATCGTCGCGAGCCAGAGCAGGCCCATGCCGATGGTGAAGCGCTGCAGGTTCTTGGCGGCGTAGGAGGAGCCGCCCATGCTCGCCGACATGGACCCACCGAACATGTCGGACATGCCGCCGCCCTTGCCCTTCTGCATGAGGATGAGCAGCACGAGGAACAGGCTGGTCAACGTGAGCAGGATCTGCAGCGCGATGGTGAGGATCTGCACGGGTGAGGGCCTTGTCTGGTCGGGAACGAGCGATGAGCGGTGAGCGTCCACAGCGGGAGCAAGCGAGTCCGCCCTGTTTCCAGGCTACCCGAGGTGCGGGCGTGCCCCGTCACCCTCCGGCTGGGGCGGGCGCGGTGTCGAGGGTGTCCAGCAGGACCGAGCCATGGTCGCCCGCGAGGCTGACATCGGTGACGGAGGCCCTCGGCCGCGCCGACGGCCCCAGCCCGGTCGCGGTGATCGTGCCCGTCCGCGCGTCGAGGGCGGCCAGTTCGTTCGCCCGGGGGTCGACGAGCAGGTAGGTGTCCTCATCGGCCCACCCCGCGCCGAGCAGTCCGCGGGGTCCCTGGTCGATCACCGTCTGGGTACCCCGGTCGCGGTCGATCAGCAACACGCCCCCGTCGTCACGGAACGAGATGCGCGCGACCACCCACCGGCCCGTCGGCGACCACGGGTCGGGGTCCAGCGACAGGCGACGCCGGGTCGTGAGGGTCTCCTGCTCCTCGAAGGTTTCGGCCGTGACGAGACGCACGGAGTGGCCATCCGCGATCAGGTACGTGGTGCCGTCCGCGGAAGGGTCCACCCTCGCCACGCTCTCCACGGCCTTGATCTGCTCGACCGTGCCCTCGTCGACGTCGACGACGTGCAGGGCACCGAGGGCCACCCCCGAGACCGCGTCCGGAGTCCCGGTCGTGACGAACACGGCGGACCCACTGCGCCACCCCACTGGGATGACCTCGACGTCCGGGAGCGATCTCGATGTCTGTCTGCTCCCCGGTGATGGCGTTCACCACCCGAAGAACTCCCGTCCCGTCCACCGTGCCCACGGCCAAACGGGTTCCGTCACGCGAGAGCAGGGAGCGGCCCCCGGTGGCGACGTCGACCGCACGGTCGGTGCCGGCGACGTCGCGGACGACCACGGCGCACGAGGCCAACGGCAGGCCTTCGGTATCGCGGATGAGCCGCACGCTGAGAGCCAGCGGCTCGCCGGTCGGCGCATCGATCCACGACGCGAAGGTGCGGGGGAAGGCAGGCATGCCGTCGCCCGCGTCGCCAGAGCCGACCATCACCACCGCGAGAGGTGGGGCGGGCGGCACTCGTGCGGACGGCACCACCGTCGTTGGTCGAGGAGCGAAGCGTCTCGAGACCATGGGTGAGGTTTCTCTAGACCCCACCATGGTCTCGAGACGTCGCTAGCGCTCCTCCTCGACCAACGACGGCAGGATCAGGCGTCGAAGCGCGCGATCTTCGCGAACTCCTCCGGCTTGAGGGAGGCGCCGCCCACCAGGGCGCCGTCGACGTCCGGCTTGCCCATGATGTCCGCGACGTTGCTCGACTTCACCGAACCGCCGTACAGGATTCGGATGCCGTCAGCGGTCGCCTGGTCGTACAGCTCAGCGAGCTTCTCGCGGATCGCGCCGCACACCTCCTGCGCGTCCTCCGGGGTGGCGACCTCACCGGTACCGATGGCCCAGATGGGTTCGTACGCGATGACGATGCTCTTCACCTGCTCGACGGGAATGTCGACCAGGTCGGCCTCGATCTGGGCGAGCACGTGCTCGACCTGCTTGCCCTCCTTGCGCACGTCCAGGCCCTCACCGCAGCACAGGATCGGGGTCAGGCCGTGCCGGTAGGCCGCCTTGACCTTCTCGTTGAGCAGCTCGTCGCTCTCACCGTGACCTTCACGGCGCTCGCTGTGGCCGATCGCTACGTACGTGCAGCCCAGCTTGGCGAGGAACGCGCCCGAGATGTCACCCGTGTAGGCGCCGTCGTCGTGCGGGGAGAGGTCCTGCGCGCCGTACACGATCTTGAGGTTGTCGCCCTCAACGAGCGTCTGCACCGTGCGCAGGTCGGTGAACGGCGGCAGCACCGCCACCTCGACCGCTCCGAAGTCGTGCTCGGCGTCACGCAGGCTCCAGTCGAGCTTCTGCACGAGCTGCGTCGCCTGCAGGTGGTCGAGGTTCATCTTCCAGTTGCCCGCCATGAGCGGGGTCCGCGATGCCATATCGGCTCCTGTCGTCAAGTCTGAGTGGGGATGAGGTCAGTCGGCGAGGATGTCGATGCCCGGGAGAGTCTTGCCCTCGAGGTACTCCAGGCTCGCGCCGCCACCGGTGGAGATGTGGCCGAACTGGTCGTCGGAGAACCCGAGCTGACGCACGGCCGCGGCCGAGTCGCCGCCACCGACGACCGTGAGGGCGCCGTTGCTCGTCGCCTCGACAAGCGCACCGGCGACGGCCTTGGTGCCGGCCGCGTAAGGGGCCATCTCGAAGGCGCCCATCGGGCCGTTCCAGAACACCGTCTTGCAGTCGGTGAGCTTGCTCGCGAACAGCTCAGCCGACTTCGGGCCGATGTCGAGACCCATCTGGTCGGCAGGAACGGCGTCCGCGTCGACCGTCTGCGTCTCCACGTCCGCGGAGAACTCGGGTGCGACCACCGTGTCGATGGGCAGCACGATCTCGACACCCGAAGCCTTCGCCTGCTCGAGGAAACCCTTGCAGGTCTCGACCTTCTCCTCATCCAGCAGGCTCTTGCCGACCTCGTGACCCTGGGCCTTGAGGAACGTGTAGGCCATGCCGCCACCGATGAGGAGGCGGTCGGCGGTCTTCATGAGGTTCTCGATGACGGCGAGCTTGTCGGCCACCTTCGCGCCGCCGAGCACGACGGCGTACGGACGCTGCGGGTCGGCGGTGAGGCGCTTGAGCACCTCGACCTCGGTGCCGACCAGGCCGCCCGCGTAGTGCGGCAGCCGGGTCGCGACGTCGTACACCGACGCCTGCTTCCGGTGCACCACACCGAACCCGTCGGAGACGAACGCGTCGGCGAAGGCCGCGAGCTGGTCGGCGAACTCGCCGCGCTCGCCCTCGTCCTTGCTCGTCTCGCCCGGGTTGAAGCGCAGGTTCTCCAGCAGCGCCACGTCACCCTCGGCCAGACCCTCGACGACGGACTTCGCGGACTCCCCCACGGTGTCCTCGGCGAACGCGACGTCCTTGCCGAGCAGCTCCGAGAGGCGGCCCACGACGGGACGCAGCGAATACTTGTCCTCCGGCGCGCCCTTCGGGCGGCCGAGGTGGGCCACGACGACGACCTTCGCACCGGCGTCGGCGAGGGCCTTGATCGTGGGGACGGAGGCGCGCACGCGCCCGTCGTCGGTGATGCGGTCGCCGTCGAGCGGCACGTTGAGGTCGCTGCGCACGAGCACGCGCTTGCCGCGCAGGTCACCACTGGTGAGGTCGTCGATGGTCTTCATGAGTTGCTCCTTGCGATGAGGTCAACAGGCGCTGCGGAACGCCGCAGCAACGCCGACGCCGGGCGGCCGGGAGCTCCGGCCACCCGGCGACGGTGACAAATCAGGTGAGTGCGTCGAACGACGTCACATCTTGGAGGCGACGAGCGACACGAGGTCGACGAGGCGGTTGGAGTAGCCCCACTCGTTGTCGTACCAGCCGACGACCTTGACCTGGTTGCCGATGACCTTGGTCAGGCCCGCGTCGAAGATGCAGGAGGCCGGGTCGGTCTCGATGTCCTTGGAGACGATCGGGTCCTCGGTGTAGACGAGCTTGCCCTTCATGGCGCCCTCGGCGGCCTTCTTGACGATCTCGTTGACCTCTTCGACGGTGGTCTCACGGCCGGCCTCGAAGGTGAGGTCGGTGGCCGAGCCGGTGGGCGTCGGCACACGCAGCGCGTAACCGTCGAGCTTGCCCTTGAGCTCCGGCAGCACCAGGGCGACGGCCTTGGCGGCACCCGTGCTGGTCGGCACGATGTTGAGGGCCGCGGCGCGGGCGCGACGCAGGTCCTTGTGCGGGGCGTCCTGCAGGTTCTGGTCCTGCGTGTACGCGTGGATGGTGGTCATGAGGCCCTTGACGATGCCGAGGTCGTCGTTGAGGGCCTTCGCCATCGGCGCGAGGCAGTTGGTGGTGCAGGACGCGTTGGAGATGATGTTCTGGCTGCCGTCGTACAGGTCGTCGTTGACGCCCATGACGATGGTGATGTCCTCGTTCTTCGCCGGGGCGGAGATGATGACCTTCTTGGCGCCACCGTCGATGTGGGCCTTGGCCTTCTCGGCGTCGGTGAAGAAGCCGGTCGACTCCACCACGATGTCGGCGCCCACGCCGGCCCAGTCGAGCTTGGCGGGGTCGCGCTCGGCCCACGCGGCGAACTTCTTGCCGTCGACGGAGATGGACTCCTCATCGTGCGTGACCTCGGCGTCGAGACGCCCGAGGATCGAGTCGTACTTGAGCAGGTGGGCGAGGGTCTTGTTGTCCGTCAGGTCGTTGACGGCGACGATCTCGACGTCGGCGCCGGAGGCCTGCACGGCGCGGAAGAAGTTGCGGCCGATGCGGCCGAAGCCGTTGATGCCTACGCGAACGGTCACGATGGAGCCTTCCTGATATGGGGCTGGGACTGCGTACCGAGAGGTGCCCGACGCCCACCCCCCAGGAGGGTCAGCGTCACGCGGCACCGCGCACGCCTTCGTGCAACACCTCTGACCCTAGGGGATACCCGCTGGTCGTTCCACCGGAGGGGACCTCGGTCCCGATGAGCGAACCTCATGCCCGCGCAGGGGCGTCGACGTGGGGGCGCTCTCGCCAGGCGAAGGTCAGTTTTCGCCGTTTTCGGGACGATCGTCCTGACCTGAGCTCAGGCGTCGAGCATCTCCTCGGTGATGTTGGCCTCGGTGCCCGGCACCCCCGTGTCGGCCGCGACTTTGTCGGCCAGCGCCAACAGCCGGCGGATCCGCCCGGCGACGGCGTCCTTGGTCATGGGCGGGTCGGCGAGGGCCCCGAGCTCCTCCAGGCTGGCCTGCTTGTGCTCCAGGCGCAGCTCACCGGCGGTACGCAGGTGGTCGGGCACGTCGTCGCCGAGGATCTCCAGCGCCCGCTCCACGCGCGCGCCCGCGGCCACGGCCGCGCGCGCCGACCGGCGCAGGTTGGCGTCGTCGAAGTTGGCGAGCCGGTTGGCGGTGGCGCGCACCTCCTTGCGAACCCGGCGCTCCTCCCAGGCGAGCACGGCGTCGTGGGCCCCGAGCCGTGTGAGCAGCGCGCCGATGGTGTCGCCGTCGCGGACGACGACCCGATCGACGCCGCGCACCTCGCGGGCCTTGACCGACAGCTCGAGGCGCCGCGCGGCCCCGACGAGGGCGAGGGCGGCCTCCGGGCCCGGGCAGGTCACCTCGAGGGAGGAGGACCGGCCAGGCTCGGTGAGGGAGCCGTGGGCGAGAAACGCCCCACGCCACGCTGCCTCTGCGTCACACGCCGGCCCGTTGACGACGCGAGGCGGCAGCCCGCGCACGGGGCGCCCTCGCAGGTCGACCAGACCCGTCTGGCGGGCGAGCCCTTCCCCATCCTCGATGACGCGCACGACGTACCGGCTGCTGCGCCGCAGCCCGCCCGCGGCGACGACCAGGAGGTCACTGTGATGGCCGTAGACCTCCGAGATGTGGGTGCGCAACCGACGCGCGGCCGCGGCGGTGTCGAGTTCGGCCTCGACGACGATGCGGCCACCGATCATGTGCAGCCCGCCCGCGAAGCGGAGCATCGTCGACACCTCTGCCTTACGGCAGCAGGGCTTGGTCAGGGGCACCCGGGACAGCTCGTCCTTCACCTTCGCGGTCATCGCCATGCGGCCCATCCTGCCATCCGCGCGCGCAGGGGCGGCGAACCTCGCTGCAGCCCAACCCTTTCACCCCGGCGTGCGCCGTCCCTGACCACAGGTCAGTCACCGATGTCGCGGTCAGTCGATGACGTCGCGGTCAGTCGATGATGTCGCGATACGCGGCGGCCAGGCGCAGGGGGTCGTGCTTCACCGGGTCGTCGGGTCGCGAGACCGGCTGGACGACCAACTCGGCACCGAGCCGCCTCGCGTGCGTCGCCAGCCTGTCTCGGTCCTCGACCACCTGAGGGTCGGCGAGGACGACGTCGATGTTGACGTCGGGGGCGTGGGCGCGCAGGGACTCCAGGTGCCGTTCCGCCGAGTACCCCTGCGTCTCGTTGGTGTGCATCTCGAGGTTGAGCGTGAGCAACCGGCGCCCGGGCGTGTCGCGCAGGGCCTGGGCGAGTTGCGGCACGAGCAGGTGCGGCATGACGGAGGTGTACCAGGAGCCCGGACCGAGCACGACCCAATCGGCCTCCCCCACGGCAGTGAGCGTCTCGGGGCAGGCGGGCGGCTCCGGCGGGTCGAGCTGTACCGCCATGACCCGTCCGGGTGTCGTCGCCACGGCCACCTGGCCGCGGACCTTCGTCACCGCCGCAGGGTCGTCCTCAGAGAGCCCCGCGACATCGGCGGTGATCGCGAGCGGCACCGCCGCCATCGGCAGCA
>JAUNTP010000131.1:8132-9994 GCA_030538585.1 Mobilicoccus sp.
CGACCGCGCGCGCCGAGGAGGCGCCCCACGAGGTCGAGGCCGTCGACCGTGTCACCGAGCAGGTCCCACAAACCGACGATGAGGAGGTTGCCTACGGCGTGACCCCCGAGCTCACCGTTGCCGCCGAAGCGGTGTTGCAGCACGTCACGCCACAAATGCCCCCATTCGGAGTCGTCGCAGAGCGCGGCGAGAGCCATGCGCAGGTCGCCTGGCGGCAGCACGTCGTACTGCTGGCGCAAGCGGCCGCTGGATCCCCCGTCGTCGGCGACCGTGACGATCGCCGTCAACTGCTCGCTCACGAGGCGCAGCGCCGTGAGGGAGGCCGCGAGCCCGTGCCCGCCTCCGAAGGCGACGACCTTCTTCTTCATTCGCGACCCAGATCGCGGTGAAAGAGCAGGGTCGCGATGGCCGGGGTCCGCAGTTCTTCGGCGAGCCGCTCCGCAACGGCGACCGAGCGGTGCTTACCGCCGGTGCAGCCCACGGAGACGGTGATGTAGCGGCGCCCCTCCTTGAGGTAGCCCGCCAGCATCGGCTCCATGAGGTCGACGGCGCGATCGATGAACTCGGTCGCCTCCGGCTGGGCGAACACGTAATCGGCGACCGGCTCCTCCAGGCCCGTGTGGCCGCGCAGCTCGGGGATCCAGTACGGGTTCGGCAGAAAGCGCATGTCGAACACGGTGTCGGCGTCGAGCGGCACCCCGTACTTGAACCCGAACGAGACGATGGCGATGCGCAGGCGCGCCGAGGAGGTGCCGCCCAGCATCTGGCGCACCTTGGCCGTGAGCTGGTGGACGTTGATGCCGCTGGTGTCGACGAGCAGGTCGGCCTCCGAGCGCAGGTCCGACAGGAGGTGACGCTCTTCGGCGATGCCGTCGAGGAGCCGCCCCTCCCCCTGCAGCGGGTGAGGCCGACGCACGCTTTCGAACCGGCGCACGAGGGTCTCGTCGTTGGCGTCGACGAAGACGACTCGGGGGCTGTGCCCGTTCTCGCGCAGCGCCATGAGCGCCGCCGCGAAGTCGCTGAAGAACTCACGGGTGCGGACGTCGACGACCGCCGCGAGGCGTTGCACGGCGCGGCTGCCGAGCGCGACGTCGGCGAGCTGGGGCAGCATCGCGGGCGGCAGGTTGTCGACGACGTACCAACCGAGGTCCTCCATGGCATGCACGGCAGTGCTGCGTCCCGCACCACTCATGCCGGTGAGCAGGATGAGGTCGCTGGCTTGCGACCCGTCCGGGTCGGTGCTCGTTGGCTGATCGGTCATGGCGTCTCCTGTCGGGGCGCTGGCTCTCCACCATCGTGCCCCGGATCGGGCTCGTCCAACACCTCACCGGTGAGCATGTCGACGGCAGGAGCAGGAGCCTGCCCGCCGAGCGAGGTGGCGATGGTCTCGGCCAGGGTGGGCCCGATGCCCTCGACGGCGCGGATCTCCTCGATCGAGGCCGCCCGAATCTTCTTGACCGACCCGAACGCCGCGAGCAGGGCAGCGCGGCGTGCCGGACCGAGGCCGGGAATGGTGTCGAGTTCGCTGGCGGTCATGGCCTTGGATCGCCGCTGCCGGTGGAACGTGATGGCGAACCGGTGCGCCTCGTCGCGCAAGCGCTGCAGGAGGAACAGTCCTTCGCTCGTGCGCGGAAGGACCACCGGGAAGGCGTCACCGGGCAGCCACACCTCTTCGAGGCGCTTGGCGAGCCCGACGACCGCCACGTCGGTGATACCCATGTCGGCGAGCACCCCGGCGGCGGCCTCCACCTGCGGCAAGCCACCGTCGACGACGACGAGCTGCGGGGCGTACGCGAAGCGCTTGGGCCGGCCGGTCTCGGGGTCGATCCCCGCCGGGGTCGAGGCGCCCTGCCCCTCCTCCG
>JAUNTP010000132.1 GCA_030538585.1 Mobilicoccus sp.
TCGTCGGTGGCGGCTCGATGCAGATCGTCAACCTGACGATCCCGCGCGCTCTGAAGCGCCTGGGGTATCAGGATGAGCAGATCGAGGCGATCGTGGAGTACATCGCCGAGCACGGGCACGTCATCGACGCGCCGGGCCTCAAGACCGAGCACTACGAGGTCTTCGACTGCGCCATGGGTGAGCGGGCCATCTCCCCGATGGGTCACGTGCGCATGATGGCGGCGTGCCAGCCGTTCCTCTCGGGCGCGATCAGCAAGACCGTCAACATGCCGGAGACGGCGACGGTCGAGGAGATCGCCGACGTCTACATGCAGGGCTGGAAGCTCGGCCTCAAGGCGCTCGCGGTGTACCGCGACAACTGCAAGGTCGGTCAGCCGCTGTCGACGGAGAAGAAGAAGGAGGCCGAGGCGGTCGCGGAGCAGATCGTCGAGAAGGTCGTCGAGTTCCGTCCGGTGCGCAAGCGTCTGCCCAAGCGTCGTAGCTCGGTGACGACGTCGTTCACCGTGGGTGGCGCGGAGGGCTACCTCACGGCGAGCTCCTACCCCGATGACGGTCTGGGTGAGATCTTCCTCAAGTTCGGCAAGCAGGGCAGCACCCTGGCCGGTCTCATGGACGCCTTCTCCCTGGCGGTGTCGGTCGCGCTGCAGTACGGCGTGCCGCTGGAGACCTACGTCGACAAGTTCACGAACCTGCGGTTCGAGCCGGCCGGTCTCACGGACGACCCGGATGTGCGCATGGCGCAGTCGATCATGGACTACGTCTTCCGCCGCTTGGCGCTGGACTACCTCGACTTCGAGACCCGCTCGTTCATGGGTATCCACACCGCGGAGGAGCGTGCGCGTCAGCTCGAGACGGGCTCGTACGCGCCGGCGACGAGCGAGGACGAGGAGGAGGACTACGAGGGCGAGCTGCAGAACTACTCGCAGTCGGCCGCCCCGAAGTCGACGCACTCGCCGGTGGACAACGCCCGTCGCATCGAGGTGTCCTCGGGCAGTGGTGCCGCGGCCGTGAAGTCGTCGGACGCCGACGTGCACTCCTCGGCCGAGCTCATGGAGAAGTTCCAGGGCAAGGCGGCCGACGCGCCGATGTGCATGACGTGCGGCACGAAGATGCGCCCGGCCGGAAGCTGCTACGTGTGCGAGGGCTGCGGCTCCACCAGCGGCTGCAGCTGACCGACCACCTGGCTTGTCGCTGAGGGTGTCACGGGGCGGGACCACATCGGTCCCGCCCCGTGGCGCATCCTCCATGCCGCGCGCACCTTCTGCAGCCCCGGACCACCCGCGTACTGTGGTGGGCGGGGGTCAAGACCGCGTCTGTATCTGACGAAATGCCTACGGAGGCAGGCTGATCGGACGACGGGGGCGAGGTGGAACGCGTGGCGGGCAGGTGGCGGATCGCGGCGGCGGGGCTCGTCCTCGCCCTCATGGCGGCCTGCGCCCCCGCGGTCGAGGTCCAGCCCGGTGCCGCGCCCACGACGCCGGTGACGGCGACGACCAGCCCCTTCACCCATCCGTCGTGCGACGCCGGCGACCCCCTCACCGAGACCGTTCCGACCGCCTCGCGCTGCGACCGGATCAGCCCGCAGACCATCACCGACGGCGAACCCATCACCGTCGACCTCGGCAGCGGGCCCCCCTTCGTCGTGGGGGAGGAGCCGTGGGGTGACCCGCAGACCCCGCCCTTTTCCGACCCCACCTGGCAGTTGACCTTCTACTCCCTCGACTGGCTACCCGCCCTCGTGCGCCGCGCCCGCCAGGACGGGCAGGAAGAAGCTCTCGCGCGCCTCATGGCTGTCGTCGACCGCTTCTACACCGAGCACCCCGACCACGGGGGCATCGTCACCGGCTGGGACGAAGGCACCTCACTACGCCGCCTCGAAGCGCTGAGCTGCCTCTACACCCAGGCCCCCGACCCCCGGATCTCGGCGGCCATGGAGCACGAAGCCCGGGTGCTCCTCGGCGACCGCTACTACGGGCCGCCGCACCACCCCGTGCACAACCACGGCCTCCTCGCCAACCTCCGCCTCATCGAGGCGGGCACCCTCACCGACCGGCCCGACTGGGTCGCGGCCGCGCGCACTCGCATCCACGACGAAGCACCCCACGCGTTCAGCGCGCTCGGCACCAGCCTCGAACAGTCCTCCACCTACCAGGTCATCAACACGAACATCTGGGCCGACGCCGGCCGCCGACTCGCCGAGATGGACGCCGACGACCCCCTCGTCCACGAGATCCGCGAGACCGTCGCACGCGCCCGCCAGGTGCAGGCATGGCTCACCGAGCCTGACGGGGGCCTCGTGCAGATCGGCGACGCCCGCACCTTCGACGGCGTCGACCCCGTGTGCCCGACCGACCCGGGCACCTTCCGCGACGACGAGGCCGGTCTGCTCGCCGGCCGCTGGTCCTGGGACGAGGACGACACGACCTTCTACACCCTGCGCTACGGCCCGCCCCGCCGCTCGCACGGCCATCACGACCAGGGGAGCCTCACGTGGAGCACCGGGGGAGTGCGCGTCCTCGTGGGCACCGGCTTCTTCGGCTACGACCAGAGCGAACCCCTCGTGCCGTACGGGTGGTCGCCGCAGGCCGCCAACACGGCCGTCCCGGAGGGAGGCGTTCCCGGCGGGCCGGGCTTCGTCGTCGTCGACGAGGACGCGAGCGAATCGGCGCACCGTGTCGACCTCGAGGGGGAGCCGTACGGGCAGCGCCAGCACCGGACCGTGCTGGTCGACGACGCTCAGGGCCGTGTCGAGGTGACCGATTCACTCGCCGACATCTCGGCCCGCCTCGTCGCCCACTGGCAGCTCGCACCTGGCTGGCAGGTCGCGGACGATGCCGCCCCCGGCGGGCAGACCATCGAGCTGGTCAACGGGCCGCACCGTCTCCTCGTGCGCACCACCGGCACCATGGAGGAGGTGCGCATCGGGGCGATGGACCCGCCCGGCGGGTGGGTCTTTCCCGCGCCAGGCCGGCGCGAGCCCGCTGCGCAACTGGTCGTCTCCGGGGGTGCGGAACTCGCCACCCGGTTCGAGTTGACCACGTCGGACTGACACTGTGACCAGCTGCTGGGCCAATACGGGAGGCAGACTGGTCATGTTGCCTCACTTTTTCGGAACCGGTTGTTCGGCGGTGAGACCTGGCACACACTCGGTCATATGTCTGACACCACAGAACTCACTGCCCAGGAGCGCGCCGCCAACCTCACGCCGGAGCAGCTGCAGCAGCTCGTCGGCCTCGTCGAGTACGACGCGGAGAACGACCCCTTCCCCGTGACCGGCTGGGACGCCATCGTCTTCGTCGTCGGCAATGCGACGCAGGCTGCGCACTACTACCAGTCCGCGTGGGGCATGGAGCTCGAGGCCTACTCCGGCCCGGAGAACGGCAACCGCGACCACAAGGCGTTCGTGCTGCGCTCCGGCTCGATCCGGTTCGTCCTCAAGGGTGGCGTCAAGCCGGACAGCCCCTTGCTGGACCACCAGCGCCGCCATGGTGACGGCGTCATCGACATCTCCCTCGAGGTCCCCGACGTCGACAAGTGCATCGCCCAGGCCCACAAGGCCGGCGCCACCGTCATCGAGGAGCCGCACGACGTCTCCGACGAGCACGGCACCGTGCGCATGGCGACGATCGGCACCTACGGCGAGACCCGCCACACCCTCGTCGACCGCTCCCAGTACACCGGCCCGTACCTGCCCGGGTACAAGGCCCGCACCTCGACGTATGAGAAGCGTGAGGGCTCCCCCAAGCGCATCTTCCAGGCCCTCGATCACATCGTCGGCAACGTCGAGATGGGCAAGATGGACGAGTGGGTCGGCTTCTACAACCGCGTCATGGGCTTCGTGAACATGGCCGAGTTCATCGGTGACGACATTGCCACCGAGTACTCCGCGCTCATGAGCAAGGTCGTCGCCAACGGCAACCACCGCGTCAAGTTCCCGCTCAACGAGCCGGCCGAGGGCAAGAAGCGCTCGCAGATCGACGAGTACCTCGACTTCTACGGCGGCCCAGGCGCCCAGCACCTCGCCCTCGCGACCAACGACATCCTGCGGACCGTGGATGAGCTACGCAAGGAGGGCGTCGAGTTCCTCAAGACCCCGGACTCCTACTACGAGGACCCGGAGCTGCGCGAGCGCATCGGCCAGGTGCGCGTGCCGATCGAGGAGCTGAAGAAGCGCGGCATCCTCGTCGACCGCGACGAGGACGGCTACCTCCTGCAGATCTTCACCCGGCCCCTCGGTGACCGCCCGACCGTGTTCTTCGAGCTCATCGAGCGGCACGGCTCCCTCGGGTTCGGCAAGGGCAACTTCAAGGCCCTCTTCGTCGCCCTGGAGCGCGAGCAGGACCTGCGCGGCAACCTCTGAGAGAGAGCGGAGAAGGCGACTGAGCGCCCGGCCGTTGGCCGGGCGCTCAATGCGTACGTAGGTCGATTTCGAGACACTCGCTTCGTTAGCTCCTCAATCCGGCGGAGGAGCGAAGCGCCTCTAGACCACCGCCTGCGTGGCGACGTCGGTGCACGGTGGTTTCGAGACGTCGCTTCGCTCCTCCTCAACCAGCGAAGGGAGGGGAGTCAGTAGGCCCCGTTGCTCGTGACGACCGCTTTGAAGGTGCGGAAGAGGATCTGCAGGTCGACGATGGGCGACCAGTTGTCCACGTACCGCAGGTCGAGGCGGATCGACTGCTCCCAGTCCAGATCGGAGCGGCCGCTGATCTGCCACAGGCCCGTCATGCCGGGGCGCACGTGCAGGCGACGCATCGCGTCGGGCTCGTACTGCTCGACCTCGGCCTGGCTCTGCGGGCGCGGGCCCACCAGCGACATGTTGCCGATGAGGACGTTGAACAGCTGCGGCAGCTCATCGAGGGAGAAGCGGCGCAGGAACGTGCCGATCGGCGTGATGCGCGGGTCGCGCTTCATCTTGAACTGCACCGCGTTGCCCTCGTTGTACTGCATGAGCGCAGCCAGCTGCTTCTCGGCGTCGACGACCATCGTGCGGAACTTGTAGATGGTGAAGAACTCGCCGCCCACACCGACACGCTTCTGCCGGAACAGGACCGGGCCCGGAGAGGTGATCTTGATCGCCAACGCGATCGCGAGGAACACCGGGGAGAGCGCGACGACCAGGGCCGCGGCGATGGTGCGGTCCATGAGGCTCTTGAGGATGACCGAACGGCGCGTGGCCGCCGGGCGCTCGATGTGCAGCAGCGACATGTCCGTCGACTGACGCAGCGACAGGCGCGGCCCGGCGACGTCGAGCAGACCCGTGGAGACCACGAGCTCGACGTCACGCTCCTCGAGCGCCCAGGCCAGACGTCGTAGACCCTTGCCGGCGAGCTCGGGATGGGAGGTGACCGCCACGACCTCGGCGTCGCACAGATCGACGGCGGAGACCGCGTCGTAGGCGGTGCCCATGACGGGGACACCCTCGATGGAGGACGTCGTGTTCCAGTCACCGTCGAGACCCGACGTGCAGACCGCGACGACGTCGAGGCCCTGATCGGGCGAACGCTTGATGTTGCGGATGAGCTCCGCGGCGGCGTCGGCGCGGCCGACGACGACGGTGCGCTGCATGAGCCGGCCGGTGCGCCGGTGCTTCTGCAACCAGGCGCGCATGAGGCGCCGGGCGAGCAGGCCGAGGGCGAACAGGCCCACGACGAGGACGATGACGTACAGGCGGCTCCACTGCGCCTTGACGAACAGCCCGCCGATGGCGAGCAGGCTCAGCAGCCCGAGGACCGCGCGCCCGACGGCGCGGTACTCCTCGTCGGAGACCCCCAGGTAGCGGCGCTCGTAGGCGCGGCTCAGGCTGAGCGCCAGGATCCACAGGAACGGCATGCCCAGGCTGGCGAGGACGTAGCTGCCGTTGATGTCCTGGGCACCCGGCCCGATGGCCAGGGCCAGCGCGACCACGGCGAAGGCCGAGACGATGTCGATGGCGATGATGCGTTTGGTGTAGCGCGCAGACCACGACCCGGCCCGGGCCGCGACGGAGAAGATGTCTCCGTCGATGGACGGCCCGTGGAGTGCAGTGGCCCCCCCAGGCACCTGCACTCTCTCGGCCGCGACGCGAGGCCGCTTGGTGCGTCGGTGTGACGCACGGGCGGTCCCCGTCACTTCGCGTTCGTGAATGGACACAACACGTCCCCTCTTCGTCGACTAGCAGCCCGACGAGCACCCAGGCTCGTCGGCCCCCTTTCCCCTACGGTTCGCCGTCGGAGCCCCCAGCACTCGTGCGGCCTGAGGCCGATGACGAGGCGTACGCCCGACTTGAACACTGGTCCCACTGTAGCGATCGGAGGCCCTCGGAGCCACTGTGCGGCGCGTCGGGAGGGTGGCCGGGACGCTCATGACGAGCAACGATGACGAAAAGTGCTGTCGCACAACGTGGTTGGGCGGATGACATCTGAGACGCATCCCAGACGGTTGTCCAGGTCCGCGTGGCGACAGCTACTGTGGTAGCGCATTTCGGACCTGCATCGACGACCTTGGGGGAGGGCCCGATGACCCACGCCACGCAGCGACAGCCCAGCACGGCGAACGGCGGTGCCATCCCGTCCTATGAGGTCGTGCTGGTCACCTACCGAAGCCGGGCGCACGTGGAGGAGCTCACCGGCCTGTGGGGGGAGTCGGTGCCGGTGGTCGTCGTCGACAACGGCCAGGGCGTCGACGGCGTCCGGGAGTGGGCCGCCGACCACCCCCAGGTGCGGTATCTCGACGGTGGCGGCGTGGGCTTCGCGCGTGCCGCCAACCTCGGCGCCTTCTCCTCCTCGGCGGAGTACGTCGTGTTCGTCAACCCCGACTCGCGTCCCGGGGTGGCCGACCTGGAGGCCCTCGTCGCCGGTCTGCACGCCGACCCGGTGTCCTCCTCCCACGCCGCCACCGTGACCGGACACGACCGCGAGGTCGAGATCGGCGTCGCCGGCTGGGAGCCCGACGTGGTCCGCACCACCGCCTACGCGGCCGGCCTCCACAAGCTGTTCCCCCGACTCGGCGTCTACGCCAAGCCGCGACTCGGGGAGCACCTCGACGTCGACTGGACCACGGGCGCCTGCATGGCGGTGCGCACGGCGCAGTTCCGTCGCCTCGGCGGGTTCGACGAGACCTTCTTCGTGTACTCCGAAGACATGGCCTTCGGCCGCCGCTCGCGCGCCGCTGGGCTGCGTCAGGTGCTGCGCGAGGACGTCGTCGTCCCGCACGGTGCCGGGTCCTCCGGGGCGCCGTCCAAGGAGATGATGCGGCTCAAGGGCGCGTCCTTCGCGCACTACGTCAACCGCTACCACCCGGGCGTGGCCGCCACCGCGATGGTCGGTGCCCTCGCCGCGGGCTACGGGGTTCGCGCAGCCCGCGAGCGGTTGCGTGGCAGCGACCTCGCCCCCCTCTACCTGGGGCAGGCGACGGGACTGCTCACCGGTCGCGCGTACGTGGCCGGCAACGAGGTGGCCGCCAAGCGCGCTCGGGAGACCTCGCCGGAGGCCGCGAGCACCGCGATCGCCACCTCGGGCGACACTCGCCCGATCCTGCTGGTCACCAAGGAGTTCGGCCGACCCGCCACCTCGGGGGGCATGCTGCGGACCCTGGCGCTCGCCACCTGGCTCGCCGGGCACGCGCCCGTCGTCGTCGTCGCGCCCACCGGCGTCACCGGTGTACGACGCAGCGGCGAGGAGATCGTGCTCGAGGAGCTGCGCGGTGCTCCCGCGTCGTCGAGGGTGGCCGACCTCTTCACCCTGCCGCGGTACCGCTCCATCGGCGCGCCTCGCACGTGCGGGGCGCCGTTGGTGACGGCGTTGACCGAGACCCTGCGCGAGCTCGGCCCGTTCCGCGCCGCCGTCGTCGATCACACCTGCCTGTTCGGGATGGCCGACCTCCTGCCGCCCGACCTGCCGACGGTCCTGTCCACCCACAACGTCGAGTCCGATCTCATGCACCAGCGGGCCGAGGCCGAGAGCGGCGCGATGAAGATCGCCGCCCACCTCGAGTCCCGGCTGCTGCGCGCGCTGGAGCGTGGCGTGGGTGCCCAGTACCCGACGATCGTGTGCACCGCCGGTGACGGCGACGTCGTCGCCTCAGACGGGGCACCCGCCGTCGTCGTCGCCCGCAACGGTGTCACCCCGCCCTCGGGCCTGGACCGCGCCGCGGCTCTGGCCGAGAACCCGCACGGGGTGGAGTTGCTGTTCACGGGCGCTCTGGACTGGCGCCCCAACATCGGCGGCATCCTCTGGCTCGTCGAAAGCCCGGAGTGGGCCGACCTCGTGGCCCGCCGCGGACTGACCCTCACCGTCGCCGGTCGCAACCCTTCGGACTCCTTCCGCGCCCGTCTGGAGGCCGCTCCGGGGGTGCGCGTCGAGGCGAACGTGCCGAGCATGGAGCCGCTTCTCGCCCGGGCCCGGCTCGGCGTCGCGCCCTTGCTCGAAGGGGGCGGGTCGCGCATCAAGCTGCTCGAGTACATCGCCCACGGCCTGCCGTCGGTGTCGACGATCGTCGGGGCCTCCGGGCTCGACGGACTGCCCGACGGCGCCATCGTTCAGACCCCGCAGGACCAGGTCGCGTTCTGCGCCGCGATCGAGGACGCGCTCGACGCGCCGGCGATCCTGCCCGAGGACGACGTCGCCGCCATGCTCGCCGTCTACGGCTGGGACTCCGCGCTCTCACCGGCGGCGCAAGTGCTGCCGGTCGGGTGAGACGACCGACTCGTCCAGACTCCGAGATCGGCGGAAACTCCCTCACGGCGGAAAACCGCCGCGACGGGCGCTCGTCTTAGACAGGTAGATTGCCTGCTCAGGGGCCAGTGAGACGAAATCTTGACGCGATGTGCTGTAACTCGTCACCACATCGAGATCTCACGCTCGTCGAAGATTTCGCTCACGACGGCGGGGCGCAGGGTCGACAGGGGGGTGTCTCACCCCCCTGTAGAAGGAATCCCTCCTCATGCCTCTGCGTTTTTCACGCCGTCCTGCCTCCGTGCTGATGACGGTGGCGCTCGCCTTGTCGGCGACCGCCACCGCCGTCGTCCACGCCGGAGGAACCGCCGAAGCCGCCGGTGACACCTTCCGTATGACCGTCGCTCCGAACGCCTTCACGGCGTCCGACGGCACGCGGTGGGAGGCCAGGACCGGTTTTGTCGGCGGTGACTTCCACCAGTCCTACGGGTCCTCGGCGCGCATCGCCGGCGCTTCGGACTCCCGCCTCTACCACCCCGAGCTGGTCCGCTTCTCGTCCTGGTCCGCGCCGGTGAGCAACGGCACCTACCGCGTGACGCTCAAGATGCGCGAGCAGTGGTGGGACAACCCCGGCCAGCGGGTGTTCTCGGTCAAGGCCGAGGGCAACACCGTCCTGTCCGACATCGACATCGTCAAGGCCGTCGGCAAGAACACCGCGTATGACCGCACGTTCGAGGTGGCCGTGAACGACGGCCGCCTCAACCTGGAGTTCCCCGCCACGAAGGACTCCGCGCTCGTCTCCGCCATGGAGATCACCCGCGTCGCCGACGCCAAGGCCACCTCGAACGTCGTTCACCGACAGGGCGCCGGCTACTCCGACGTGCGCGACAGCGCCGGCAACGTGTACCGCCGTGCCGAGGGATTCACGGGCAACGGGGTCCGTAGCGAGACCGCCGAGAGCACCATCCGGGGCACCTCGGACCAGGCCGTCTACCGCGAGGCCCGGGTGTTCATGGACCGCTGGTCCACCGCCGTCCCAAACGGCACCTACGACGTCACCCTGAAGATGCGCGAGCAGTACTGGGACCGCGCCGGACAGCGGGTCTTCGACGTCCTCGCCGAGGGGCGCACCGCCCTCTCCCGCGTCGACATCGTCCAAGCGGTGGGCAAGAACACCGCCTACGACCGCACCTTCCGCACCGAGGTCAAGGACGGCCGCCTCGACCTGCAGTGGCGGGCGATCGCCGACACCGGCACCGTCTCGGGCATCGTCGTCAACCGTGTCGACGGCT
>JAUNTP010000133.1 GCA_030538585.1 Mobilicoccus sp.
GACGCCATCGCCGCCGCGCGCCGCGCCACCGGCGCCGAACAGCGAGGAGCCTGACATGTCCGACCGGCCGAAGGTCGCCCTGGTCACGGGCGCGTCCCGCGGTATCGGCGCGTTCCTCGCCGACGCCTTCGAGCGCGAGGGGTACGCCGTCGAACGCAGCTCGCGTACCGGCACCGCCTCTGGTGACGCCGAGGTCACCGCCCTCGACGTCACCGACGCGGACGCCGTCGGCCGGTACGTGGAGGAGGTCATGGCCCGTCACGGGCGCATCGACGTCCTCGTCAACAATGCCGGGGTCATCGACACCGAGGTGCCGCTGTGGGAGGCCGACCCCGAGCAGTGGTGGAACACGGTCGAGGTCAACGTCCGCGGCCCGTTCCTGCTCAGCCGCGCCGTCGCCCCGCACATGATCGGCGCCGGGGGTGGACGGGTCATCAACCTCAACTCCGGTGCCGGCACGCGCAGCAGCGACGTCGCCACGGCCTACTACGTGAGCAAGACCGCGTTGGGCCGCATCACGGGCGGTCTGCACCTGGCCGGGTTCGACCACGGCCTGCGGGCCTTCGATCTTGCGCCGGGCGTCGTGCAGACCGACATGACCGCGTCCATGACCGCCCACGAGGGCCGCACCGAGTGGACGACCCCCGCCGAGGTGTGCGAGCTGGCGCTCGCGCTGGCCTCGGGCGAGCTCGACGCGTGGTCGGGGCGCATGGTGCGGGCCGGGGACGACACCCCTCAGGAGTTGCGGCGTCGCGCTGCGGATCTCACTGAGGAGGCCCGCCAGGTCCGGCTCCTGCCGTGGGGGAGCGACGACCCGATCGCCTGACCGGCACAGCCGCGGGCACGAGTCGGCCCGTGTGTGCATACATTCCCGCCGGTCTGTATAGTCATGCACATGACGTCCGTGGCTGTCGCCGGTGCGAGCGGGTATGCCGGCGGGGAGATCCTCCGACTCCTCCTCTCCCATCCTGAGCTCGAGATCGGCGCCCTGTGCGCCGGCACCAACGCCGGCTCGACGCTCGGCGACCATCACCCCCACCTGAGCCCGCTCGCGGACGTCGTCCTGCAGCCGACCACCGCCGAGGCCCTCGCCGGGCACGACGTCGTCTTTCTCGCCCTGCCGCACGGAGCCTCAGCGGCTCTGGTCGCGGAGTTGGACGACGAGGTGGTCGTCCTTGACTGCGGCGCCGACTTCCGGCTCACCGACGCGGTCGCCTGGGAGCGGTACTACGACACCCCGCACGCGGGGTCGTGGCCGTACGGGCTGCCCGAGTTGCCCGGCGCCCGTGAGCACCTGCGCGGGGCGCGCCGCATCGCCGTGCCCGGCTGCTACCCGACAGCCGTCTCCCTCGCCCTGGCCCCCGGGTTCGCTGCGGGCGTGCTCGAACCCGAGGACGTCGTCGTCGTCGCGGCGAGCGGGACGTCGGGCGCGGGCCGCTCCCTGCGCCCCCACCTCCTCGGCGCCGAGGTCATGGGCAGCATGTCGCCCTACGGCGTGGGCGGCGTGCACCGTCACGTCCCCGAGATCGTGCAGAACCTCTCGCGTGCCGCAGGAATGGACGTCGGGGTCTCGTTCACCCCGACGCTGGCCCCCATGCCGCGCGGCATCCTCGCCACCTGCACGGCCCGCCTGCGCCCCGGCGTCCATGCCGAGGCGGTCCGCGAGGCGTGGGCGGCGGCGTACGCCGACGAGCCGTTCGTCGTCCTCCTCGGCGCCGGCCACTGGCCCTCCACCGCGGCGGTGCTCGGGTCCAACCTCGCGATGATGGGCCTCGCCGTCGACGAGGACGCCGGGCGCGTCGTCGTCTGCTGCGCCATCGACAACCTCACCAAGGGCACCGCAGGCGGTGCCGTCCAGTGCGCCAACCTGGCGCTCGGGCTCCACGAGACCACCGGCCTTCCCCTGACAGGAGTCGCCCCATGAGCATGACCACCGACTCGATCCGTCGGCGCCCCTGGACGCTGCGCATGCACCCGGGCGACCTCGTCTTCGCCCGCCTCGCACCCCGCTCCGACATGCCGGAGTGGGCCCGCGACGCCCGACCGTTCTCGTCGGTGTCGTGGACGCAGGACGAGACCTCGGTGCTCGCTCCCGTCGAGGTCGTGCCCAACGACGTCGACCGGTTCGGCCCGTGGCGGGCGTTCGAGGTGGAGGGACAGGTCGACTTCCTGCTCACCGGCGTGTTGCACGGCATCATCGCCCCGCTCGCGCAGAGCCACCTCGCGGTGACGACCCTCTCGACCTACCGCACCGACTGGATCCTCGTGCCCGCCGACCAGGCCGAGGCCGCCGTCAACGTGTGGCGCTACCACGGGTACACCGTCACAGTGGACGACGCCGAAGATGCCGAGGTGGCCGGGTGAGCGTCACCGCTGCGGCAGGGTTCCGAGCCTCGGGCGTCACGGCCGGTCTCAAGGCCTCCGGTCGCCCTGACGTGGCGCTCGTCGTCAACGACGGCCCCGACCGGCACGCCGCCGCCGTGTTCACCACCAACCGGGTCGAAGCCGCACCGGTGACGTGGAGCCGCACCGTCGTCGGCGACGGGCGGGTCGATGCCGTCGTCCTCAACTCCGGCGGCGCGAACGCCTGCACGGGCCCCGAGGGGTTCGCCGACACCCACCGCACCGCTGAGGACACAGCCGAGGTGCTCGGCGTGAGCGCCGGCGACGTCGTCGTCTGCTCGACCGGCCTCATCGGGGAGCGCCTGCCCATGGACCTCCTGCTGCCCGGGGTCGCCGCGGCTGCCGCCCATCTCGATGGGGACGAGGGCGGAGCCCGCGCGGCCGAGGCGATCATGACCACCGACACCCGCCCGAAGACCGCTGTCGTCCACGCCGACGGCTGGAGCATCGGGGGGATGGCCAAGGGAGCCGGCATGCTCGCTCCTGCGCTCGCCACCATGCTCGTCGTCATCACCACCGACGCCGTCACCCGTCCCGAGGACCTCGACGCCGCCCTCCGCGAGGCGTGCTCGACGACGTTCGACCGGCTCGACTCCGACGGGTGCATGTCGACCAACGACACCGTCGTCCTCATGGCCTCCGGCGCCTCCGGGGTGAGCGTCGACCGGGCCGACCTCACCGCTCACCTGCGAGCCGTGTGCGTCGACCTCGCCCGGCAACTCCTCTCCGACGCCGAAGGTGCGTCGCACGACATCGAGATCGAGGTGCGCACCGCCGCGAGCGAGGCGGACGCCCTCGAGGTCGCCCGCGCCGTGTCGCGCAGCAACCTCGTCAAGTGCGCGATCTTCGGCAAGGACCCCAACTGGGGCCGCATCGTCGCTGAGGTGGGCACCACCCGCGCCGCCTTCGACCCGGCCGCGCTCGACGTGTCGATCAACGGCGTCGCCGTGTGTCGCGCCTGCGGCGTGGGGGAGGACCGCGACCTCGTCGACCTCGACGGCCGTGAGGTGCACATCGTCATCGACCTGCACGCCGGCGAGGCGAGCGCGAGCGTGCTCACCAACGACCTCACCCACGACTACGTCCACGAGAACTCGGCCTACAGCACATGAACGCCCCCCACACCCACCTGCGCAGCGACGGCGCCGACAGCCTCGCCGCCGCCGAGGTCAAGGCCGCGACCCTCGCCGAAGCCCTGCCCTGGCTCGAGGAGTTTCGCGGAGCGCTCGTCGTCGTCAAGTACGGCGGCAACGCCATGGTCGATCCCGCACTCATGCGGGCGTTCGCCGAGGACGTCGCCTTCATGCGCTACGCGGGCCTACGGCCCGTGGTCGTGCACGGCGGCGGGCCGCAGATCGCCGCGATGCTCGACCGGCTCGGCATCGCGAGCGAGTTTCGCGGCGGCCTGCGCGTGACGACGCCCGAGGTCATGGAGATCGTCCGCATGGTGCTCGTCGGGCAGGTGGGCCGCAGCCTCGTCGGCCTGCTCAACCAGCACGGCCCCATTGCCGTCGGCCTCTCGGGCGAGGACGCCCACCTCTTCGGGGCGCGGCGCCGCACCGCCACGGTCGACGGCGAGCAGGTCGACGTGGGTCTCGTCGGCGACGTGACACAGGTGTCCCCGGCAGCGGTCTCCGACATCCTCGACGCCGGCCGCATCCCGGTCGTGTCGACGATCGCTCCCGACCTCGACAGCCCCGGAGCCGTCCTCAACGTCAACGCCGACACCGCCGCGGCCGCGCTGGCGGTGGCCCTGCAAGCTCGCAAGCTCGTCGTGCTCACCGACGTCCCGGGCGTCTACGCCGACTGGCCGGACCCGGCATCACTGCTTTCCGAGCTCGACGTCGCCGACGCCGAAGACCTCATCACCCGCGTCGACGCCGGCATGGTGCCCAAGCTCGAAGCCTGCATCCGGGCCGTGCGGGGCGGGGTCGGCCAGACCCACGTCATCGACGGACGCCAACCCCATTCGCTGCTGCTCGAGGTGTTCACCGACGAGGGCATCGGCACGATGATCGTGCCCGAGCAGGACGGGAGCCTGACATGAGCACCGAGACAGCCACCGACCAGGCACAGCTCATGGAGCGGTACGGCACGTCGTTGCTCGGGGTGTTCGGCACTCCGCAACGAGTACTCGTGCGCGGCAAGGGCTGTCAGGTGTGGGACGCCGACGGGAGGTCCTACACCGACCTCCTCGGCGGCATCGCCGTCAACAGCCTCGGCCACGCCCACCCCGACCTCGTCGCTGCCGTGGCCGCCCAAGCGGGCGAGCTGCTGCACGTCTCGAACTTCTTCACCACGCCCGTGCACGTCGAACTCGCCGAGCGACTCCTCGCGCTCACCGGGGCTCCGGCGGGGTCGGCCGTGTTCGTCACGAACTCCGGGACCGAGACCGTCGAGGCCGCCATCAAGCTCGCCCGCCGCACCGGCCGCACCGGGATCGTCGCGGCCGAGGGCGCCTTCCACGGCCGCAGCACCGGCGCTCTCGCGCTCACCGCCAAGGCGGCCTACCGGGAGCCGTTCGAGCCGCTCATGCCCGGCGTGATCCGGGTGCCGATCGGCGACGTCGACGCTCTCGACGCGGCCCTCGACGAGGAGGTCGGCGCGCTCATCCTCGAACCCATCCAGGGCGAGGGTGGCGTCGTCCCGCTCGATGCCGACTACCTGCGCGCGGCCCGCCGCCTCACCCGTGACCGCGGCGTCCTGCTCATCCTCGATGAGATCCAGACCGGCGTCGGCCGCACCGGCACCTGGTTCGCGTTTCAGGAGGCGGGGATCGTCCCTGACGCCCTGCTGCTCGCGAAGGGGCTCGCGGGCGGCGTGCCGATCGGGGCGCTCGTGACGTTCTCCGCGGAGGTGACCGGGCTGCTCACCCCAGGGCAGCACGGGACCACCTTCGGTGGGAACCCGCTGGCCTGCCGCGCCGCCCTCACGGTGCTGGAGGTCATCGAGCGCGACGGACTCCTGGAGCGCGCGCGTGACCTGCACGACCGCGTACGGACGCGGGTCGTCGAGCTGGGAGACGAGCGCATCACCGAGGTGCGCGGGCGAGGCCTGCTCATCGGCATCGGCCTCGCCGAGCCCGTCGCCGCCGAGGTCGCCCGCTCCGCCCTGGAGGAGGGGTTCATCGTCAACCCCGTTCGTCCGGACACCGTGCGCCTCGCGCCGCCGCTCATCGTCACGGCCGAGGAGCTGCTCGCCTTCGTCGACCTGCTCCCGCGCCTGCTCGATCGGGTCTGACATGGCCGTCGCCCAGTCGCGGGTCGCCCGCCACCAGCGCATCGTCGACCTCCTCGAGCACACGGTCGTCAAGTCCCAGCCGCAACTGCTCGACCTGCTCGCCGCCGACGGGTACGACGTCACCCAGGCCACCCTCTCGCGCGACCTCGTCGAGCTCGGCGCCGTCAAGGTCCGCATGGGTCGTACGCTCGTCTACGCCGTGCCCGCCGAGGGCGGCGACCCCACCCCGCGGCCGGCCTCCACCGCCGACGAGGTCGACGGACGCCTGCGTCGCCTCTGCGAAGAACTCCTCGTCACCGCCGCCTCCTCGGGCAACCTCGCGGTGCTGCGCACCCCGCCCGGCGCCGCGAACTACTTGGCGAGCGCCATCGACAAGACCGAGTTGCAGCGCGACTCGGGCATCATCGGTACCGTCGCCGGTGACGACACGGTGCTCGTCGTCACCACCGGCGCTGACGGCGGAGCCGCCGTCGCCGAACGTCTGCTCGCGCTCGCGGCCGGCCCCGGCCGCGAGGATGACACCGACACGTCCGAGAGCACCCGAACCCTCCCGCACCACCCCGACGAAAGGACCGACGCGTGAGCGACGAGCGACCCGACAGTGCAGCTCTGTGGGGAGGCCGGTTCAGCGGCGGCCCCGACGAGGCCCTGGCGGCCTTGTCGAAGAGCACCCACTTCGACTGGCGCCTCGCCCCGTACGACCTGGCCGGGTCGCGCGCCCACGCGCGGGTCCTGCACGCCGCGGGCATCCTCGACGAGGAGAACCTCGCGGCGATGCTGGACGGTCTACGTCAGTTGGGTGCCGACGTCGACAGCGGCGCCTTCATCCCGGCGGAGGACGACGAGGACGTTCACACAGCCCTGGAGCGTGGCCTGATCGAGCGGGCCGGGGCCGACGTCGGCGGCCGGTTGCGGGCCGGCCGTTCCCGCAACGACCAGGTCGCGACCCTGTTCCGCATGTACCTGCGTGACCACGCCCGGATCGTCTCCGGGCTCGTGCTCGATGTCGTCGACGCCCTGGTCGCCCAGGCGCAGACCCACCCGAGCGTCGCGATGCCGGGCCGGACCCACCTTCAGCACGCCCAGCCGGTGCTGCTCGCCCACCACCTCCTCGCGCACGCGTGGCCGCTGCTGCGCGACGTCGAGCGCTTTCGTGACTGGGACGAGCGGGCCGCGGTCTCCCCGTACGGATCGGGTGCGCTGGCGGGCAGCTCGCTCGGCCTCGACCCGCAGGCCGTGGCCATGGACCTCGGGTTCGACGGCGCCGTGGAGAACTCCATCGACGGCACCGCGAGCCGTGACTTCGTGGCCGAGTTCTGCTTCGTGGCCGCCATGACCGCGGTCGACATCTCGCGGCTCGCCGAGGAGGTCATCCTCTGGGCGACCAAGGAGTTCGGCTTCGTCACCCTCGCCGATGCCTACTCCACGGGGTCGAGCATCATGCCGCAGAAGAAGAACCCCGACGTCGCCGAGCTGGCTCGCGGTAAGGCCGGGCGCCTCGTCGGTGACCTGGCCGGGTTGTTGACGACGCTCAAGGCGCTGCCGCTGGCCTACAACCGCGACCTGCAGGAGGACAAGGAGCCCGTCTTCGACGCCATCGACTCCCTGGAGGTGCTGCTGCCGGCGTTCTCGGGGATGGTGGCGACCCTGACGTTCCACCCCGAGCGTCTCGAAGAACTGGCCCCCCAAGGGTTCTCGCTCGCGACCGACGTCGCCGAGTGGCTCGTGCGTCAGGGCGTGCCGTTCCGGATCGCGCACGAGGTCGCGGGCGCCTGCGTGCGCACCTGTGAGGAGCGCGGCATCGAGCTGTGGGACCTCACCGACGACGACCTCGCCGAGATCTCCGAGCACCTCACCCCCGGGGTGCGGGAGGTCCTCAGCGTGGAGGGGTCGCTCGCCTCGCGCGACGCCCTCGGCGGCACTGCGCCGGCGCGCGTGGCCGAACAGCTCACCAAGCTGTCGCAGATCGCCGCATGGCAGCGGGACTGGTCGGCGGGGCGCGTCAAGGTCCGTGACTGACCGGCTCGCCACTGACCGAGTCGCCGCGGACTTCTACGACCGACCCGTCCTGGAGGTGGCCCCTGATCTGCTGGGGTGCATCGTCCGGCACGGGCCGGTCGCGCTCCGGCTCACCGAGGTGGAGGCCTACGACGGGTCCAACGACCCCGGGTCCCACGCCTTCCGCGGCGCCACCGCACGGACGGCGACGATGTTCGGCCCGCCCGGGGGCCTGTACGTGTACTTCACGTACGGGATGCACCACTGCGCCAACCTGGTGTGCGGCCCGGCGGGTCGCGCGAGCGCGGTGCTCCTGCGGGCGGGTGAGGTGATCGAGGGCGTCGTCGAGGCACGTGAACGACGGACCCGCCCCGGCGCCGCGCCGCCGGTCGATCGCGACCTCGCCCGCGGACCGGCCCGGCTCGCCGTGACCCTCGGCCTCACCCGCGACGACGACGGCCTCGACACCACGGCCGCGACCTCACCCCTCACGGTGCACCGTGGCGAGCCTCCGGCGGCGATCTCGAGCGGGCTCCGCGTGGGCGTCGCCGGCGAAGGCGGGACAGGGGCGTACCCGTGGCGGTACTGGGTGCGCGACGACCCCACCGTGTCGCCCTACCGTGCGGCGGTTCGCCGCACGCGCAGCCGCTGAGGCAAAGTAGGCCCCATCCGTCCTGCAGGGGCGGTTCGACGACGAGAGGAAGACCCGTGAGCAACGTCCTGGATGAGCTGCAGTGGCGCGGACTGGTGGCGCAGACCACCGACGAGGCCGCGCTGCGAGCGGCGCTCGACGGGAAGCTCACCGTGTATTGCGGGTTCGACCCCACGGCGCCGAGCCTCCACTTCGGCAACCTGGTGCAGCTCATCCTGCTACGCCATCTGCAGCGGGCCGGGCACACCGTCATCGGCCTCGTCGGCGGCTCCACGGGCCTCATCGGAGACCCGCGCCCCAGCAGCGAGCGGGTCCTCAAGACCAAGGAGCAGACGGCGGAGGACGTCGAGAAGATTGCCGTGCAGGTGCGCCGCATCCTCGAGGCCGACACCTCCAACCCGCCGACCTTCGTCAACAACCTCGACTGGACCGAGCCCATCAGCGCGCTGGACTTCCTGCGCGAGTACGGCAAGCACTTCCGGGTCAACCAGATGATCAAGAAGGACGCCGTCGCCGCCCGGCTGGCCTCCGAGGAGGGCATCAGCTACACCGAGTTCAGCTACCAGATCCTCCAGGCGCTCGACTACCTGCACCTGTACCGCGACCACGGCTGCACCCTGCAGACCGGCGGGCAGGACCAATGGGGCAACCTCACCGCCGGAGTCGACCTCATCGGACGTGTCGAGGGTGTCTCGGTCGGGGCGCTGACGACGCCGATCCTCACCGACAGCGCGGGGGAGAAGTTCGGCAAGTCCGCAGGCAACGCCATCTGGCTGGACCCCGCGATGACGAGCCCGTACGCCTTCTACCAGTACTGGCTCAACGTCGAGGACGCCTCGGTGGTCATGCTGCTCAAGGTCTTCACCGACCGCAGCGCCGAGGAGATCGCGGAGCTGGAACGGCAGGTCGCCGAGGAGCCGTTCCGCCGTGCGGCGCAGCGCACCTTGGCCGAGGACGTCACCACACTCGTGCACGGCGCCGCGGCCACGGAGGGAGTCATCCGCGCCTCGGCCGTCCTCTTCGGGAAGGAGGACCCGTCCTCGCTCGACGCCGACACCCTGCGTGACGCGACGGCCGAGCTTCCGCAGGCGGCCGTCGCCGGCGATTCCGAGCTGGTCGACGCGCTCGTCGCGACCGGCCTCGCCGACTCGCGCAGGGCGGCGCGGCGCAGCATCAGCGAGGGTGGGGTGTCGGTCAACAACGTCAAGGTCGGCGACCCGGACGCCCGGCTGACGGCGGAGCAGTTCCTGCACGGTCACACGGCGCTCCTCAAGCGAGGTCGCAAGTCACTGGCGGCGGTCCACCTCGGCTGACGGTACGGCCACCGAGCGCTCCTGCTCGGTGGCCGTACGCCTCTGACCAGCGGATTTGGCGTTCACCGCAGCGTCGTCCTATGGTTCTACTCGTTCACCCGGCAGGGAGGAACGGACGCTCGCAGCGGCCGGTCCCGAGGGTGGACGGACAACCAGCCACCACAGCCTCGGCGACGAGTTGGCATCAGGCCCGCAAGCCTGGTAGGGTTGTCACCCGGCTCGAAGGAAGCCCCGCAGCAAGCGAGGAGCTCTTCCGGGTAGCCACATCGAATCGCACCTTCTCATTTACGGCTCCGTTCGG
>JAUNTP010000134.1:0-4808 GCA_030538585.1 Mobilicoccus sp.
CTTCAACTCACCATGGTTTCGATACGTCGCTGCGCTCCTCCTCATTGGATCGTGTATGGAGCGCCGCGACTGTCGCGAGATCAACCAACGGGTGGGGTGGGGTGGGCCGAGGGCTTCAGCGGGCTTGCAGGTACTCCAGTTGCGCCTGGACGCTCTTGGCGGCCGCGGGCCACAGTTCCCTCGGAACCTCTGCGTAGACGACTTCGAGGACGTCCTGCACCTCGGTCGCTCCGTCGGCGACGGCGTGACGCACCTGGTCGAGGCGCTCCCTGCGGTGATCCAGGTAGAAGTGGACCGCGGCGTCGGCGTCCGGCAGGTAGGCGCCGTGTCCGGGGAGGAACCGTCGCACCGGGTGGTCGTGGTCCCCGCCCGTCATCCCTGCCAGGCGGTCGAGGGTGGTCAGGTAGTCGCCGAGGCGCCCGTCGGGGTAGGCCACCATCGTCGTGCCCCAGCCGAGAATGGTGTCGCCGGTGAGCAGCGCCTCGTCAGCGCCCACGTAGAAGCACACCGAATCCTGCGTGTGTCCCGGCGTGGCCAGGACGCCGATGTCGACGCCGCCCGCGGTGAAGACCTGACCGTCGGCCAGCTCGTCCGCGCCCGGCCCCGCGGCGCGCACCGTAGCGCCGGCCTTCTCGGCGAACGCGGCGGCTCCGTCGGCGTGGTCGGGATGCCGGTGGGTGAGCAGCACGTCGGTGACGGTGCGACCGTCGACGGCCTCGAACACCGCGGCCAGATGGGCTTCATCGAGCGGGCCGGGGTCGACGACGGCGCACGTGCCGGCGCGCGGGTCGCCGATGATCCACGTGTTCGTGCCTTCGAGCGTCATCGGCGAGGCGTTGGGGGCGAGGACCGCGGTCACGTGGGCGGAACCCTCACCCCCGGTCCACGACCCGGGCTCGACCGGCGGGGTGGGAGGGGTGGGGCTCACGACGTCTCCTCGGGCAACTCGACGCGCAGGCGGGTGCCCTCGGGCCCGGTCTCCAGGGTGGGCATCACGCGGGCGACGGGCGGCGCCGTCGTCAGCAGGTGCTCGACATCGCGCGCCCGAGCGAGCTGCTCCAGGCACACGAGAGTGGGCGGCAGCAGGGCCGCGTGGCGAGCGTCGACCTCCTCGAACAAGGCCGACGGGCGCACCCACTCGGCGTGGTCGGCCTCGGTCGTCGGGGGTCTGCCCCTGCGGGAGGGCCGCGACGAAGAACAGCGTGTCGTAGCGCTTCGGCTCGAACTCCGGGGTGACCCAGTGCGCCCACGCGGTGAGCAGGTCGGTGCGCAGCACGAGACCTCTTGCCATGAGCATCTCGGCGAACGACTGCTCCCGCGAGAGGAGTTTCTCGCGGTCGGCGTGCCACGCCTCGTCGGTGACGTCCCCGACGAGGGTGTCGGCGTCGGCTCCCGCGAGAAGGACCCCGCACTCCTCGAACACTTCGCGTGCGGCAGCGACGACGAGTTCACGGGCTCCGGCCTCGTCGGTATCGAGGATGTCGGCCCACTGCGCGGGCGAGGGCCCCTCCCAGGGCAGGTCTTCGTCGGCGTCCCGGGCATCCACCCCGCCACCGGGAAAGACCATCATGCGCGGCGCGAACTCCATGGAGGCGCGTCGCCGCAGCATGAACACCTCGACCCCGCCGTCCGCCACGTCACGGACGACCATGACCGTGGCGGCGAGGCGGGCGGGAGCAGCCGATGCCGGCGCCGATGCCGCATGCGCGGCGAGGGACTCCGGCACGGCGAAAAATCGCACCGTGCGCTCGACCTCGGGTGAACTCCCGCCCGGCATGCTCAGTCGTCCTCGGCGAGCGCGACGATGATCTCGACCTCGACGGGGGCGTCCAGCGGCAGCGTCGCCACCCCGACCGCGCTGCGAGCGTGCGTTCCGGCCTCACCGAAGGCGTGACCCAGCAGCTCACTCGCGCCGTTGATGACGCCCGGCTGCCCCGTGAACGAGGGGTCGCTCGCGACGAAACCGACGACCTTGACGACCTGCGCCACGCGGTCGAGGTCGCCGACGACACTCTTGACCGCGGCGATGGCGTTGAGAGCGCACAGCTGCGCCATCTCCTTGGCCTGCTCGGCGGAGACGAGACCCTCACCCTCGCCGACCTTGCCGGTGGCGGCGAGGGCCCCGTCACGCATGGGCACCTGCCCCGAGGTGTAGATGCGTCGGCCGTCCCGCAGCGCCGGCACGTACGCGGCGACGGGCGGGACGACCTCGGGGACCGACAGTCCCAGCTCGGCCAGGCGGTCTTCGACGGCACTCATCGTGGTTCTCCTTGGTGGCTCAGGTCTGCGTGCTGGGGCTGGAGGGGTTGGTCGGTCAGGACTGCTTGGGACGCTTGAGGTAGGCGACGAGGTTGCCCTCGGGCATGACGACGACTTGGACGAGCTCGTAGCCGTCGGCACCCCAGTTGTCGAGGATCGCCTTGGTGTTGTGAACGATGAGCGGAACGGTGACGTACTCCCACGTGGTCATGACCCGACAATAGGTGCTGGCTCCGACAGCCGGTGCCGGACGGGACCGACTCGGCGCTCACCACGCGATGATGCCCGCTGCGTCCTACAGTGGTCGCGTGGACGACTCCTCCCCCGACTGGCCCGGTGTGCGGCTGCATGTCGTCACCGGTAAGGGCGGCACGGGCAAGACCACGGTGGCCGCGGCGCTGGCTCTCACCCTGGCGAGCCTCGGGCGCAAGGTACTGCTGGCCGAGGTGGAGGGCCGGCAGGGCATCAGCCAGGCCTTCGACGTCGCTCCCCTGCCCGACGAGGAGAAGCTCGTCCTGCGGGTCTCCAGCGGCGGTGAGGTGTGGGGACTGTCGGTCGACGCCAAGGCGGCCCTGCTCGAATACCTGGAGATCTTCTACCGGCTCGGGCGGGCCGGGTCGGCGCTCGAGCGCATGGGCGCCATCGACTTCGCCACCACCATCGCCCCGGGTGTGCGGGACGTCCTGCTCATCGGCAAGGTGTACGAGGCCGCGCGGCGTCGGCGGGACGGCAAGGACTCGGGTCCGTGGGTCTATGACGCCGTCGTGCTCGATGCCCCACCCACCGGCCGTGTCGCCAACTTCCTCAACGTCAACGACGAGGTCGCCGAGCTGGCCAAGGTCGGGCCGATCCGCAATCAGGCCGACTCCATCACGCGGTTGCTGCGCTCGGGCGCCGCGGTCGTCCACCTGACCACGTTGCTCGAGGACATGCCGGTGCAGGAGACGTTGGACGCCGTCGGCGACCTGGAACGCATCAAGGTCCCGCTCGGGGCGTTCATCGTCAACCAGGCGCGGCCAGAGATCCTCTCCGAGGACCTGTCGGCCGACCTGCTGCGCCCCGGCGGCCTCACCGAGGGTTTCGAGGCGCAGGTCGAGCACGCCATGGCGTCCGCCCTCGGCGATACGGGCGCCGGTGCCGGCGCGGACCTGCTCGCCGAGGCCGCCGACCACGCCGTCCGTCTCGAGCTGGAGGATCGGTTGCTCCGCGACCTGGAGGCACACGGCTCAGCGCTCTACGTTCTCCCGCATCTCGCCGATGAGAGCGGCCCCGGCCGCGTGCGCACGTTGGCGCAGCATCTGGCCGAACAGGCGGTGTGGACATGAGTCGCCCCGGTAGCCGCCGCCCGCATCACCTCGGTGCCGACAGCGCCGACACCCCCTTCGACGTCGACGCCCTGCTCGCCGACCCCGACCTGCGCATCATCGTGTGTTGCGGTTCCGGCGGCGTGGGCAAGACGACCACTGCCGCGGCCATGGCGGTGCGCGCCGCGGAGTCCGGGCGCCGCGTCGCGGTGCTCACCATCGACCCGGCCCGTCGCCTCGCGCAGTCTCTCGGGCTCGAACGCCTCGACAACACCCCGCGCGCCGTCGAGGGGCTCGACCTCACGGCCGGCGGGTCGCTCGATGCGCTGATGCTCGACATGAAGCGCACCTTCGACGAGGTCGTGGCCGCTCACAGCACCCCCGAGAAGGCCGAGCAGATCTTCGCCAACCCGTTCTACGAGGCGCTCTCCAGCTCGTTCGCGGGCACCCAGGAGTACATGGCGATGGAGAAGCTCGGGCAACTCCACGCTCTCACCGAGAACGGCCGACCGCGCTGGGACCTCGTCGTCGTCGACACCCCGCCGTCGCGCTCCGCCCTCGACTTTCTCGACGCGCCCTCCCGGTTGGGCTCGTTCCTCGACGGGCGCTTCATCCGGGTCCTGCTTGCACCGGCGCGCGCCGGGGGCCGGGCCTACACGAAGATGCTCGGCGTCGGCGTCACGATGGCCTCGGGGGTGCTCTCCAAGATCCTCGGCGCGTCGACGCTGGAGGACGTCCGCTCTCTCGTCGCGGCGCTCGACACGATGTTCGGCGGGTTTCGGCAGCGCGCCGACGAGACCTTTTCCCTGCTGCAGCGCTCGGAGACGGCGTTCGTCGTCGTCGCCTCCCCCGAACCCGACGCGTTGCGTGAGGCGGGGTACTTCGTCGACCGTCTCGTCGCCGACGCCATGCCGCTCGCGGGCGTCGTCATCAACCGGGTTCGCCGGCAGCGGCTCGCGGATGTCGGCGAGGACGCGGCCATCGACGCCGCCGCCCGGTTGCGGGCCCGGGCCGACCGGCAGGACGCCGACTCCGCGGACGTGGGGGTGTTGCGACGTACCGCCGAGATGTTGGAGGTTCACGCGCAGGTTGCGGCACAGGCGCGCCGACACCGCAGCCGCACCCGCGAGTTCGCCGCCCGACACTCGGGGGTGGCGGTCAGCCATGTCCCGGTGTCGGCCTCCGACATCCACGACCTCGACGGACTACGGGAAATCGGCGAGGCCCTCGCGAGCCACGACTGAG
>JAUNTP010000134.1:4908-9818 GCA_030538585.1 Mobilicoccus sp.
CCCTCGTTGGTCGAGGAGCGAAGCGTCTCGAGACCATCCCGGCCACGTCACAGCGAGAAGCACGGTGGTTTCGAGACGTCGCTTCGCTCCTCCTCCGCCGGATTGAGGAGCGGAGCGTCTCGAAATCAACCAACGACGGGGGAGGATCTCCGCAGGAGGGGTCAGGCGGTCGCTTCGTCCCCGCGGGCTTTGGTGAACAGGTCTTTCCAGGAGGTCACGCCGGGGTGGCGGCGCAGGATGGCGCGGCGTTCGCGTTCGGTCATGCCGCCCCACACGCCGAATTCGGCGCGGTGGTCGAGGGCGTCGGCGAGGCATTCGGCGACGACGGGGCAACGCAGGCAGATCCGCTTGGCCTGCTGCTGGGCGGCACCCTGAACGAACAGCTCGTCGGGTTCGGAGGTCCGGCAGCTCGCGAGGGGAGTCCAGTCCTCGATCCACTCCGCCTGACGACGCCGCATCGGCGTTGATGTGATCGTCATGTCCGTCCTCACGTTGGTGGTCGTCCGGCAGGGCCCGTGCGAGACCGGCGACGTTGCCGGTCACGGGTGGGGGCCCGTGCCTCCCACCGTAGGAACCGCGGGCCGTGCACGCGATCCCCCGGTCGGATGGTTCGTGGGGGCCCGAAAGGACTAGATCGGCGAATCCACCTGCGGCGATGCGGCATCGGCCGTGTGGGCGACCGAGGGGGTGGTCGAGGACGGTGCAGACGGCTCGAATCGGCCCGCATCCCGGCACCCGAGCGGCGTGAGCGGCGTTGTCAGGGTTGGCGTCTACCCTGGTGGTATGGGACGACGTGTCAGTGGTGTGCCGGGCATCGCCGGGCTGATGGCGGCCTTCGTCGGGGCCTCGACCGTGCTGGGGCTCCTCGCGGCCGGCATCTTCATGCCGTTGGCCGGCGTCGGGGGCATGGCAACCAAGGAGGTCGTCACCGCATTCGACGCGCTCCCGGCCCAGTTCACGTCCTCCCCCATGGCGCAGCAGTCGCGTGTCCTCGCCCGTGACGGCTCGACCATCGCGACGCTCTACGAAGAGAACCGCATCGTCGTCCCGCTCGACGAGATCTCCCAGGACATGAAGAACGCCATGGTCGCCATCGAGGACCGGCGCTTCTACGAGCACGGCGGCGTCGACGGCCGGGGGCTCCTGCGCGCCGTCGTGGCGACGGTCGGTGGTGACACGCAGGGCGCGTCCACGCTCACCCAGCAGTACGTGCGTCAGCTCCTCGTTGCCGCGGCCCGCCAGAACGAGAACGAGGACGCGGCGCAGGCCGCCTTGGCTCGGAGCGGCATCGCCGGTGGGGTGCGCAAGATCCAGGAGATGAAGTACGCCATCTCGATGGAGCAGCGCCGCTCCAAGGACCAGATCCTCGAGGGCTACCTCAACATCGTGTATTTCGGGGCTCAGGCCTACGGCATCGAGGCGGCCGCGCACCGCTACTACGACACCACGGCGGCCGAGCTCAACCTCGCCCAGTCGGCGCTCATCGCCGGCCTGGCGCAGAACCCTGGCACGGCCGACCCCATCAACAACCCCGAGCGCGCCATCTCGCGGCGCAACGACGTCCTCGACGCGATGCGCGAGGAGGGCATGATCTCCACGCGCCGCATGCGCGAGGCCAAGGATCAGGGGTTGCGCCTCAACGTGCAGCCGTTGCAGCCGTCCTGCCCGGCCGCCACCAACCCGTACGTGTGCGAGTACGTCGTCAAGTGGCTCATGGAGCAGGAATCTCTGGGCGCCGACCCCGACGAGCGGTACAAGCGGCTCTACCACGGTGGGCTCGAGATCCACACGACGTTCGACCCGGCGCTCACGGCTCGCACGTCGGAGATCTTGTCCGATCGCATCTCGCCCACCAACCCGCAGCGTCGCGGCACCGCGGCGGCCATCGTGGAGCCGGGGACGGGCCGAGTGCTCGCCATCGGCCAGAACACGACGTGGGACATGGAGGGCGGTCCGGGCAAGACGAGCGTCAACTGGGCCGTCGACGAACGCTACGGTGCGTCGGCCGGGTTCCAGATCGGTTCGACGGTCAAGCCCTTCGCCGTGGCGGCGGCCATCGAGGACGGCTTGACCGCGCAGAGCCGCGTGCAGACCCCGAAGGACGGCACGACGTTCACCAACCGTCAGCTGGGCGGCCCGGAGTGCGGCATCGACAGCCAGCCGTTCTCCCCCTACAACGTGGAGGGTGAAGAGGTCGGGGCCTCGACGTCATTGCAGAACGCGACGGTGCAGTCGATCAACACGGCCTTCGCGTCGTTGGCCGAGCGCATCGGCGTCTGCACGGTGCGTGAGGTGACCAACCGGATGGGCCTGCACCGCGCCGACGGTCAGCCGTACGGCACCGGTGGCCTCGCCGCAACGATCCTCGGTGCGGACAACGCCTCGCCGCTGACCTTGGCGGGCGCGTACGCGACGCTCGCCTCGGGTGGGGTGTACTGCGAGCCGTACCCGGTGGAGAAGATCGTGCAGTTCGACGGCGCGGAGCTGCCGGTGCGTAAGCAGCAGTGCGATCGGGCGATCTCGCCGCAGGTGGCCTACGACACGACGCGCATTCTGGAGCGGGTCATGACCGAGGGCACCGGTCGCCGGTCCCAGTTGGCGCGAGGCCGGGTGTCGGCAGGTAAGACGGGTACGGCCGACAACAGCACCGAGACGTGGTTCGCCGGGTACACCCCGCAGCTCGCCGCGGCGGTCTGGTACGGCACGCCGTACGACCAGCGTTCCGTGGGTGCGTACGGCGGCACGGTGGCGGGCCCGCTGTGGAAGCGCATCATCGACGAGGCCAGCTCGGACATGAACCGTCAGCGGTTCCGCGTGTTCGAGGAGCCGCCGCTGCTCAGTGAGGAGCAGGGGGCCGATGAGGGTCCGTCGGAGGACAACACGGCCGACGAGAACAGCTCGGACAGCAGCGACTGACGTTCGCATCTGTCGCGGCGCGCAGGCCGCCGGGGCGGTCTGCGAGACTGGCCGGAATGAACACGCTTTCTCGTCTCGTTCTAGGCGCGGGCCTGGCCGGTGCCGGAGCTGTCGCGTACGGCTCGCTCATCGAGCGCAACGCGTTCACGCTGCGTCGGTTCGTGGTGCCGGTCTTGCCGCCGGGAGCCGAGCCGGTGAATGTGCTGCACCTGTCGGATATCCATCTCATGCCGACGCAGGCGCGCAAGATGGCGTGGATCTCTTCGCTCGCGGAGTTGGAGCCCGATGCGATCGTCAACACGGGCGACAACATCGCGCACCCGGAGTCGATCGCGCCGCTGATGCGGGCGTTGGCGCCGTTCCGTGAGCTGCCGGGCGCGTTCGTGCTGGGATCGAACGACTACTTCGCTCCTGGGCGCAAGAACCCGGTCGACTATCTCGTGCGCAAGCGGCCGAAGCCGCGGACGCCCCGCCTGCCGACGGACGTCCTCGTCGAGGAGCTGCGGGGCGCGGGGTGGAGCGACCTGACGAACACGCGCGGCCGGATGGGCGTGCAGGGTCTGGACCTGGAGCTGGTGGGGGTGGACGACCCGCACCTGGAGTACGACCGGTACGACGAGGTCGCCGGCCCGGCCGACGCTGCGGCGGACCTCACGGTGGGCATCGTCCATGCCCCGTACACGCGGGTGCTGGACGCGATGGTGGGTGACGGCGCGGGGCTCGTGATCGCGGGCCACACGCATGGCGGGCAGTTGGCGGTGCCGTTCTACGGGGCCATCGTGACGAACTGTGACCTGGACACGAGGCGGGTCAAGGGGGTCTCCCGGTGGTGGCCGGGAGCGAACGGCATCCCCTCTGAACTGGCGCCGGAGGGTGCGGCGTGGATGCACGTGTCGGCGGGTCTGGGCACGTCGCCGTACGTGCCGATCCGGTTCGCGTGCCGCCCCGAGGCGACCCTGTTGACGCTCGCTCCGCGGGGCGAGGCGGGCGAGGTTCGACCGATTCGGTGAACCGCGGAGGTGTCCGCTAAGGTGGGGCGGTCGCCCGTTGAGGGCACCGGGGTGTGGCGCAGCTTGGTAGCGCGCTTCGTTCGGGACGAAGAGGTCGCAGGTTCAAATCCTGTCACCCCGACTCTTCGACAGAGGCCTCTGACTGGCAATAGCGCAGTCGGAGGCCTTCGTCGTTCCCTCTCGGGGACAACTGAGCCATCGCGCTCCCTCCGGGTATAGCCTTCTGGTGAAGACCCCGGAACGATCACTGGCCTCGGCCACACCGCCGGGGTTTCGTCTGGGCCACCCTCGATAGAGCGTCGGCGATCGGAGGCGGCATGGCCACCCCTTCACGTCCCTCGGCACTGCCCTGGTCGAGCGGGAGGTGGACTCACCCGCCCGTTGCTGCGGTGGTGGACGGGGACGACTTCCTGGTGACTGCCCTCAAGGGGTCCGACGCGTGGCGGCACACCTCCTACGGGTTCGTTCACGACTCCGAGCATGCGCTGCTCGCCGATTTCCCGGTCGGGGTGGCCGCGGAGGTGACGTTCACGGCGGAGTTACCCGAACAGTTCGATCAGGCGGGCGTCTTCGTGCGGGTCGACGAGGAACGGTGGGTCAAGGCCGGGCTCGAACGCTCCGACGGCTCTCTCCAGCTCGGGGCGGTCGTGACCGACGGCGCATCCGACTGGTCGGTCTCGCCCGTCGACGGCTGGGCTGGACAGCGCGTCACCATCCGCGTCAGCCGCACCGGCGGCGCGCTCATCGTCCGTGCTCGTGTCGGCGATGACGACCTGCAGTTTATGCGCGTCACGCCCCTGCCGGAATCAGCGGTGGCGCAGGCCGGCCCCTACACCTGCTCCCCCACGAGGGCGGGCCTCACCGTGCGCTTCCACGCCTGGCACCTCACCGACGCCGACACGAGCCTCCACTGACCACCCACCCCCGAAACCGCACGTTCAAACGTGCGGTTTCGGGGGTCAGCGGCGGATCTGGTTGATGGAG
>JAUNTP010000135.1 GCA_030538585.1 Mobilicoccus sp.
GCGGTCTTGCCGACGCCGGGCTCACCGATGAGCACCGGGTTGTTCTTCGTGCGCCGCGAGAGCACCTGGATGACGCGGCGGATCTCCGAGTCTCGCCCGATGACCGGGTCGAGCTTGCCCTCCCGCGCGATGAGCGTGAGGTCGGTGCCGTACTTGGCGAGCGCGTTGAACTGGTCCTCGGGGTTCTCGCTGGTCACCTTGCCGCCGCCGCGCATGGCGGGGATGCGCTCGTCGATGGCCTCGGCGTCGAGGCCGAAGTCGCCGGTGCGCGCGAGCGCGAGCAGCAGGTGGTCGGTGGAGATGTACGTGTCGCCCATGGCCTCCATGACCTGACGCGCCTGCTCCAGCACGGTCTGGGCGCCGCGGGAGAGGTTGGGCGAGGTCATCGAGGAGCCGGTCGCGCTCGGCAGCTTGGCGAGCGCGGCGTCGGCGGTGCGGGAGGCGGCCAGCAGCGAGGAACCGGTGGCGTCGAGCAGCGGGCCGGTGGTCGTCTCGGTCTGGTCGGCGAGGGCCTTGAGCAGGTGTGCGGGCTCGACGTGCGGGTGCCCCGCAGCCGCGGCCGTGCGCACAGCGGTGGAGAAGGCATCCTGGGCCTTGGTCGTGAACTGAAGGGACATCGAACCCTCCTCGGGTCGGTGAGATCTGGCGGCAGACACAGGTGGTCTGCGATTCACCTAGGTCAACGGCGACGAAGTTGAGTCTATTCCGCTCAACCTTGGGTTGGCCAGGGGTGATCCGTCCAAGCCAACGCCTTCGTTGGTCGAGGAGCGCAGCGTCTCGAGACATTGGTGAGACTCTGTGAGCACCTCACCATGGTTTCGAGACACTCGCTTCGCTCGCTCCTCAACCAACGGGGCGGGGCTCCTCGTTGGCCGTTGGGGGAGCGAAGCGTCTCGAGACCCCTGGCGAAACTCGGTGGCCTCACTCCGCCCCGGGTGCGTACCGTGGTCGGCATGTACGCAGGCATCGCCTCGATGAAGCTCTGGGCTCGCCGCTGACGGCGGCGGGACCTATCAAGCACGTTCCTCCGCCGTCCTGGTGACCCCACCGGGCGGCGTAACGCGCCTGCCCGGCTCCTTGACGAGCCGAAAGATCATCGATGCACCACACCCATCCGCTGCCCGCGGGCAGCGCTGCCCACATCCGCGCCGAGAACGTCCATGTCACCCTCGGCGACCGCGACGTCCTCACCGGCGTCGACATCACCGTCTCCGCCGGGTCGCGCCTCGCGATCGTCGGCGAGAACGGGCGCGGCAAGACCACCCTGCTGCACGTGCTCGCCGGGACTCACGTGCCCGACGCGGGCACGGTCGCGCGCGTCGGCACGCACGCCCTCGTCGAACAGGCTCTCGACGCCGACGACCGCACCGTCGGCGACCTCATCCACGACGCCGTCGGCGCAGCCCGTGGCGCCCTCGACCGCCTCGACGCCGCCGGTGAGGCCCTGGCGTCGGGATCCCCGGGCGCGGAGGAGGAGTACGCCGCCGCACTGGAGCTGGCGACCCACCTCGACGCCTGGGACGCCGAGCGCCGCATCGACCTGGCCCTGGAGGGCCTGAACGCGTGCACCGACCGGGATCGCCCCCTTCGGAGTTTGTCGGTGGGGCAGCGCTACCGGGTGCGCCTCGCCGTCGTCCTCGGCAGCGCGACCGATCTGCTCCTGCTCGACGAGCCGACCAACCACCTCGACGCCGACGCCTTGGCCTTCCTCACCCGCCGCCTGCGCGAGCATCGTGGCGGGCTCGCGCTCGTCAGCCACGACCGCGCGTTGCTGCGGGCGGTGGGTGAGACGTTCCTCGACCTCGACCCCAGCCGCGACGGACTCCCCCGCACGTACGCGGGCGGGTATGACGGGTGGGTCGAGGGCCGGCGACGGGAGCGCGCCCGGTGGGAGGCCGAGTACGCCGAGCAGGTCGCCGAACACGAGGCGCTCACCCGCTCGGCCGAGGAGGCTCGCGGCCGGTTGCAGGGTGCGTGGCGGCCCGACAAGGGCACAGGCAAGCACCAGCGGGCGACGCGGGCCGCCGGGGTCGTCCAGGCGTTCAACCGCCGCGTCGACGAGCTCGACCGGCACCGGATCACCGTGCCGCAGCCGCCGATGGCGCTGGCGTGGCCGACGGCGCGGACCCGCGCCGGGGCCCACCTCCTCGTGGCCGATGACGTCGCGGTGGACCGGCGGCTGCCCCACCCGGTCAGCGTCGCCCTCAGCGGCGGCGACCGGCTCCTCATCACCGGACCCAACGGTGCGGGCAAGTCGACGCTCCTGGCCGTGCTCGCCGGTGAACTCGCGGCATCGCGCGGCCGAGTGCGCCGCACGAATCGCGCCCGCGTCGGCCTCCTCGGACAGGAAGTGCCCCGGTGGAATCACACCCACCCGGCCCACCGTGTCTACGCCGACCGGCTGGAGGCGCTCGGGCGGGGAGGGGACGCACCGCCGCTGCGCAGTCTCGGCCTGGTCGACGCGAAGGCTGCCCGCACCCCGGTGCATCGCCTGTCGCAGGGGCAGCAGCGGCGCCTGCACCTGGCCCTCCTGCTGGCGGAGCGGCCCGACGTCGTCATGCTCGACGAGCCCACCAACCACCTGTCGGCGACCCTCGTGGACGAACTCACCGAGGCGCTCGGGGCGACGGCCTCGGCGGTCGTCATCGCGACCCACGACCGACAGATGCTGGCCGACCTCGCCCACTGGCCGCGCCTCGACCTCGGCGCCGCCGAGGAGTCGGGGTGAGGTCGGACCTACTCGCTGACAGCCCGTCGGCAAGCGGCGACGATGTCGGCGGCGGCCTCGATGGCCTCGGCGACGTCCGACTCGGTCGCGCCCGGACGGTCCTCGCTGGGGTACTCGGTGGCGTTGCGCACCTGACGCATCCACTCGAAGTCTGCGAGCGCGTCGTCGGTCACGAACGCCGCGGCGGCCACGCCGGTGTTGTAGTGGGCACCACCGACCGGCCGCACCCGCAACCCTCGCGCAGCCAGCACGGCCGACAGCGCCTTGCGTGCTGCGTCGTAGGCCGCGGTGAACGCCATCGCCTGGTCGTCGGTGGTGGCGAGGATGCGGGCGGTCTCGACGTGCCGCTCTGCCTGGGCGATCACGGCGCGGGCGTGTTCGCCACCGGGCGTCACCCGCTCGAGCCGTCGGCCGCGCAGCATCCCCGTGATGGGCCGCGGAAACTCACCCACGGATCACCTCCACCACGGGTCGTGAGCGCACGGTCTGCACGAACGCTGACGGGTCGCTCGCCTCCCAGTCCTCGCGCGAGCTGCGCGTGATGTGGACAGGGATCCCCAGGCGCTCGCCCACGTGCGCGGCGATCTCGGCGAGCTGCCGACGGGGCGTCGTGCCGATGACGAGGACGTCGAGGTCGCGCGGAAACTCACCGGGCTCGCCGAGCCGTCGGGCTGCCCACGATCCGTAAACGACGACATCCTCGACCCCCTCGACGCCCTCGAACGCCGCTTGCAGGGTGGGCACGGGGCCGTAGGTCGCGGCGATGATCTGACTCATCGGCGCGAAGAGCGGGTGATCCACGTCGGCGCGGACGAGGCGGTTGCGACCCTCGACGCGGTCACGCAGCACCCCGCTCTCGACGAGGCGACCCACCTCGCGGTGCACGACGGGGGCGCTCACCCCGGTGCGCCGCCCCAGCTCGGCGAGTGACACCTCGACATCCGGTCGACCGAGCGTCTCGGCGAGTAGCGCCCCGACGGCGTCAGAGCGCACGAACGGCGTCAGCGACGGGGGCAGAGTCTTCACACAACGTGACGATATCTTCCACTTAACGGATGAGTCAATGACGCGATCGCCGCGCTAGGGTCCAGCGACGGACCCTCATCAGTCGAGGAACGGCTCCGCCGGAGATGTCATGACCGGTGGCGTCGACATGGTCGTGATGACGACCAGATCCACGCCATTGTTCATGCCAACTGTCGAGGGCCGGCCCCTTCGGTCGGGGTCGACCCGTCACGAGGTCAACCAGCGGAAGAGGGTCGGCCATGCGCTCATCCGCGCGTATCGATGACGGTGCCCTGGTGCCGACGGACCCGCCAACGCCCCTCATGCCGCTCCCACAGCGTGCACCGGTGGGTGACGCGCGGACCCTGGTGCAGCATGTAGGTGGCGGCCCACACGTCCTGGCCCAGGTGCTCGACGGCGAAGTCCTCGACGACCCAGGTGTCGTCGTCGCCGTGATCACCGTCGCGGTAGCGGCGGGCCACCTCGGCGATCGTCTCCTCGCGGTCCATCCGCCGCCCGGAGGCCCCGATGTGCACCATCCCCGACGCGACCATCGCCTCGATGTGCTCTCGTCCGGCGTCCCGTGGCTCGCGGTGGAACAGCGGTTCGCGCGCCCTCAGTTCCCGTTGGGCGGTCTCGGCGTCCACCGCCCCGAGGGTCCCGTCCAGGAGCTTCTGCCCGATCGGACCGGGGTTGTAGGCGACCTCCCACCGAAAACCGTCGGGGTCACTCAGGTAGGCCGAGTAGCCGCCCCAGTCCCGCCACTGCCCTGCCATCACCGGCGCGCCGGCGGCACGGGCCAGGTCCACCACCTCGTCGACCCCATCGGGGGTGGGGACGTTGTGGGCCAGGGTCAGCGGCGCGAGCCCGCTCGTGGGCTCCTCCCCCAGCTCCTCGATGAACCCCTCTCGGCTCCACAGGCTGAGGATGAGCCCCGGGCCCATCGCGACGAACACGACCTCCCCCGGCACGTTCAGCTCCGGTGTCCACCCCAATCCGTCGACGTAGAACGCCCGCGACGCCTCCAGGTCACGCACGGCGAGGGTGACGATGTTCAGCCGCTGATCCATGCGGCCCATCGTGGCAGGGAACGACGACGGGCCCCACACCTGCAGGTGTGGGGCCCGTCGTCGTTCCCTGCCACGATGGGCCGCATGGATCAGCGGCTGAACATCGTCACCCTCGCCGTGCGTGACCTGGAGGCGTCGCGGGCGTTCTACGTCGACGGATTGGGGTGGACACCGGAGCTGAACGTGCCGGGGGAGGTCGTGTTCGTCGCGATGGGCCCGGGGCTCATCCTCAGCCTGTGGAGCCGAGAGGGGTTCATCGAGGAGCTGGGGGAGGAGCCCACGAGCGGGCTCGCGCCGCTGACCCTGGCCCACAACGTCCCCACCCCCGATGGGGTCGACGAGGTGGTGGACCTGGCCCGTGCCGCCGGCGCGCCGGTGATGGCAGGGCAGTGGCGGGACTGGGGCGGCTACTCGGCCTACCTGAGTGACCCCGACGGTTTTCGGTGGGAGGTCGCCTACAACCCCGGTCCGATCGGGCAGAAGCTCCTGGACGGGACCCTCGGGGCGGTGGACGCCGAGACCGCCCAACGGGAACTGAGGGCGCGCGAACCGCTGTTCCACCGCGAGCCACGGGACGCCGGACGAGAGCACATCGAGGCGATGGTCGCGTCGGGGATGGTGCACATCGGGGCCTCCGGGCGGCGGATGGACCGCGAGGAGACGATCGCCGAGGTGGCCCGCCGCTACCGCGACGGTGATCACGGCGACGACGACACCTGGGTCGTCGAGGACTTCGCCGTCGAGCACCTGGGCCAGGACGTGTGGGCCGCCACCTACATGCTGCACCAGGGTCCGCGCGTCACCCACCGGTGCACGCTGTGGGAGCGGCATGAGGGGCGTTGGCGGGTCCGTCGGCACCAGGGCACCGTCATCGATACGCGCGGATGAGCGCATGGCCGACCCTCTTCCGCTGGTTGACCTCGTGACGGGTCGACCCCGACCGAAGGGGCCGGCCCTCGACAGTTGGCATGAACAATGGCGTGGATCTGGTCGTCATCACGACCATGTCGACGCCACCGGTCATGACATCTCCGGCGGAGCCGTTCCTCGACTGATGAGGGTCCGTCGCTGGACCCTAGCGCGGCGATCGCGTCATTGACTCATCCGTTAAGTGGAAGATATCGTCACGTTGTGTGAAGACTCTGCCCCCGTCGCTGACGCCGTTCGTGCGCTCTGACGCCGTCGGGGCGCTACTCGCCGAGACGCTCGGTCGACCGGATGTCGAGGTGTCACTCGCCGAGCTGGGGCGGCGCACCGGGGTGAGCGCCCCCGTCGTGCACCGCGAGGTGGGTCGCCTCGTCGAGAGCGGGGTGCTGCGTGACCGCGTCGAGGGTCGCAACCGCCTCGTCCGCGCCGACGTGGATCACCCGCTCTTCGCGCCGATGAGTCAGATCATCGCCGCGACCTACGGCCCCGTGCCCACCCTGCAAGCGGCGTTCGAGGGCGTCGAGGGGGTCGAGGATGTCGTCGTTTACGGATCGTGGGCAGCCCGACGGCTCGGCGAGCCCGGTGAGTTTCCGCGCGACCTCGACGTCCTCGTCATCGGCACGACGCCCCGTCGGCAGCTCGCCGAGATCGCCGCGCACGTGGGCGAGCGCCTGGGGATCCCTGTCCACATCACGCGCAGCTCGCGCGAGGACTGGGAGGCGAGCGACCCGTCAGCGTTCGTGCAGACCGTGCGCTCACGACCCGTGGTGGAGGTGATCCGTGGGTGAGTTTCCGCGGCCCATCACGGGGATGCTGCGCGGCCGACGGCTCGAGCGGGTGACGCCCGGTGGCGAACACGCCCGCGCCGTGATCGCCCAGGCAGAGCGGCACGTCGAGACCGCCCGCATCCTCGCCACCACCGACGACCAGGCGATGGCGTTCACCGCGGCCTACGACGCAGCACGCAAGGCGCTGTCGGCCGTGCTGGCTGCGCGAGGGTTGCGGGTGCGGCCGGTCGGTGGTGCCCACTACAACACCGGCGTGGCCGCCGCGGCGTTCGTGACCGACGACGCGCTCGCAGACTTCGAGTGGATGCGTCAGGTGCGCAACGCCACCGAGTACCCCAGCGAGGACCGTCCGGGCGCGACCGAGTCGGACGTCGCCGAGGCCATCGAGGCCGCCGCCGACATCGTCGCCGCTTGCCGACGGGCTGTCAGCGAGTAGGTCCGACCTCACCCCGACTCCTCGGCGGCGCCGAGGTCGAGGCGCGGCCAGTGGGCGAGGTCGGCCAGCATCTGTCGGTCGTGGGTCGCGATGACGACCGCCGAGGCCGTCGCCCCGAGCGCCTCGGTGAGTTCGTCCACGAGGGTCGCCGACAGGTGGTTGGTGGGCTCGTCGAGCATGACGACGTCGGGCCGCTCCGCCAGCAGGAGGGCCAGGTGCAGGCGCCGCTGCTGCCCCTGCGACAGGCGATGCACCGGGGTGCGGGCAGCCTTCGCGTCGACCAGGCCGAGACTGCGCAGCGGCGGTGCGTCCCCTCCCCGCCCGAGCGCCTCCAGCCGGTCGGCGTAGACACGGTGGGCCGGGTGGGTGTGATTCCACCGGGGCACTTCCTGTCCGAGGAGGCCGACGCGGGCGCGATTCGTGCGGCGCACTCGGCCGCGCGATGCCGCGAGTTCACCGGCGAGCACGGCCAGGAGCGTCGACTTGCCCGCACCGTTGGGTCCGGTGATGAGGAGCCGGTCGCCGCCGCTGAGGGCGACGCTGACCGGGTGGGGCAGCCGCCGGTCCACCGCGACGTCATCGGCCACGAGGAGGTGGGCCCCGGCGCGGGTCCGCGCCGTCGGCCACGCCAGCGCCATCGGCGGCTGCGGCACGGTGATCCGGTGCCGGTCGAGCTCGTCGACGCGGCGGTTGAACGCCTGGACGACCCCGGCGGCCCGCGTCGCCCGCTGGTGCTTGCCTGTGCCCTTGTCGGGCCGCCACGCACCCTGCAACCGGCCGCGAGCCTCCTCGGCCGAGCGGGTGAGCGCCTCGTGTTCGGCGACCTGCTCGGCGTACTCGGCCTCCCACCGGGCGCGCTCCCGTCGCCGGCCCTCGACCCACCCGTCATACCCGCCCGCGTACGTGCGGGGGAGTCCGTCGCGGCTGGGGTCGAGGTCGAGGAACGTCTCACCCACCGCCCGCAGCAACGCGCGGTCGTGGCTGACGAGCGCGAGCCCGCCACGATGCTCGCGCAGGCGGCGGGTGAGGAAGGCCAAGGCGTCGGCGTCGAGGTGGTTGGTCGGCTCGTCGAGCAGGAGCAGATCGGTCGCGCTGCCGAGGACGACGGCGAGGCGCACCCGGTAGCGCTGCCCCACCGACAAACTCCGAAGGGGGCGATCCCGGTCGGTGCACGCGTTCAGGCCCTCCAGGGCCAGGTCGATGCGGCGCTCGGCGTCCCAGGCGTCGAGGTGGGTCGCCAGCTCCAGTGCGGCGGCGTACTCCTCCTCCGCGCCCGGGGATCCCGACGCCAGGGCCTCACCGGCGGCGTCGAGGCGGTCGAGGGCGCCACGGGCTGCGCCGACGGCGTCGTGGATGAGGTCGCCGACGGTGCGGTCGTCGGCGTCGAGAGCCTGTTCGACGAGGGCGTGCGTGCCGACGCGCGCGACCGTGCCCGCGTCGGGCACGTGAGTCCCGGCGAGCACGTGCAGCAGGGTGGTCTTGCCGCGCCCGTTCTCGCCGACGATCGCGAGGCGCGACCCGGCGGAGACGGTGATGTCGACGCCGGTGAGGACGTCGCGGTCGCCGAGGGTGACATGGACGTTCTCGGCGCGGATGTGGGCAGCGCTGCCCGCGGGCAGCGGATGGGTGTGGTGCATCGATGATCTTTCGGCTCGTCAAGGAGCCGGGCAGGCGCGTTACGCCGCCCGGTGGGGTCACCAGGACGGCGGAGGAACGTGCTTGATAGGTCCCGCCGCCGTCAGCGGCGAGCCCAGAGCTTCATCGAGGCGATGCCTGCGTACATGCCGACCACGGTACGCACCCGGGGCGGAGTGAGGCCACCGAGTTTCGCCAGGGGTCTCGAGACGCTTCGCTCCCCCAACGGCCAACGAGGAGCCCCGCCCCGTTGGTTGAGGAGCGAGCGAAGCGAGTGTCTCGAAACCATGGTGAGGTGCTCACAGAGTCTCACCAATGTCTCGAGACGCTGCGCTCCTCGACCAACGAAGGCGTTGGCTTGGACGGATCACCCCTGGCCAACCCAAGGTTGAGCGGAATAGACTCAACTTCGTCGCCGTTGACCTAGGTGAATCGCAGACCACCTGTGTCTGCCGCCAGATCTCACCGACCCGAGGAGGGTTCGATGTCCCTTCAGTTCACGACCAAGGCCCAGGATGCCTTCTCCACCGCTGTGCGCACGGCCGCGGCTGCGGGGCACCCGCACGTCGAGCCCGCACACCTGCTCAAGGCCCTCGCCGACCAGACCGAGACGACCACCGGCCCGCTGCTCGACGCCACCGGTTCCTCGCTGCTGGCCGCCTCCCGCACCGCCGACGCCGCGCTCGCCAAGCTGCCGAGCGCGACCGGCTCCTCGATGACCTCGCCCAACCTCTCCCGCGGCGCCCAGACCGTGCTGGAGCAGGCGCGTCAGGTCATGGAGGCCATGGGCGACACGTACATCTCCACCGACCACCTGCTGCTCGCGCTCGCGCGCACCGGCGACTTCGGCCTCGACGCCGAGGCCATCGACGAGCGCATCCCCGCCATGCGCGGCGGCGGCAAGGTGACCAGCGAGAACCCCGAGGACCAGTTCAACGCGCTCGCCAAGTACGGCACCGACCTCACGCTCATCGCGCGGGAGGGCAAGCTCGACCCGGTCATCGGGCGAGACTCGGAGATCCGCCGCGTCATCCAGGTGCTCTCGCGGCGCACGAAGAACAACCCGGTGCTCATCGGTGAGCCCGGCGTCGGCAAGACCGC
>JAUNTP010000136.1 GCA_030538585.1 Mobilicoccus sp.
CAGATCCTGCGCATCTACACGATCCACCCGCCGCACATGTACACCGAGCTCAAGGCGTACAACGAGGCGCACCCGCAGGCGCCGCTCTACCTCGTGCACGGGATCTACCTGCCCGACGAGTCCTACATCGAGACCCAGGACCTCTTCGAGGAGACCTCGACGCAGGCGATGATCGACGAGGTGCGCGACGCGAGCGCCGCCGTCCACGGCACCCTCGAGCGTGACAGGACCCCAGGCCGAGCGTCGGGCACCTGGACCGCGGACGTGTCGCCGTGGACCGCGGCCTGGATCGTCGGTGTCGAGTGGGACCCGATCGCCGGGTCTGCCTCCGATGAGAAGAACGCGAACGCGCCTGCCCACGAGGGCACGTACTTCAGCTCACACCCCGACGCGAGCCCGACCGAGCGGTGGATCGCCGCCCGTATGGACGAACTCGCCGGGTACGAAGCGGCTCGAGGGGTGAGCGTGCCCATCGCGCATGCCAACTGGCCCACCACCGACCCACTCGATCACCCCGATGAGCCCCTCGAGAGCGAAGACATGCTCGGTGTCGACGCCAACCACGTCGTCCCGTCGGCGGCGTGGCCGGGCGGCACGTTCGCGAGCTACCACGCCTACCCGTACTACCCCGACTTCCAGATGATCGCGCCCGGCTACGCGGACACCGACGACCCCTACCGCGCCTATCTCCTCGACCTGGCTCGTCACCATGCCGGGATGCCGGTGCTCATCAGCGAATACGGCGTGCCCAGCTCGCTGGGGTCGGCGCACCGCGGCTCGCACGGCCGCGATCAGGGGCACCTCACCGAGCAGACCGCGATGCGGATGGGCGGAGAGATGCTGCGCATGTTCGCCGATGCCGGCCTCGCGGGCGGGGTCGTGTTCGCGTGGACCGACGAGTGGTTCAAGTTCACGTGGAACACGCTGCCGCGCCACGCGCCTGTGCATTCGGAGCGTCGGGCGCTCTGGCACGACCCCTTCACGAACGAGCAGTTCTTCGGGGTCGTCGCCCACGACCCGGTGCGGGCCGGGCGCCGCGTGCTGTTCGAGAGCCAGGTCGGGGTGCGGTGGATCGGTCTCGACCACGACGCGTCGTGGGTCCACCTCGACCTGCTGCTCGACCGGCCGGGGGAGCCGATGTCGATCGGCTTCTCGATCGTCCCCGACGGAGGCCTGGTCATGCCGGACGGCGCGGGCGAGGCCGTCCACGACGTGGCGGTGACGCTCGATTCGCAGGCCGGCACGGCCCGCGCATTGGTGCGTCCAGAGCTCGACCCGGTGCGCATGGACGGGTTGCCCGCCTCAGCGGTGCCGGCCCCCGAGATCTCGGGGTGGGTGCTGCACCGCCTCACCTTGAACCGGCCGTTGACGGTGCCGACGACCGGCGAGCAGCGCCCCGCGGAGTTCCTCGACGTGGGCGAGCTCATCGAGGGGGACTGGGACGCCGACCCGGGCAACACCCTCGCCACGTGGCGCACCGAGGACCACGGCGACGGGACGGTGACCCTGCACCTGCGGTTGCCGTGGGGGATGCTGCTGCTCGCCGACCCGTCCTCCCACACAGCGGTCGTGCCCCGCCGCGACGGCCCGGAACCCACCGGTGACGTGCAGTGGGAGGACCAACCGGAGGGCGTGGAGGTCAAGGCCATCACCGCGACCGTCTTCGTTGCCGGTACCGACCCCATTCCCGTCGAGTTGGCCTGGGACAACTGGAACCAGGCCCAGTACACCGAACGGCTCAAGGCCGGGGCCGACGAGTTGGGTCGGGCGTTCGTCGAGACGCGCACCTGACCCCCCGGTTGGTTGAGGAGGAGCGAAGCGACGTCTCGAAACCACCTCAGGCCGACGGAGTGACGGGGGCGGTGGTCTCGAGACGGTCGCTGCGCTCCCTCCTCGACCAACGGGTGGGGGCTGGCATAGCGCTGAAGGCAGGTGGTCTCGAGACGCTTCGCTCCTCGACCAACGGGGGTCGCTGACGGGATGATGGAGGCCCGACCGGAGGGAGGACCGCCCGTGGTGCTCGTCGTCGTGCTGGCGTTCCTGTTCAACACCGCGATCCTCGCGCTGGTGACGCGGCGGCTCGTCGGGGTGCCGGTGGGGTGGCCGCGCACCATCGCCGTCTCGGCCGTCGTCGCGCTCGTCGGCAACACCCTCCTCACGAGCATCGGGACGAGCATCGGAGTGATCTCCCCCGACGGCTCGTACGTGCCGACCCTCGACCCGATGCTGGTCGGTGGGGTGCTCGTCCTCATGCTCGCGTGGAGCGTCGCTGTGGGAGCAGCGGTGCTCGTCGTCATCGAGGTCATCGTCCCGACCGGTACGTTTCCCGAGCCGGTCGCGGCCCTGCGTGGCATCCCCGCAAGTGTGCGGCGACGCCGCCGATGGCTCGACATCATGCGGATCGCCACGACCCACGGCCTCACCGGATGGTGGGGGCTCGGCGCGCACCGCGAGGTCGGTGACGCCCATCGCGTCGCGCGCGCCCTACGCCTGGCCCTGTCTGACGCGGGCGTCACGTTCGTCAAGTTCGGGCAGATGCTGTCGACCCGCGCCGACCTCATCGGGGAGGAGTTCGCCCGCGAGCTCAGCCACCTCACGAGCGACGTCGCTCCCGAGCCGTGGGAGCGGATCGAGGCGGTCCTCACCGCCCACCTGGGACGTCCGCTGGAGGAGGTCTTCACCGACCTCGACCGCAGGCCGCTCGCGGCCGCGTCCGTCGGGCAGGTGCACGCCGGGACGCTGCGCAGCGGGCAAGCGGTCGTCGTCAAGGTGCAGCGTCCCGGCGCGCTCGCGCAGGTGACCGCCGACCTCGACATCCTGCGCCGCCTCGCCGACCGTCTGGAACGCCGCACCGCATGGGGACGGCGCCTGCGCGTCCGAGACCTCGTCGACGGGTTCGCCACCAGCCTCGACGAAGAACTCGATTACCGCGTGGAGGCGTCCAACGTGCGGGCAGTCTCGGCGGGGCTCGGCGACCGCGGCGTGGTGCACGTGCCGTGGGTGGAGGAGTCGCTGTCGGGGCGAACCGTCCTCGTCATGGAGCGCATCGACGGGGTGCCCATGAGCCGCGCCGGCTCCCAGATCGCGAGGTTGGACGCCGCGCAGCGCAGTCGCCTCGCCCACGGGCTGCTCGGGGTGGTGCTGCGACAGATTCTCGCGACCGGCGTGTTCCACGCGGACCTGCACGGGGGCAACGTGCTCCTGCAACGTGACGGGCGCGCGGCCCTGCTCGACTTCGGCTCCGTGGGCCGTCTCGACCGGCCTGCGCGCGAGGCGCTCGCTCGCCTGCTGCTCGCCGTGCGTCACGACGACGCGATCGCCGCGACCGATGCCCTGCTCACCCTGCTCGACCGCCCCGCGCAGCTCGACGATCGGCTGCTGGAGCGGGACCTCGGGTCCCTCATCGTGCGGATGCGACACGGCGGGAACACGACCGGCCTGTTCGGTGACCTCCTCACCCTCGTCGTGCGGCACGGGTTCACCGTCCCCGGGCAGGTGGCGGCCGTGTTCCGAGCCGTGGGCGCCCTCGAAGGGACGCTGGCGCAGATCGACCCCCACCTCGACTTCGTCGCCACCGCCGAACAAGAGGGGTCGTCGGTGTTCGCCGAGCAGCTCCGCCCCGACGCGGTGCGCACCAGCATCGAGTCACGGCTGCTGCAGTCGTGGCCGCTGCTCGAACGTCTGCCGCGCCGGTTGGACGCGGTGGGTCGCCGCCTCGAAGACGGGGAGCTGAGCGTGCGGGTGCGGGTGCTGGACGACCCGAGTGATCGCCGCTTCGTCACCGGGCTGGTGCGCGAGGTGACGATGGCCGTCATCGCTGCTGCCTGCGCGCTCATCGCGACGATCTTCCTCGTCTCCGAGGGAGGCCCGCAGGTGGGTCCGGGCCTCACCCTGTACCCGCTGCTGGGCTCGATCTTCTTGCTGTTCGCGTGCGTGCTGGCGGTGCGGGTCCTCGCGTTGGCGCTGTCGTTGTCGTCGGATCGGCGGTGAGTGCCGTGACGGCGAGCCAGATCGTCGGCATCCTCACCGTCTGCGTGCTCGCGGTGGGTGTCGGGTTCATCGGGCTGTTGGCGTTCGGGCGGGCGCGCGACCCGCACCGCACGTTCCGCGTCGGCGCCGTGGTCGTGGGTGTGGGTTTCGCGCTGCTGCTGGTCTACCTCTACTTGCTGTGACGCCGAAACCGCCGGATGGAGGGCGCGCCGCGTCATGACAAGATCGCCCATGGTGGGTTCGCCCGACCGTCCAGGACCGGGCGGGCCGGACGGCGCGAACACCCTCGGGATGCGGTGAGCGATGATCTGGCCCTTCGTCGGAGTGGCCCTCGACTGGTGGCCGCTCTGGCTCGCCCTCCTCATCCTGGCGGTCGAAGTGGTGGTGCGGATCGTCATGGCGGGCGTCGTGCCCGGTCGGCACCGACCTGGCGCGGCGATGGCGTGGCTGCTCGTCGTGTTCTTCGTCCCCGTGGTCGGCCTCGTGCTGTACCTGCTCATCGGGCGCGCCTGGCTGACCCGGCGCCGGCTCGAGGCTCAGTCGCTCATCAACGACGAGCTGTTCGCCCACCTGACCCATCCGGAGATCGACGCCGGCGCAGACCACCTCGCGGGGGCGATCACCCTCACCACCCGGCTCGGCGCGCTGCCGATCGAAGGCGGCAACCGCCTGCGCCTCGTGTCCGACTACGCGGAGTCGTTCCGGTGGATGGTGGAGGCGATCGAGGCTGCGCAGACGTCGATCCACATGTGCTGGTTCATCATCGGCGACGACCCCCGCTACGCCGGGCCGGTGCTCGATGCCCTCGAACGGGCCGCCGACCGCGGCGTCACGGTGAGGTTTCTCTACGACGACCTGGGGGCCCGCACCGTGCCCGGGTCGGCGGCGCTGCTGCGTCGGCTGCGGTCGTCGGGCATCGAGGCGCACCCGTCACTGCCGCTGCGTCCCATCGCGCGCCGCCTCTCCCGCCTCGACCTGCGTAATCACCGCAAGATCGTCGTCGTCGACGGCCGGGAGGCGTTGACGGGCTCCGGCAACCTCATCGAGCCGCACTACCAGAAGGACAAGGCCAAGCAGATCGGTCGCGAGTGGGTCGAGTTGAACGTCCTGCTCACCGGCCCGGCCGTGCGGGCCCTGGACATCGTGTTCGCCTCGGACTGGTACATCGAGACCGGTGAGGATCTCGCGCTGGAGGTTCTCGCCGACCGCTCACCGCGCGTGGAGCCGCGTGCGGGCATCGTCGCCTCGTCGGGTGACAGCCGGGTTCAGGTGCTCCCGTCAGGGCCGGGGTTTCCCGCCGAGAACGTCCTGCACCTGCTCAACCACCTCATGCACACGGCCCGGCACCGCATCGTCGTCGTCACCCCGTACCTCGTGCCGGACGACTCGTTCCTCTACGCGGTGACGGGTGCCGCGCTGCGGGGCGTCGACGTGCGCGTCATCGTGTCGGAGCGGGCCGACAAGCTGGTCGTGCATCACGCTCAACAGTCGTTCTACGAGGCGTTGCTGGAGGCGGGGGTGCGGATCCTGCGCTACCCCGCACCCGATCTGTTGCACGCGAAGGTCGTTCTCGTCGACGACGACCGGCTCGTCACCGGATCGCCCAACATCGACATGCGCTCGTTCAGCCTCAACTGTGAGGTGTCCTTGTTCGTCGTGGACCCGGTGACCGTCGCGTCCGCCGACCAGGTGGTGGCGCGCTATGCGAGGGCCGCCTCGGAGCTGGACCTCGACTCCTGGCGCTCCCGGCCGGTGTGGGAGCGCTACCTCGACAACGTGTGTAGCCCCGCCTCCGGGTGCTGTGAACCCCCAGCGGAGCCTGCCGGGAGCGTCCACGATGCGAGGAGTGACATCTTGCCCAGTGAGCGCGGTCCGCGCTCGGACCCGCGGCGCTCTCAGCGGACGGTGCGGAGCCAGGTGTCGTCGGCGTCGGCGCCGCGGATGCACGACAGCGTCAACCGGCCGCCGCCGTCCTGCCAGGCGGCGGCCACCACGCCCCGATGCCGGTCCTCACAGTAGGCGAGCAACGGGATGAGGTCGTCGGCCTCCGGACCCGTCAATCGCCCCACCAGCACCCCGTCGAGATCGACCCGCACGGCCCGCACCGGCTCGTTTCGTCGGCCCGGCCGCACCGACGTCACGCTCACCGCGAGCCACACCCCGCCGGGGTAGCGGGCGAACACCTCCTCGGCCGCGGCTCGCTCGACGTCGTCGACGAGGGGCTGCACCCGCAGGTGCGCCCCGTGCGGGAGGACGATCCCGTCGGGGACGTCGTTGGCGGGCACGAGCCCCACCGGGTCCGGCAGAGCCACGTCGAGAGCCGTCGTCGTCAGCAGCGCCTCGGCTGCGATGTCGCAGCCCGCGCGGGCGAGGGCCGGGCCGTAGTCGAGCACGTCGTCACCGTCGAGATCACCCACGTGCTCGTCCTCGACGAACACGGCGACCGCGTACGGGTGGTGTGGCGAGGCCGTGTCGGAGACGAGGGTGGCCCGCACATCGGGCGCCCGCAGGCGCGCACGCTGCAACGCGGCACCGTGGCGCCGCCGAGACAGGACGCGGACGCGCCTCGCCGGCGGGGCCCACGGCCGACGTGCGGTGCCCGACGGCAGCGGCGGGAGGTGCGGAATCTCCTCATCGCGCTCGTCGTCGGGCGATGACGTCGCACGCGGACCCGCGTGATCGGGGGCGTCCGGCGGCGGCAGCGTCGGACCGCTCAACACCGGCCCGACCGGCGGAGGAGTGCGTCGCCCGAGCACAAACAAGCCACCGGCGATCAGCAGAACGGTCGCCGCCGGGATCGGCTGCCGCGCCAACCCCAGCATCCCCCCGATGAGGGCAGCAGCGACGGACAGGTGCAGGAACACCGCGCCCCTGTCGATCCGTCGTCGTCCGGCCACGGCTGCCTCCTCACGTGTCGCCCCATCATGCCGTGCCCCGGGTCGGGCGCGACACTCCCGCCCCCTGACAACACCCGCCCGTATCGTGACGCCCATGCGAGACCTGAACGTCGCCCCCTCCATCGACGCCCTCCCGCAGGGGTGGACCTCCCGGGCCCCCGACGAGCGCGACATCGCCGAGCTGGCGATGCTGCGCGCGTCGGTGACCAGGGCCGCCACCGGATCCGGCACCCCCGACGTGTCCACCGTCACCTCCGAGATCATCGAAGGCGCCTCCTGGACGCGCCGCCAAACCGTCGTTCACGACACCACCGGCCGCGCCCGCGCGTGGGCCGCCGCCAACGACCGCGCCGCCGGCCGAACCCTGCTGCACGTGACGATCGACCCCGACCTCGACCTCGAGATCGCCGACCCCCTCGCCGAAAGCCTCTTCGACTTCAGCGCCCGCGTCGCCGGCGCCTACACCCGGCTGCGGGGCGCGACGTCCTGCCAGCTCGACACCGGCGCCTACGAGGGCGACGACCGGCAGCGGCGCTGGCTGGAACGCGCCGGATACGAGCGGACCCGCCGGTGGCTCCAGATGTCCCGCCCCGTCGAGGCCGACGAGGCGACGTTCCCCACCCCGCAGGAGGGCGTGACGATCCGTCGGGTGCGGCGCCGCCCCAACGGCCTCCCCGTCGCCATCGACGTCCAGGCCGTCCACCGCGTCCTCGAAGACTCCTTCGCCGACCACTTCAACTCCTACCGCGAGAGCTTCCCCGAGTTCATCCACCGCATGCAGCAGGACCCCGGACACGCGTGGGACCACTGGTGGCTGGCCGTCGTCACCGATGAGGACGGCACGCCGTGGCCCGGCGGCGCGCTCGTGTCGACCATGCAGAGCCCCGACGCCACCGACTCCTACGGCAGCTATGTCGAGTACATCGGGGTTCGCCGTGAGGCCCGCGGCCGCGGCATCGCGAAATCCCTGCTCGAGACCGTCGTCGCCGACGCCGCGAGCCGCGACCGCAACCGCGTCGGGTTGGAGGTCGACGACACCTCCCCCACCGGCGCCGACGGCCTCTACCGCTCGCTCGGCTGGGACACCAGCTACGTCACCGAGTCATGGCACCGCGAGCTGGACGCCGAATGAGGTCGGCCTGATTCGGGGGCACCGCCCGTCACCCCCGACGAGCTCAGGGCGCTAGCGTCGGCCGCACCAGACCGCGATACCGAATCGAGGCTCGATGTCGACAGCCACCCCGCCCCCGGAGGGGCACACCACGGCGGCGGAGGACAAGGCGGCCGCACGCGCACGCCGCACCGCCATCGTCGGGGCGATGTTCCTCATGGCCACGAGCGCCATCGGGCCGGGGTTCATCACCCAGACCACGACGTTCACCGCTCAGCTCGGGGCCGCGTTCGCGTTCGCCATCGTCGTGTCGATCCTCGTCGACATCGCCGTGCAGATGAACGTGTGGCGCGTCGTCGGCGTCTCGGGACTCCGGGCTCATGAGCTCGCCAACTCGGTGCTGCCGGGCCTCGGCTGGTTCCTCACGATCCTCGTCCTGCTCGGCGGGTTCGTCTTCAACATCGGCAACGTCGCCGGCTCCGGCCTCGGTCTCGACGCGCTCATGGGCCTTGACCCCCTCTGGGGCGGGCTCATCTCGGCGGGCATCGCCATCGCGATCTTCCTCTCCAAGGCCGCCGGCGCGGCGCTCGACCGCATCGTCATCGTGCTCGGCGTCCTCATGATCCTGCTCACCTCCTACGTGGCGATCACGTCCAACCCGCCTGTGGGCGAGGCGCTGCGCAACGTCGTCATGCCGACCGACCTGTCGGGCCAGATGATGATCGCCATCACCACCCTCATCGGAGGCACCGTCGGCGGCTACATCACCTACGCCGGTGCGCATCGCCTCCTCGACTCCGGCACGACCGGCCCCGAGAACGCCCAGCGCATCAGCCGCAGCTCGATGACCGGCATCCTCATCACCGGTGTCATGCGGTTCGTCCTCTTCTTCGCGATCCTCGGCGTCACCGCCGGCGGCTTCGCGCTCGGCACCGACAACCCCGCCGCCGACGCCTTCCAGCACGCCGCCGGTGAGGTGGGCCTCCGCCTCTTCGGGGTCATCCTCTGGGCTGCCGCCATCACCTCGGTCATCGGCGCCTCGTACACCTCGGTGTCGTTCCTCACCACCAAGAACACGACGCCGCGCATCCGCAACCTGCTCACCGTCGGATTCATCGCCATCTGCACCGGCCTCTACGTGTGGCTGGGGCAGGCCCCGGTGACACTGCTGATCTTCGCGGGCGCCTTCAACGGCATCATCCTGCCGATCGGCTTCACCGTGATCCTCATCGCGATCTTCGCCCGCCGTGACCTCTTCGGCGGCGCCTACCAGCACCCCAGGTGGTTGACCGTCTCGGGCATCCTCGCGTGGGGTATCACCCTCTACCTGGGGGCCATGTCCCTCATGCGACTCGGGGAGTTGTTCACATGAGTATCGACCTCAACGCCGACCTCGGAGAGGCCTTCGGCAGCTGGCGGATGGGTGACGACGACGCCATGCTCGACATCGTCACCAGCGCGAACGTCGCCTGCGGGTTCCACGCCGGCGACCCCAGCGTCGCCCGTCGCACCTGCGAGAAGGCCGCGCAGCGGGGCGTCGCCATCGGCGCGCACGTCGCCTACCGCGACCTCGCCGGGTTCGGTCGCCGCTTCATCGACATCGCGCCCG
>JAUNTP010000137.1 GCA_030538585.1 Mobilicoccus sp.
CCTCGACCAACGGGGATGCTGCGCTCCTCCTCGACCAGCGGCATCGGGGTACTCCCAGGTGGGGCCGGTAAGGTGGGGAAGCGTGCCTGAGACCAACGTGCCCCGCCCCGATGCCACCACCCCCGACAGCGGGTCGAGTGCCGCCACCGTCGGCCTCCCCGAGGTGCCGAACTCGGCCCGTGTCGCCCCCGCTCAGGTGGTCCGCGGGTTCGTCATGGGCGCAGCCGACATCGTGCCCGGCGTCTCCGGCGGCACCGTCGCCTTCGCCCTCGGCATCTACCACATGCTCATCGCGGCACTCGACCGCTGCGTCGACGTCGTCACGGCGGTGTTGCGCTTCGACGGCAAGGGCATCGTCACCGCCCTCAAGGCCGTGCCCTGGGTGTGGATCATCAGCCTCGGCGTCGGCATCCTCACCGCCGTGTTCGTCCTCGCCGACGTCCTCGAGCGCGCCCTGCACTCGCAGCCGCTCGCTATGGCGGGCCTGTTCATGGGCCTCATCCTCGGCGCCTGCGTCCTCTGCTGGCGGCAACTGCGCAGCCCCAACAAGCGCGACATCGCCATGCTCGTCCTCTTCGCGATCGGGTTCTTCCTCTTCCTCGGCATCGCCCCCACCGGCGGCGGCGCCAGCGCCACCCCACCCCTGTGGGGCTTCTTCCTCGCCGGCTCCATCGCCATCTGCGCCATGTTGCTGCCCGGCATCAGCGGCTCGTTCCTGCTCGTCCTCATGGGCATGTACCCGCACGTGCTCTCAGCGGTGTCGCAACGGGACTTCGTCGTGCTCGCCGTGTTCGCGCTCGGCTGCGCCGTCGGCATCTCGCTGGCGGCACGCGGCCTCAAGTGGCTGCTCATCCACCACCACGACCTCGTCGTCGCCGCGATGATCGGCATCATGGTCGGCTCGCTGCGCATCCTGTGGCCGTGGCCCGGCGGCCTCGACAGCACGACCCTGTCGCTGCCCACGGCCGACACGTGGCTCGTGCCCACCCTGTGCATCGCCGCCGGGCTCGTCGTCGTCATCGGCGTCGACGCCCTCGCCCGCCGCACCGCCCTCAAGGAGCGTCCCGACACCGACGCCTGAGCGGCTCAGCCCACCGTGGGGGTGTGCGCCAGCAGATCCTGGGTGTAGGCCTGCTCCGGTTCGTCCAACACTCGGGCGGTGAGCCCCTGTTCGACGACCTGACCGTCGCGCAGGACGAGGATGCGGTCGGCGATGGTGCGCACCAGCGGGAGGTCGTGGGTCACGAAGACCATGCCGATCGAGCGGTCGTGCTTGATGCGCAGCAGGAGGTCGACGATGGAGGCCTGGATGGACACATCGAGGGCCGAGGTGACCTCGTCACAGACGAGCACCGATGGTTGCGCCGCGAGAGCCCTCGCGATCGCCACCCGCTGACGCTCACCGCCGGAGAGTGCACCGGCCCGCAGGCCGAGCATGCGGGGGCCGAGTTGGACGTCCTCGAGCAACTGGGCCGCTTGTTCCCGCGCCTCCCGGGTCGAGGACGCGATGCCGAACAACCGCAGCGGCCGCATGAGCACCTGCTCGATCGTGCGCCGGGGGTTGAGCGAGGCGTAAGGGTTCTGGAACACGTACTGCACGCGCCGCCGCTGCTCGGGGGTGCGCCGCCGGGCCGAGGTCGCCAGGTCCTCGCCGCGAAAGCGGATGCTGCCCGTCCATTGATCGTGCAGACCACCGATGCACCGCGAGATCGTCGTCTTGCCCGACCCCGACTCCCCCACGAGGGCGACGACCTCCTCGGCCGCGAGGTCGAACGACACGTCGCGGACCACCCGCCGAGAACCGTAGGAGATTTCGAGGTCGCTCACCTCGAGCACGATCTGCCGTTCGGCCTCGGGGTCGGTGTCCCGCGCGATCCGGTCGCTGGGGTCCCACGCGGGCAGCTCGGCGACACGCAGACAGCGCGATTGGTGCGTGGGATACCCCGACGCCGCGGCCGACCCGGAGACGTCGACGAACTCGGGTTCGGTGCGGGCGCAGGCCTCGACCGCGAAATCGCATCGGTCGTGGAACCGGCACCCCTCCGGCCGGTGACCCGGAGCGGGGGTCGAGCCGGGGATGCCGCGCAGGACGAAAGGCTGATGCAGGTGCGGGATCGCCCCGAGCAGCGCCCGCGTGTAGGGGTGTGACGGCGCGTCGAAGAGCGCCCGCGTCGGCCCGACCTCGACGACGTTGCCCGCGTAGAGCACCGCCACCCGGTCGGCGATGCGGGCCACCACCGCGAGGTCGTGCGTGACGTAGAGCGCGGCGACGTCGTAGCGCTCGCACAGCTCGGCGAGCGTCGAGAGCACCATCCCCTGGGTGGTCACGTCGAGTCCGGTCGTCGGCTCGTCGAGGACGAGCACCCGCGGTCGCGGCAGGAACACCATCGCGAGCGCGACGCGCTGCACCTGGCCGCCGGAGAGCTGGTGGGGGTAGCGGCGCAGGAACTCGTCGGTGTCGGGCAGGCCCACCTCGGTGAGGGCACGCCGGATCTCGGCGTCGCGGCCGTCCGGTTCGCCGAGGTCGTGCAGGTCGAGCAGCTCCCGCAGCTGCCGCCCGATGCGGTGCGCGGGGTTGAGAGCCGAGCTGGGGTCCTGCGGCATGTACGCGACGTCGACGCCGCGGACGCGGCGGATCTGCGTACCGTCGAGGGCGCGGATGTCGTGGCCGGCGACGTCGACGGTCCCGTCGCTGATCTCGGCGCCGCGGCGGGCGTATCCGAGCAGCGCCGTGCCGGCCGTGGTCTTACCGGAGCCGGATTCGCCGACGAGGCCGAGGATCTCCCCCGGCGCGAGGTGCAGGTCGACGCCTTCGACCACCTGCACCGGTGAGCCGGTGAGGCTGACGACGAGCCCGCGGACGGTGACGACCGGCGCCGTGGATTGCTCGTGCGTGACGGGCGTGCTCACGAGTCCCCCTTGGCTGCGCGGGCGCCGAGGCCGTCGGCGACGAGGTTGGTGCCGATCGTCAGCAGCGCGATGAGCAGGACGGGGGCGACGACACCCCACGGCTGCACGAGCAACGCGAGCCGGTTCTCGCTCGCCATCTGGCCCCAGTCGGCGGCACCGGGGTCGGTCGCGAAGCCGAGGAACCCGATGCCGGCGACCATGCCGATCGAGTAGGTGAACCGCAGCCCGGTCTCGGCGAGCAGCGGCACGACGAGGTTGGGGCCGATCTCGGCGGCGCCGATACGCCAGCGGGACTCGCCCATCGCCTCGGCGGCCCGGACGAAGTCCTGCGTGACGTACTGCAGGGCGACGCCGCGGCAGACCCTGGCGACGCGCGGCGCATGGGCGAGGGCGACGAGCAACACGATCATCCACGCCGACGGCTCCTCGACGGCGGAGAGCACCGCGAGGGCGAGCAGGATCTGCGGGAAGGCGAGCAGCACGTCGCCCAGGCGCATGACGATCTCGTCGATCCAGCCACCCGCGTAGGCGGCGACGACCCCGGCGATGACGCCGACCCCGACACCGAGGATCGTCGCGAACAACGAGACGAGCAGCACCGACGCACCGCCGTGCAGCACGCGGGAGAGCACGTCCTGACCGAGGTAGTCGGTGCCGAGGAACGCGCCGTCGGGGGAGAACGGGTCGCCGACGATCTGGTTCTCCCCGTAGGGGGCGATCACCGGCCCCAGCACCGCGAGCGCGACGACGAGCAGGGTGATGAGCGACCCGATGAGGATGCGCGGGTCGGTGAGCAGGGACGCGACGCGGCCGCGTGGAGAACGACGTCCGGCGGCCCCGGCATTGTCCTGCGGCGCGCCCTGCGGCGTACCGCCCGGCGGCGGGGCGGCGTTCTCGGGGCGGGTGGGCGAGCTCATGCGGCCATCCCCGTTCGGGCTCTCGGGGTCGCGAGGATCGACAGCACGTCGGCCACGAGGTTCACGAGCACGTAGGCGGCCGCGATGATCATCGTGAGGGCCTGCACGACCGGGAAGTCGGAGTTGCGGACGGCGTCGACGAGCATGGCGCCGATGCCGGGGTAGTTGAAGAGGTACTCGATGAGTACGACGCCACCGACGAGCCAGCCGAGTTGCAGCGCCGTCACCTGGATGGTCGGCACGAGGGTGTTGGGCAGGGCGTGCCGGAACAGCACCCGGGTCTCGGGGACGCCTTTGAGGCGGGCCAGCTCGACGTAGTCGGAGTCGAGGGCCTCGAGCAGCGTCGAGCGCAGGATGCGGGTGAGGTAGGGCACGATCGCGATGACGAGCGTCGCGACCGGCAGGATCATCGACGCGGGCTCGTGCCACGGCCGGGCCCCGATACCGAGGGCCGTGACCGCGGGCAGCAGCGTGAACACCGTCGTCGAGAACAGGGCGACGAGCAGGATGCCCGTGACGAACTCCGGCACTCCGGCGAGGCCGAGGGTGACCACCTGCACGGCGTCGTCGATGCGGGTGCCGCGGAAGCGGGCGCACAGCAAGGCGAGACCGAGGGCGAGCGGGATCATGATGATCGCGACGAGACCCACGAGGTAGAGGCTGTTGACGACCCGCTCGCCGATGAGCTCGGAGACCGGCAGCCCCGCGGCCACGGAGGTGCCGAGGTCGCCGCGCAGCAGGTCACCGATCCACAGGAGGTACCGCTCGGGCAGGGAGGCGTCGAGGTTGAGCTCCTCCCGCAGGGCGGCGACGCGCTCGGGGCTGACCTCGTAGTCGCGGCCGAGCACGGCGCGGACGGGGTCGCCGAGGGCGTTGGTCGCGAGGAACACGATGACTGAGACGAGCCAGAGGGTGAGCGCCGCGAGGCCGAAGCGGCGCAGCAGCCACCTCGTCCAGGCACGCGCCGGGGACCGGGTCGAGGATGCGGTGATGGCGATGGCGCCGGTGGAGGCATCGTCGGACCGGGGCGCGGGCTGCGCGTGCGAGGTACTCATGCGTCCTCCGCCGGTCGGAAGAGGTTGAACCGGTAGGCGCTCACCGGCTGTTCACGGGCGGGGGTGACGCCTGCGATGGAGGCCGAGTAGGCGTCCACCTGGTTCTGGAACGACCAGATGAGGAACCCGCCCTCCTCGTACTCGATCTGTTGGGCGTCCTGGGAGAGGCGGCGACGCACCTCCGGGTCAGGCTCACGGAACGCCGAGCGGATGAGCTCGTTGAACTGCGGGTGGTCGAAGTGGGTCTCGTTGTACGGCGAGCCCGGCAGCGAGGACTGGGTGGCCTGCGGCAGGTAGAGCCGGGTGTTCCAGAAGTCTTGGGCGAACACCCACGACAGGTACTGGTCGCCGTAGAACACCGAGGAGTCGACCTGGTTGACGCGTACCTGAACTCCTGCGCCGCGGGCCTGTTGGGCGAAGAGGTTGGCGGCCTCGACCGCGCCGGCGCCGATGCCGGAGGAGGTCGTGAGCTCGACCTGCAGGTTCTCGTGCCCGGCCTCCCGCAGGAGCGAGCGGGCGCGATCGAGGTCCTGTTCGCGCTGCGGGAGCTCGTCGCCGATGTAGTCGGGGTCGAACGGCGCGTAGAGGTCGTTGCCGAGGCGCCCGTACCCGCTGTAGGCCTGGTCGATCATCTGCTGCCGGTCGGCGATGAGCCGCATCGCCTGCCGCACCCGCACGTCGTCGAACGGGGCGGTGTCCACGCGGATCGTGAACGGCACCCAGCCGCCGGTCTCGGACACCAGGGCCTTGACGCCTTGCTGCTGCACGGCCTCCACGAGGTAGGCGGGCAGGTTGTCGATGCTCTGCACCTGCCCGGCCAGCAGCGCGTTGACCTTGGCGGCGTCGTCGACGAAGTTGATGATGACGAGCTCGTCGAACGCGGCCATGACGTCCCAGTAGTTCTCGTTGCGCAGGAACCGGCTGCGTTGGCCGGGCACGAACGCGTCGGCCATGAACGGGCCCGTACCGATGGGCGCGGCGAGGTCGAAGTCGGCCGGGATGATGCACGTCGTGTAGTTGGCGAGCATCTGGTCGAGGATGACGTAGGGCTCGGTGAGCGCGAGCCGGTAGGTGCGTTCGTCCAGGACCCGGCTCGCGTCGAGGTCGGCGATGGGCGCGATGTCGGACATCGCCGGTGACGGGTTGTCGGGGTCGAGCATGCGCGCGAGGCTCGCCTCGACGTCGGTAGCGGTGACATCCCGGCCGTCGTGGAAGGTCAGCCCGCTGCGCAGCCGGATCGTCCACTGGGTGCCGTCGGCGTTGGGGACGATCTCTTCGGCCAGGGCCGGTTCGATCTCGAAGTTCGCGTCGAACCGGTAGAGCGTGTCGTACAGCGAGCGCACCCGGGCGATGTCGGGGATCGTCACCGGAAAGTGCGGGTCGAGGCTGTCGCGCAGCCCGCCTCCGGTCGCGCCGTGCACGAGCTGGGAGGTGATGGCGTCGGAGGAGGGGCGGCTGCAGGCACTCACGGCCGGGAGGGCGGTGCCGGCCAGGGCCAGGGCACTCCACTGAAGGAAGCGGCGCCTTTCAACAGGTCGGTCGATCACGGGCATCACTCCTCGCGGACGCCTGTGACTCAATCACGGATGAGCAACCCAGAGGGCGTGAACGCTCGAAGTAATCCTGGGGCCTCGATCCCGGCGGCGACGCGACGAGGGGCCGCGCAGATCGCGCGGCCCCTCGTCGGGGGTGGTCAGTGCCGGGTGGCGGAGTGGCTCCCGGCGGCCTTGTCGGCGGCGGACGAGCGCAGCTCGCTGCGCTCCCACCCGCGGCGTGATCCGCGCGCACCGAGGCGGCTGCCCGGACGCGAGCGGTACACGACGTAGGGGCGCCACAGGTACTCCAGCGGCGCGCTGAACACGTGCACGAGGCGCGTGAACGGCCACAGCGCAAACAGCAGGAACGCGAGGATGGCGTGCAGCTGGAACGTCATCGGCGCCGCCTCCATGAGGGCGGGGTCGGGCGAGAACGTGAAGAGCTGCCGGAACCAGATCGACACGCCCTGGCGGTAGTCGTAGTGGCTGACGATGTTGCCGAGCACGGTGTTCGCGAGGCCGGTGAGGATGACCCCGCCGAGGAAGACGTACATGAGCTTGTCGTTGGCGGTGGTCGCCGAGAACACCGCCGGGGTCATGCGGCGGCGCCAGATGAGGATAGCCATGCCGACGATCGTGCAGAACCCGGCGATGGCGCCGATGACGACCGCCATCCAGTGGTACATGTCCTGCGTGATGCCGACGGCTTGGGTCCAGGTCGCAGGGATGACGAGACCGATGACGTGCCCGCCGATGACGAACAGCAACCCGAAGTGGAACAGCGGGCTCCCGATGCGCAGGAGGGTGCTCTCATACATCTGCGAGCTGCGGGTGGTCCACCCGAACTTGTCGTACTTGTAGCGCCAGATGTGCCCGACCACGAAGGTCGCGATGCACAGGTACGGCAGGGCGATCCAGAACAGGACACTCATCAGACCCTCGCTCCACTGCTTGCGTGACTACCCGAGACGTAGGCCTCCATGCCCACCTGTTCATCCGGTGGGCCCGAGGCGATGAGAGACCGGACGGTGTCGCGATCCTGTCCCGCGAGCGCGGGCAGGGTCGCTACGACGGCCTCGATGAGGTGGCGGTACACCGAGTTCTTCTCGGTGAGGGAGATGCGGAGCAACTCCAGGCCCGGCCGGTGGTCGAGCAGGAGGGTGCGACCGACGGCCGGGTCGACGCTCGCGGCGAAGTCGAGCATGACGCACACGTGGTCGGGCAGCTCGTCTTCGCTGAGGGTCGCGCCGCAACGCTGGTAGGTCTGCTTGATGTCGAGCAGCGCCATGCCGCGGCGGCGCGTGTCGCCGTAGGCGTAGTACGACAGGTGCAGACAGCAGCGACGGCGCAGGTCGAAGGTCTCGACGTAGCGGGCCTGGGCGACCTGGGGGTCGGAGACCTCGAGGTGGTCGATCACCTCGGTGAGCAGGCGCGCAACCCGGCCGGACAGGCGCTCCTCCACCGCGGCCCGGATGACGCCGAGCTGGGCGTACAGCTCCTCGCCCGGGTAGTCGAGCAGCAGCGAGACCGCCTGGTAGACGACCCGGTCGGCCTCGGAGACGCGCACGCCGCGCGCGCGTTCGACGACGGTGGCGCCGTGCGGCACCTGCGCCGCGGCGGGCGTGCCGTCACCGGGCACCCACGGCGTCCCGGCCTCGGGGTCACGCTCGGCCGGCCACGTGGACTCGGCGACCTGCGGCGCGGGTTTGCGCCGCAGCAGGGGCAGGGAGATCTTCACTGGGTGAGCCCCTCCTCGCGCTTGCTCGGGTCGCCCATCTGGTCGGCCTGCATGCGCTTGGCGATCTCGGCGCGGCTCTGGATGGCGACGGGCACCGGGCCGCCGCGACCAGAGTCGGCGCCGAAGGGCGATCCCCCGCCGCCGTACTCGGACACGGCGCAATCGGTGGCGAGCTCTTCGAGGCGGTGCGCGTCCTCGACATGCTGGCTCGGGATGACGTACCGCTCCTCGTACTTGGCGATGGCGAGCAGACGGTACATCTCGTACATGTCCTCGCCGGTCATGCCGACGGAGGCCGGGATGTCCTCGCGCGGGTCGCGGCCGAGGTTGATGTCGCGCATGAAGCTGCGCATCGCGGCGAGCTTCTTGAGCACGCCCTCGATCACGTCGACGTCACCGGCGGTGAACAGCTCGGCGAGGTACTCGCGCGGGATGCGCATCGCGTCGATGGCGGCGAAGAGCACGTCGGTGGACTCGACGTCGGTGCCGGCGTCGGCGGCGCGCGTGACCTCGTCGACGATCGGGCTCAGCGGCGGGATGTACCAGACCATCGGCATGGTGCGGTACTCCGGGTGCAGCGGCAGGGCCACCTCGTAGTCGTGGATGAGGCGCCACACGGGCGACTTCTGCGCCCCCTCGATCCAGTCCTGCGGGATGCCGGCGCGCAGGGCCTCGTCGATGACCGCGGGGTCGTGCGGGTCGAGGAAGCACTCACGCTGCGCCTGGTAGAGCTTCGTCTCGTCGGGCTCGGTCGCGGCCTGCAGGACGCGGTCGGCGTCGTAGAGCACGAGGCCGATGTAGCGCAGGCGCCCCACGCACGTCTCCGAGCACACGGTCGGGATGCCGACCTCGATGCGCGGAAAGCAGAACGTGCACTTCTCGGCCTTGCCGGTGCGGTGGTTGAAGTACACCTTCTTGTAGGGGCAGCCGGTGATGCACTGCCGCCAGCCGCGGCACGCGTCCTGGTCGACGAGGACGATGCCGTCCTCCTCGCGCTTGTAGATCGCGCCGGAGGGGCAGCTCGCCGCACAACTCGGGTTGAGGCAGTGTTCGCAGATGCGCGGCACGTAGAACATGAAGGTCTTCTCGAACTCCATCTTCACGTCGGCCGCGACCTTGGCGAGCATGGGGTCCTCCGGCAGGATCTCCGCGGAGCCGCCGAGGTTGTCGTCCCAGTTGGCCGACCACGAGATGTTCATCGGCTTGCCGGTGATGAGCGAGTACGGCCGCGCGACCGGCGTGTGCTCCTGCAACGGAGCGCTGATGAGCGTGTCGTAGTCGTAGGTCCACGGCTCGTAGTAGTCGTCCATGCCGGGCAG
>JAUNTP010000138.1 GCA_030538585.1 Mobilicoccus sp.
ACCACGCTCGTCGCCGTCCTCACGTCCAACACCGCCCTGGCCGCCATGCCGGGCAACGTGTTTCTCCCTGCGACCGCCACAGGACTGCCTCGCGACTCGGTCGTCAACGTCACCGCGCTGACCACCGTCGATCGTCACGACCTGGATCCGCATCCGGCAGGGCAGGTTCCCTCCCATCTCCTGAACGAGATCGAGGTCGGGCTGCGTTCAGTGCTCTCCCTGCGCTGACGAGCCGCATCACGTCGCCACGATCCGCCGATGGGGGACGGAGCTCATCAGGCCCTCCTCCGTCCCGCCGTCGCGCCACGTCGTCGCCCAGACGATCCCCAGAGCGAGGGCGACAAGCACCCCGACACAGGAGGTGACGCCGATGACGATGGCCACCGGTGTGGCCTGGGCGACGGCCACGACGACGAAGACCGCGGCCACCGCGACCCACACCGCCACTCCCACCGCGCGGCCCGACCTGGCCAGGTCCGCGTACACACACACCTGCACGAGTGCGAGGCCTACCCCCAGAGCGGTGAAGACCCAGGCCAGAGAACCGAGCGGCTCGACGAAGGCCGGACCGCCGACGATGCGGACCAACAGGTCACCCGCCAGTGCCGCGACGCCGATCCCGACGACCCCGACGAGCGCGGTCGAGCCGACCGCGGCCAGCACCGCCGCGCGGCGCTGATCGGGCCGAGCCATCCGCGGGTAGAAGAACGTCGCGAGGAACTGCGGCCCCCAGAACGCCACCTTGGCGAACAGCGAACCCACCGTGTAGACGCCCGACGCATCACCGGGCAGGTAATGACGCGCGAGCAGGAGATCCAGCCCCGACAGCACGAACAGCCCCGCCAACGGCACGCTGCTCACCGCACCGGCGCGCGCGATCGCCCAGCTGTCGCGCCACACGTCAGAGACCCTCGCCGGCAACCCGGCGCCGACAGCCGCGCCAGACGCTGGACCCGCGGCGGATGACGAGGTGCGACGTCGACCTATCGCCGGCCACAGCACCGCGACGGTGAGCACGACCCACCCCACGGCCCACCACGAGAGGACGCCGAGCACCCCCAACCCGAGAAATGCGGCGACGAGAGCGGCCGCGAACTTCACCGCACCCGTGCTGAACTGCACGAGCGAGAGCAGGGCGAACCGTTCCGCGCCCTGCACCGCCCCCATCCCCATGAACACCAGGGTCATCGGGACCGCGGAGGCCGCGATGACGAGCACCGGCGCCGGGCTCGACAGGTGCAACGCCTGCACCACGAGCGGTGCGCACACCGCGAGCAGCACCGCCGGGACGCCCCCGACGACGATCGCGGCGACGACGTCGGCCACCCCGACCCCGCCGCTGCGCCCCGCCGCCACCCGCCGCGCCGTGGCGAGCTGCAGCCCCACCCCGGGCACGGTGAGGATGGTCACGAGGTTGACCAACGCCCCCACCGCACCCAGATCGTCCTTGGGCAGCGAGCGCCCCAGCACCGCGAAGAACGCGTACCCGAGAAGCGCGCCCAACGCCGTGCCGGCGAACAGGACGAGACCCGGCAGCAGGTCACGTCGGCGCAGGCTCACGGCAGGGCCTTCCATTCGTTCGTCGGGGAGAGGAGCCCGTCGGTCGTGTCACAGTGCCGTCATGCGAGGGCACGCGCGGCGAGGTCAGGGGGCGACCCTACGACCCACCGGCCTGCCCACAGCCCCACTCACAGATGCGAGGCACCACCCGCACCTCAGGGCAGCGCTGGCCGGATGTCTCGCCGCGTGCCTCGTCACGGCGCTGTGGCTCTCCCCCGCGCTCGGGCGTGGGGTGCTGCTCTACCGCGACTTCGTCCAGGTGCCGCACCCCGCGCTTTCCCCGGCAGCCCTCGGCCTCGACGGCAGGGCGCCTCGCGCCGTCCCCCTCGACGCCGTCACCGCGGCGCTCCACCCGATCGTCAGCAGCGGGGTGCAACAGCAGCTCATGCTCCTCGGATCCCTGGCCCTGGCCGGATGCGGCACCGCGGTGCTCCTGCGTCGCCACGGCGTCGCCGCCGCCGTCACCGGTGCGGTGCTCGCCACGTGGAACCCCTACACGGCCGAGCGCCTCCTCCTCGGGCAGCCGCCGACCCTGCTCGGGTGGGCCATGATTCCCTGGCTCGTTCTCGCCGTCCGCCTGCCGGGGAGCATGCGCCGGCGCCTCCTCGCCACGATACTCGCCGCCGCACCCGCAGCACTGACACCGTTCGGTGGTCTCCTCGCCGCGGTCGTCGTCCTCCTCACCTGGGCCGTGACCCGCGAGCGCAGCGATGCGCGAGAGGGGCTCGCGCTCGGGGCGCTCGCGACGACGTGGTGTCTGCCGTGGATCGTCGTCGGTCTGCTCGGCGCGAGCGACGCCGGTCAGCGCAGCGGTGCGCCGGCCTTCGCCGTCCGCCACGACGGCCCGCTCGCTGTGATGGACGTCCTCGGCGGCGGTGGGGTGTGGGCCCCGGGTGCGGCCCTCGCCTCCCGGATCGACGGGTGGGCCGTGTTGCCCTCCCTCGTGCTGCTCGTCGCCGCCGTCCTCGTCGCGACCTTGCCCACGCCCCGCCTCACCCAGCAGCACGGCCCCCACCGGGCCGCGCTCCGCCATCGACGACTCCTTCTCGCGGTGGTCCTCCTGCCGCCTGTGGTCGTGCTCGCCCTCGCGACCCCGGTCGGGCTCGCGGTGTGGGCGCCGGCGCAAGACGTCCCCGGCGTGGGGCTGCTGCGCGACACCCATCGCCTGCTCGGGCCGGCGACCCTCGCCGTCGCGGTGCTCGTCGGCGTGGGGGTCGGCGCCGTCACCCGGTCGGTCACGTCCCGAGCCCACGCCGCGATGACGGGCATCGCCCTCACCGTGATCACGTGCAGCCTCGCCGTCCTCAGCGCACCCGACGCCCCGGCCCGCACACGCGCCGCCTACCACCCGGTGACGTTCCCCGCGGCATGGCAGCACGCCGTCGACGCCGTAGGTGGGCGCACGGTACTCGTCCTGCCGTGGCAGCCGTTCCGCGCCCAGAGCTGGGCGGGTCCGCAGCCGTTCCTCGACCCCCTCCCCCTGGCGCTGCACGGACGGGCACTGACCTCCCGAGCGCTCACGGTGCACCGCGACGGGCAGACCTACGTCGTCGGCGAGGACGACGACGCTCCCGCCCGAGCGTGGGCCCGGGGCGACCTCGACGCGTTGCGCCGCGCCGGCATCGAGGCCGTCATCACATGGGAGGACACCCCAGGGGCCGCACCGGCGCCTTCGGCGGCGGATGCACCTCAGATCCACGGCCCCCTGCGCGTCTGGATTCTGCACGACTGAGGGCTCTTCGACGCCTTGCATCTGTGTCGCCACCTGCACAGACACCCACATCGCGTGACAGGACGACCCACGCACCCTAAGGTCTCGCCAATCGGTTACCCCCCGGTAGGTCGGGGTCACCGGCCGCCTGAGCCTGACCTCCCGAAAGGACCCCCGATGTTCTCCCGTCACCGCACCTCCCTGGTCGTCACCGCCGTCGCGTGCCTCCTCGGCCTCGGTGCCGGCTTCGCCGCCGTCAGCGCGCTCGCTGCCGCGGCCCCCGACGACGCCCGCGCCGCCACCACCGGTCCCGCCACGCAGGTCGACAGCTCCGAGCTGTTGTCCTACGGCGGCTGACCTCCTCCTGACGCGACGCCCGACGCCGTGCGTATCGCCTTTCTCAGTTGGCGCGACCTCACCCACCCCGAGGGGGGCGGGGCGGAGCGTTACGCCCAGACGCTCTGCGCCGGCCTCGCCGCCGGTGGCCACGACGTGACGTTCCTCTGCGCCGCCCATGAGGGCGCGCCCGCGAAGGAGAGCCGCGACGGGTACCGCATCCTGCGCGGCGGGTCGCGCACCTCGGTCTACGCCCGGGCCGTGCGCACTCTGCGGACCCTCGAACGCACCGAGGGGGCGTTCGACGTGGTCGTCGATGTCCAGAACGGCCTGCCGTTCGGCGCCCCGCTCGCCACCCGCACGCCGGTGATCGTCCTGTCCCACCACGTCCACCGGGAGCAGTGGCCGGTCGTGTTCGGGCCTGCGGTGGCACGCACGGGCTGGTTCCTCGAGTCCCGCGTCGCGCCCCGCTTGTACGCCGGTCGGCAGTACGTCACCGTCTCGTGCCGCAGCCGTGACGAGATGGTCGGTCTCGGCATCGACGGCGACGCGATCTCCGTCATCCACAACGGCACCGACCTGCCCGCAGGACCGCACGGCAGCCGGTCCGATGTCCCGACCGTCGTCGTCCTCGGGCGCCTCGTCCCCCACAAGCGGGTCGAGATCGCCATCGACGCCGTTCAGTCGCTGCGCCACCGGATCCCCGGCCTGCGTCTGCGCGTCATCGGCGCCGGCTACTGGCAGGACGACATCGCCGCCCACGCCGAGGCCGTCGGCGCGTCCGACATCGTCGACCTGCTCGGCTTCGTCGACGAGGCCACCAAGCATCGGGAGCTCGCCGCGGCGTGGGTCTCGCTCGCGCCGAGCCTCAAAGAGGGCTGGGGGCTCAACGTCGTCGAGGCCGCGGCCCACGGCGTGCCCACCGTCGCCTTCCACGGCGCCGGGGGGCTGTCGGAGTCGGTGCAGGACGGCGTCACCGGCCTGCTGGCGCACGACATGGCGGAGTTCGTCGACCACACCCACCGGCTCCTGACCGACCACCGCCTGCGCAGCGAGATGGGGGAGTCCGCCCTGCTCCACGCGGCGCGATTCAGTTGGGCAGAGACCGTCGATCGGTGGGAGGTGCTGCTGCAGCACATCGCCGGTGGCGGCGCCCCGGTGGCCGAAATCGACCTCGACCTGCAGCACGGCACCGTGGCTCCCGTGGGCCTGGACCGCGCCGGTCCACGGCTCCTCGGCCACCGCCGTGAGCATCGGGCGCCGAGCCCGCAGCGGGTGCTCGCATGACCGTCGCCGCGCACGAGCAGACCACGCGCCCGCTCCCGGCGCTCGCCAAGCAGGGGTCGGTGCGGCGCTCGCTCCAACTGTTCTCGGCGTTCACCGTGGAGCAGACCGACCCGGGCTACTTCTACGGCCTCCTCGCGCAGGATTCGGTGCGCGAGGCGCGGCGGTGGTGTCGGCTCGAGGACGCGATCATGGTCGACGTCGGCGGGGGCCCCGGCTACTTCGCCGACGCGTTCACCGCCGCGGGCGCGAAGTACTGCGGGATCGACCCCGACGTCGGTGAGCTCAATCGTCGCGGCGACGTCGGCGCCAACACCCTGCGCGCCTCCGGCCTCGCGCTGCCGCTGGCGAGCGGATCGGTCGACCTCGCGTACTCGAGCAACGTGCTGGAGCACGTGCCCGAGCCCGAAGCCATGGCCGACGAGATGGTGCGCATCACCCGACCGGGCGGCACCGTCGTCCTCTCCTGGACCCCGTGGCTCTCCCCGTGGGGCGGCCACGAGACCGCGCCCTGGCACTACCTCGGCGGACGGCGCGCCGCCGACCGCTACGCCATCCGGCACGGGCATCGCCCCAAGAACGACTTCGGGCACTCCCTCTACGCGTGCTCGATCGAGCGGATGATGCGCTGGCTCGCCGCCGCCGAGGAGGCCGGACGGGTGAGCCGCGTCGAGATCCTGCCCCGCTACCACCCGGCGTGGGCCAAGCCCGTCATGCGCGTGCCCGGCCTGCGCGAGATCGTCTCGTGGAACGCTGTGTTCGTCCTGCGAGTCACATGAGCGGGGCTTCCTCGCCCACCTCCCTCCCCTCTGGCGACTCACGCGAATCCCTTCACACCCGCACCCCGCTCGCCGAGCCGGGGACCACCTCGGCGGTGTGGCGGGCCCGGCTCATCGCCGCCTGCCTGCTGCTGACGACCGCCGCCTTTCACCAGGGCGGTGGTCGCGTCGTCCCCGACACCAAGCTCGACCTCACCGTCGACCCGCTCGCGTTCTTGACCCGCGCCCTGTCGGTCTGGGATCCCGCCGGTCACCTGGGCCAGCTGCAGAACCAGGCCTACGGCTACCTGTTCCCCATGGGCCCCTTTCACCTGCTGTTCCACACGGCCGGGGTGCCCGACTGGGTGACGCAACGCCTGTGGTGGTCCCTCGTGCTCTGCGTGGCGTTCCTCGGGTTCTGGAAGCTCGCGACGGCGGTGGGCGTCGGCGGTCCGTGGAGCCGCTACCTCGGTGCGCTCCTGTTCGCGCTGTCGCCGCGGTTCATCTCCGAGATCGCCGTCACCTCGATCGAGGTCTGGCCCCTGGCGATGGCGCCGTGGGTGCTGCTGCCCCTGCTGGACCCGCGGCCGCTGCGCACCCGCAGCCGGATCGTGCGCTCGGCCGTCGCGTTCGGATGCATCGGCGGCGTCAACGCCGTCGCGACCGGCGCGGCCCTCGTCCTGCCCACCCTGTGGTGGCTCACCCGCGCCGCCCGCCTCCGCGCCGCCCGCGACGGCGTGCTGTGGCTCCTCGCCTGCCTCGCGGCGGCAGCATGGTGGATCGGGCCACTGCTGCTGCTCGGCCGCTACAGCCCCCCGTTCCTCGACTGGATCGAGAGCGCCGCGACGACCACCGGCACGGCGAGCGCGTTCAGCGCCCTGCAGGGCACCACCCCGTGGCTCGTGTACTTGCGCGTCGCCGAAGGGCCGACGTGGCCGGGCGGCTGGGTGCTCGCCTCCCAACCGATCCTCATCGTCGCCACCACGGTGCCCGCCGTCATCGGCTTGGCCGGTCTGGTCTCGCGTCGCCTGCCCCAGCACGTGTTCTGGCGCGTCAGCGCCGTCGTTGGCCTGGCCCTGCTGACCATGGGTTTTCTCGGCCCGGCGAGCGGGCCCCTCGCACCCGCACTGCGGGAGCTGCTCGACGGTCCGCTGGCCGCGTTTCGCAACATCCACAAGTTCGAGCTCGTCGTGCGGATCCCGTTGATGATCGGGTTCGTCGCGGCCGTCCACCGCGGCGCGGTGGCGCTCACGGGCCTCGCCGATCGACACCGCGTACGGGTGGCGCGGCCGCTGCTCGCGGTCGTCACCGGCGTCCTCGTCGTGGCGATGGCCGCGCCGGTCGTCGCCGCCACCCTTCCGCGCGCCGGCGGGTACGACGAGCTCCCCGACTACTGGCGCGAGACCGCCACCTGGCTGGACGCCCAGCCCGGCCCGGGGTCGGTCCTCATCCTCCCGGCCGCGCCCTTCGCCGACTTCACGTGGGGATCGACGCGCGATGAGCCCTTGCAGGCCCTCATGCGGCGCCCGTTCGCGGTCCGCGACGCGGTGCCGCTCGGCAACGCCGGGTCGACGCGCTTTCTCGACGAGGTCGAACGGCAATTGCGCACCGGGCACGCCGGACCGGCCCTGCGTGACGCTCTCGCGCGCACCGGGATCCGTTACCTCGTCGTCCGCGGCGATCTGACCGCCACCGCCCGCACCGCCCCGCCGCTGGCGGTCCACCAAGCGCTCGAACGTGCGGAGATCCCCCGCGTCGCCGCGTTCGGGCCGCCGACCGGCAGCGCGTATGAGGCCCCCGGGTTCACCGTCAACGAGCGCACCCTCCTGCCCTACCCGAGCATCGAGATCTTCGACGTCGGCCCCGTCGCCGAAGCCGGTCTCGTGCCGGTCACGGCACTGCGCGTCCTCACCGGCGGCCCCGACGACCTGCCCGCGCACCCGGCGATCTCTCCCTCGGGGGTCGTCGTCGACGCCGCCGACGCCCACGCCCTGCCCAAGGAGAGCGCCGCCGTCCCTGACGTGCTCTCCGACAGCGGCACCCGCCGCGAGGTCAACTACGGCCGCGCCTCGAACAACCGCTCCGACGTCCTCACCGTCGAGGACCCCGGACGGCTCGATCGGCGCGTCCCCGACTACCTCGTCGACCCCGACGCGCCCCGCACGGTGCTCCGCTGGGAGGGGGTCCGTGACGTCACCGCCTCCAGCTCCCGATCCGACGCGAACTCCCTCGTCCACGCCTCCAGCGGCGAGAGTCCCGGCGCGGCCCTCGACGGCGAACGCAGCACCCGATGGGTCTCGGGCAACTACCCCGACGCGGTCGGCGAATGGTGGCAGGTGCGCCTGACCGAGCCCACCGACCTCACCGGCGCCCGTCTGCACATCGTCTCGACCGAGCCCGGCTCCGCGCTCCCCGTCGCGCTCGACGTCACGACCGACACCGGCACCACCACCATGCGGTTCGTCCCCGACGAGGAGACCCTCATCGGCCGCGGCGACGGCCTGCTCCTCGACCTGCCCCCCGGCGAGACGACCACGCTGCGCATCACGCTGCGCGAGCTCGGCCCCGGACCCGTCAACGGGTTCGCGATCGCCGAGGTGACCATTCCGGGGATCACTGCGGTCTCGCGGCTGGTCATGCCGCCGTCGGCCTCCGCCACGCCCGACGCCATCGCCATCCGACGTCAGGAGACGGGCCGCGATGGCTGCCTGCGACAGGGTGGGCGGCCACTGTGCGCCCTCGACCTCGTCTCCACGCCGGAGGAGGCGCATGGGCTCTTCCGGGCGTTCTCCACGAGCGAGCCGGAGGCCGCCTACACGTGGAGTGGGACGGTGCGGGTCCGCAACACCCCTGAGGCGGAGCGGCTCCTCGATGCCCCAGGTCGCGCCACGGCCACCGCAACGTCGACGCGCGTGCCCTCGCTGTCGAACCGTCCGGGAGCTGTGCTGGACGGCGACCTCGGCACCGGGTGGGTCGCCGATGCCTACGACTTCCTGCCCACCCTGACGGTCACATTTCCCGACGAGGAGCTGCGCAGCATCCGGGGGGTGCGCCTCACCGTCGACGACAACCTCGCCGCGTCCCGGCCGACTCGCGTGCGCATCATCACCTCCGACGACACGGCGCGCGACCTGCCGGTGGCCCCCGACGGCACGGTCGCGTTCACGGCCCGGACCTCGTCGGTCGCCATCACGTTCTTGTCGTGGGGGCAGATGCAGTCCATCGACGCGGCGAGCCGGTACGTGCAGGACGTGCCCGTGGGACTGTCCGAGGTCGAGATCCTCGGCGCGCCCGACCTCACCGGCCCGCCGCCACGACAGGCCCCGGTGGCGGGCCGGTGCGGGCAGGGGCCGACCGTGCGCATCGGTGACCAGGAGGTCCGGACCCGTGTCGAGGCGACCGTCGGCGATCTTCTCGCCGACCGCGCGCTGCCGTGGGTGCCGTGCTCGGGCACCGGGGACGCTGTGCCGTCGGTGACTCTCGGCAGTGGTGAGCACTCCCTCGACGCCCCGGGCAACCACCTCTTCCTGCCCGAGTCGATGTGGCTGACCCGCACCGACACTGCGACGTCCAGCCCGGCGCGGCCGTGGCGTGACGTGGCGACGACCGCCGACGGCGGCTATGACGTCCCGGCCCGCGCCGACGCGTCCGTGCTGGTGCTGCCCCACAACGCGAACGCGGCCTGGCAGGCCGTCGACGGCGGCGGCACCCCCCTTACCGCGATTCGGCTCGACGGCCGTCGACAGGGCTACCTCCTGCCCGCAGGCCCGGCGACCAC
>JAUNTP010000139.1 GCA_030538585.1 Mobilicoccus sp.
GGGGCACCGTGTCAGGCCTCTGACCACCGCGTCACGATGCTCGTGTCCGCAACGAAACGGGCGGTTCCCCCCGACCACCGTCGGGCTGCGTCGGTCAGAGCCTGATCGACGCGGCCCGCCACCTCCTCCGCATGATGTACCGGTACATGCACCAGCAGCTCGTCGTGCAGACACAAGACGATCCGCGCATCGAGGTCGCGCGTCGTGGCTCGCACCGTCGCCGCCCACGCCTTGAACAACTCGGCCGCCGAGCCCTGGATGATCGCGTTGCGAGCGAACCGGCCGCGCGCGGCATCGAGTTCGGGGTCGTGCGCACCGTCGGGCCGCACCAGCCGAGTCGTGGGAATCAGACGTCCCCCGAAAGTGCGCACGGCCTCGCCGCGAGCGCCGGCCTCCGACGCTTCGACGAGCACCCGCATGGCCACCGGGTACTCCCGCTCCAGGCCACGCAGGGCTGCCGCGGCCTGGCCGGCTCGCCCGCCGTACATGGCCGACAGCACGGCCACCTTGGCGATCGACCGCTCGACCCCGAGCCGCTGCGCGACAGGCGCGTACAGATCGTCGGCGGCCGTGGCCTGCAGGAAGGCAGGGTCACCGGAGACGACCGCGAGTACACGCGGTTCGATCTGTCCGAGGTCGGCGCGGACGAACACGTGCCCGGCATGGGCGGCGATCCCGGGCCTCAGCACCGCAGGGATGCTGTGGAGACCGCCGTCGGCCGTCATACGTCCGGCGCCGCCGTCGCAGGCGCGCCACGTGCCGCGTAGCCGGTCGTCGGCGCCGACGTGCTCGGCGATCCACCGCAGACCGTAGGTGGTGGCGATGCGCTCCTCCGCCCGCCAGTGCAGCAACGCCGGGACGACGGGGTGTACGCCCGCGTACTCCTCGAGCACGTGCTTGCGGGTCGTGGGCACGTCGATCCCGACGCCGCGGAGCACCTCGCGGACGGCGGCGGGGTTACGCAGGTCGGTACCCTCGCGGCCGGGCACGTGGGCGAGGACGGCGGCGTCACGCTCGGCGGCCGGACGCGACATCGGCTCGATGATCTCCAGCAGGGCGGCACGATCGACGGGCAGCCCGTCGCGTCGTAGCTCTTCGCACAACAGCGCGGCGGCGCTCTCGGCGTGGATGGTCGACACCAACCGGGGGATCGCCTGTGCGCGAGCACGTTGCGCGGCGGCGCAGTCGAGTAGCGCTCGCCCCCAGTTGAGAAGACGCTCGTCGGTGACGGCCCACGTTCCTGCCGCAGCCTCAGGGCGGAGGTACCCCTCAGGCGTGACGGGTGAGTCCGGGTCGCCGGCGACGGGCGTCATCGCGTCGAAGAGGTCCCCACGTGCGGCCTCGGGCATCCCCGCCGGATCGAGCCCCTGCGCCACACACCACGCCAGACCGGGGTCGGCCCGCCACCCACCGGCGAGCAGACGATGCGCCTCGGCGACATCCCACGCGCGTGCGACATGTACGCCTGTTTCGACGAGAGGCCGCGCCGCGGACTGCGCCGACCACCACACCCACCGCGGGCAACGCGACTCTTCGCGGGCGATCGCCTCCCCGAGCGCCGTGAGGTCCACGACCTCGGCGCGGTCCTCACCCACGATGGCGGCGCGACGCACCGCTGGGGCGTCCCACGCCTCGCCCGGCCCGAGCACGACGGCGATCCGCTCACCGGCCTCGCTCACCATGCGCCCCAGGGTAGGGCCCGATCCTCCCCTGAACGCGCGGCCGGTCGCGCTGACGGTGGTCTCGAAACGCTCCGCTCCTCCTCGAAGGCCGTTGGTCGAGGAGGAGCGAAGCGACGTCTCGAGACAGTCGCTCACGGGGCGATCGTCCGGGGTGGTCTCGAGACGCTTCGCTCCTCGACCAACGAGCGGGTCGGTTGCCGGTCAGGAGGTGGCGTCGCGCCGGTGCTCGCCCATCGTCGCCTCGTCGCTGCGGTCGTACCGGTCGGCGATGGTGTTCCACAACTCGGCGTCGGCGAACCCGATGGCGTCCGGGCGGAACACGGGGTCGGCACCGCTCCGCCGCTGGCGCACGTAATCACCGAACAACTGCATCGCCTTGCGCACGAGGAACAACATGGCGAACAGGTTGATCCACGTGTAGAGGCCGACGCCGATGTCGGCCATGTTCCACGCGAACGTCGTCTCGCGGATGGCGCCGACGACGATCATCACCGCGAGCAGACCCTGCGCCACCTTGACCGCGACCGTCTCGATCCGTCCACCCTTGAAGAGGTAGGCGACGTTGGTGTCGGCATAGAACCCGAACGCGAGCAGCGTCGTGAACGCGAAGAGGAACATGGCGATCGCGACGAACGCGGCGCCGAACCCCGGGAACACCGCGTCGATCGCGGATTGCGTATACACCGCGTGACCCTCGCCAGGCAGGTTCGTGATGATCTCCTGGTCGTTCGGTCCGACGACGTTGTAGCGACCGGTGACGAGGATCATCAGGCCCGTGATCGTGCACACGAACAGCGTGTCGACGTACACCGAGAACCCTTGGACGAGACCCTGCTTGACGGGGTGCGACACCTCGGCCGCCGCGGAGGCCTGCGCGCCGGACCCGGTGCCGGCCTCGGAGGAGTACACGGCGCGCCGCACGCCCCACATGATGATCGCGCCGAGCATGCCGCCGAACATCGCTTCGCCGCCGAAGGCGCTACTGAAGATGAGGCGGAACATCTCGGGGACGGCCGCGGCGTCGAGCGCGAGCACGACGAGGCCGAGGAGGATGTAGGCGATCGCCATGAACGGCACGAGAATGCCGCACACCTGACCGATCCGCTTCATGCCGCCGAAGATGACCAAAGCGAAGAGAACGGCCACAACGACGCCGGTGATCCACGGCGTGACGCCCCACGCGTTCTCGACGGAGGCGGCAATGCTGTTGGCCTGAATGGTGGGCCCGGTCAGGGTGAAGGCGATGATGGCGGCGACGGCGTACACCACGGCCAGGGCCTTGCCGAGGGGCTTCCACCCGATGCCCATCTCCATGTAGTAGGCGGGCCCGCCACGGTATTCACCGTTGATCTCGCGCTTGTACACCTGCGCGAGCGAGGACTCGACGATGGCGATGGCCGAGCCGAGGATGGCCGTCACCCACATCCAGAACATCGCGCCCGGACCGCCGAAATGGATGGCGGTGGCGACGCCCATGATGTTGCCGACGCCGACACGTCCACCGAGCGCCATCGCGAACGCCTGAAAGCTGGAGACGCCCCGGGTGGAGTCACCGCCGCGGACGAGTTGGCGGATCATGTCCGGCAGGCGCGTGACCTGCGCCGCTCGCAACGCGACCGTGAAGAGGACGCCGCTCGCGAGAACGAAATAGACCAGCGGATTCGACCAGAGCCGTCCCGCGATCCACTCGACGATCTCGTTGACGCCCACGACCATCATCGCGCTGCCTCTCAGAACGCGGTGCGTCGACACGATCCATCTCGAAAGGTGCGACGACACCTGAGGATTCGTGCGCTCAACGCTAGGAGCCGCAGCGAGCTCCCAGGATGCGGTCCAGGGAAGCGTGGCACGTCTCACAACACTCAGGTGTGTGCGGAACGGCTCGGTCGTCGTCGCCTACCGTGCTCGGATGAGCACTGAGCGCCCAGAGCAGACCGCGACACCGGCCGAGCCCACCGACTCCCTCGTCGAGACCCACCACACGCTCGATTGCGGGGATCGCGCTCTCGCCTACACGGCGCGCACCGGGCGGATCGTCATCCGCGAGGAGGAGACCGGCGACGACGTCTTCAAGGGGTGGACCCCGCGCGCCGAGCTCGCCGTCACCGCCTACACCCTCGACGACGCCGACGTGACGACCCGCCCCATCACGTTCGTGTTCAACGGCGGGCCGGGGTCCAGCTCTGTGTGGCTGCACCTGGGCCTGCTCGGGCCGCGCATCGTCGACGTGGGCGAGCCGGGCGCGATGACCGCGCCGCCGTACGGCCTGCTCGACAACCCGTACACGCTGCTGATCGACTCCGACCTCGTCTTCATCGACCCGATGTCGACCGGCCAGACGCGGGCGGTGGAGGGCGGCAAACCCCAGGACTTCCACGGGTGGAAGCGGGACGTGGAGTTGGTGAGCGAGGTCATCCGCCTGTGGTGCACCCGCGAGGACCGCTGGATGAGCCCGAAGTTCCTGTGCGGCGAGTCCTACGGCACGACTCGCGCCGTCTCGGTCGCGCATCACCTCTTCGAGACATACGCGATGGCCCTCAACGGGCTCGTGCTCATCAGCTCGGTGCTCGACTTCGGCACGCAGGACTTCCGCATCCTGCGCCCCGACGCCGCGTGCATCTCCTACCTGCCCACGTACGCGGCGGTCGCGCACTACCACGGGCGGATCGGTGACCGGCCCCTCGCGGAGGTCGTCGCCGAGGCGAGCGAGTTCGCCGAGACCGAATACCGCCTGGCCCTGGCACGCGGCAACCGCCTCAGCGACCAGGAGCGCCGAAAGGTCGCGGAGAAGCTGGCGTCGTTCACGGGGCTCTCGGTCGAGTACCTCCTCGCGTGCGACCTGCGGCCCGAGCACATCCGGTTCTGCACCGAGCTGCGCCGCGACGAGGGGCTGTCGGTCGGCCGGATCGACGGTCGGTTCACCGGCGCGCTCGCCTCAGGCGTGGCGGAGAAGGTCGACGCGGACCCCTCGATCGACGCCCTGCTCGGCCCGTTCGCGGCGGCGATGCACCACTACGCCCGGGCGGAGCTGGGCTCGACGCTCGACCTGCCGTACACGGTGTTCTCCGACGCGATCGAGAAGTGGTCGTACAAGGAGTTCGAGGGCAAACCCATCGACGTCACCGACAAGTTGGAGCGCGTCATGCGCGCCAACCCTCACCTGCAGGTCCGCATCGAGTACGGCTACTACGACCTCGCCACCCCGCCGGGCGCGGCGCAGGACATGGTCGCCCACCTCACCCTCCCCGCAGAGGCGCACGACCGCATCGAACACGCCTGGTTCGAGACCGGCCACATGCCCTACATCGGGGAGTCGACCCGCATCGAGGAGGCCCAGGGCATCGCCGCGTTCGTGCGGCGCGCCTCGGGTCAGTGACCCTCACCGGCAGGCACGCAGTTTCGACGTTGTCGATGCGGGGGCGGTCAGCCCGCAACCTTCTGACCTGCCCTGATGAAAACGGGGTGGTCATCGACCACGTCGAAACTGCGTTTCGTTCTGCGTGACCGCTCAGCCCATCGCCTGGGTGAGGTCGGCGATGAGGTCGCGGGGGTCCTCCAGACCCACCGACAGGCGCAGGATGCCGCCGCCGGTCGCGCCTCCGGGGCGACGGGCCGGTGGGTGAGGGAGGCCGGGTGCTGGATGAGGGAGTCGACCCCGCCGAGGGAGACGGCGTGGGTGATGAGCCGGCACCGCTCGGCGGTGCGGGCGGCGTGGTCGTGATCACCGAGGTCGAACGCGAGCACGGCGCCGGGGCCCGACATCTGCGTCCCGACCAGACGGTGGGGGTCCGCGCCGGGGCGGCTCGGGTGGAACACGGCCGCCACACCCGCCTGCTCGGCGAGCCAGGCGGCGATCGTCGTCGCGCTCTCCTGCTGGGCCCGCACCCGCACGGGCAGGGTCTGCAGGCCGCGGTGAGCGAGGTAGGCGGACAGCGGGTGCAGGATGCCGCCGGTGAGCGCGCGCACCGAGCGCAGCCGCGCCGCCCACGCCTCGGTGGTGGCGACGATGCCGGCGAGCAGGTCGCCGTGGCCGCCGAGGAACTTCGTCGCGGAGTGCAGCACGAGCGTCGCCCCGAGCTCGCGCGGGCGCTGCAGCACCGGGGTGGCGAACGTGTTGTCAACGAGGACCGGCACGTCACCGGCCTGGCGCACGACGGCGCTGATGTCGTGGAGGTCGAGGGTGGGGTTGGCGGGCGTTTCCAGGACGACGAGCCCGGTCTCAGGAGTGAGGGCGTCGCCGACCTCGCCGGGTGTCGCCCACGTGACGCGCGTGCCGAGCAGGCCCGTCGCGAGGACGTGGTCGGTGCCGCCGTAGAGCGGCCGGCAGGCGACGATGTGCGGCGTGCCCGCCTGGACGCAGGCCAGCAGCACGGCCGACAGGGCCGCCATGCCGGAGCCGTAGGCCACCGCCTCGTCGGTGCCCTCCAGCGCGGCGAGGGCGCGCTCGAACCGGGCTACCGTCGGGTTCCACAAACGCTGGTACACCGGCGAGGCACCCGGCGAGAGCGTTCCGCCGAAGGCGAGGTTCTCGTAGGAATCGCCGCCCGCCTCCACCCCGGGCAGGGGCGCGGTGCTCGACAGGTCGATGAGGGGCACATGCGCCCCCTGCTCGGCGAGCCCGTCGCGAGCGGCGTGTACAGCGAGGGTGTCGAACATGGCGTCCTCCGGCATCGTTGGCGGCGATCCACACCAGTGTGAGGATTCTTCGCTGTGGTGGCGATAGGCTCGAAGGATCTTCTGTAGATCTGTTCTCAGCCGAGGAGTTGCCGTGTCCGATCCCCGTCTAGACGCCGTCGACCGCAGCATCCTCGCCGCCCTGGAGGCCGATGGACGGGCAACGAACGCCTCGCTCGCTCGCACCGCGGGGATCGCGGAGTCGACGTCCCTCGCCCGGGTGCGCTCTCTCGTGGACCGAGGGGTCATTCGGGGCGTCCACGCCGAGATCGACCCTGCCGCGCTCGATCACGGGGTGGAGGCGATGGTCGCGGTGCGATTCGGTGGGCACGCCCGCCCGCAGATCGAGGAGTTTCTCGAGCAGGTGCCGGCCATCCCCGGTGTGCTGGGGCTCCATCACGTCTCGGGCGCGAACGACTTCCTCGTGCACGTCGCGTGCCCGTCGGCGCGCGAGCTCGGCGACTTCGTCCTCGACCACCTCACGAGCCGCCCCGGGGTGCACCACGCCGAGACGTCGCTCATCTTCACCTCACGCCGGGGCACGCTCCCTCACGTGCCGCAGTAGGTCACGTGTGCCGCCGACCCGGGCGGCGCGGGCGCTTCGAGAGGTTCGTGGCCGGGCTTGCGATCGAACGGCGTGGTGAGAGCGTCGAGAATGCGGCCGAAGGGCTCGAGATCCCCGGCGGTGGCGGCGTCGAGGACGTCCTCGACGACGTGGTTGCGCGGCACGTACACCGGGTTGACCTGCTGCATCAGCGCCTCGGCATCGGCGGTGTCGATGCCACGCGAGGCGAGCACTTCCTCCCGGCGTCGCAGCCACGCGCGGTACTTCTCCGGCTCGGAGGTCTCCCACACGTCCGGAGCCACGTCCCCCTCGGCGAGGCCGCGGAAGAAGCGAGTGTGGTCAGGATGGTGCTGCGCCATGAGGGCGAAGAGGTCGCGCACGAGCGCTGCGTCGTCGCCGGTGAGCGGGTCGTCGAACCCGATCTTTCGACTCATCACGGCCATTAAAGCGCGCTCGTAGGCGGGTGCGAACCCCTGCAGCACCTCGGAGGCGGCCTCGACGGCGCCCTCGCCGGGTTCGGTCGGATCGGCGTCGTCGGCAGGGTGACCGATGAGCGGGAGCAGCGCCTCGCCCAGGCGCGCGAGGTTCCACGACAGGATCGCGGGCTGGTTGCCGTAGGCGTAGCGGCCACCATGGTCGATGGAGCTGAACACCGCTGCCGGGTCGTGGGCGTCGAGCATCGCGCACGGGCCGTAGTCGATGGTCTCGCCCGAGAGGGTCGTGTTGTCGGTGTTCATCACCCCGTGGATCAACCCCACGCCCATCCACGCCGCGACCAGCTCGGCTTGCGCCGCGACGACGGCTGCGAAGAGCCCGAGGTAGGGGTCGTCGGCGTCCCGGGCGTGGGGGTGGTGGCGGTCGATGGCGTGGTTGGCGAGGCGTCGCAGCAGGTCGCGGTCGCGGTGGGCGGCGGCGAACTGCACGGTCCCGACCCGCAGGTGACTGCTCGCGACTCGGGTGAGGATCGCGCCCGGCAGCGGGCGTTCCCGCATGACGGGGCGGCCTGTGGCGACGACGGCGAGCGACCGCGTCGTGGGGATGCCGAGCGCGTGCATCGCCTGCCCCATGAGGTACTCGCGCAGCATCGGACCGACGGCGGCGAGCCCGTCACCGCCGCGCGCGAACGGGGTCCTGCCGGAGCCCTTGAGGTGCAGGTCGCGCCGAGCACCCGCGCTGTCGAGGATCTCTCCGACCAGCAGCGCCCGGCCGTCGCCGAGTTGCGGTGAGTAACCGCCGAACTGGTGACCTGCGTACCCCTGCGCGTACGTGGGCACCTCCTCGGGCAAGTTGCCCGTGAGCACGCGCAGCCCCTCCGGGGTCGCCAGCCATTCGGGGTCGAGATCGAGCTCGACCGCGAGATCCTCATCGAGCGCGAGCAGCTCAGGTTCCTCGACGGGAGCAGCCCGCCACGCCGTCGAGAGTTCGGGCACCGCAGCGGCGTACGTGTGCTCCAGTCGTGCGCGCAGATCGGTCAACGAGTCGGTGGCCATGGTCCCTGCCTACGGGACGACGGTACGCACGGCAACACGAGGCCCACGACATCCACCTGGGTCGTCAGCGCCCCACCTCACCCCGGACCTGAACTAGGCGGTTTGCGCAACCCTCCCGACACCCCATGCATCCCAATGACTTAGGGTCGCCTTACCTAACTGACGACGAAGGGTCATCGTGTCCACTCGCTCCCTCTCCCTGGCCGCTGCCGGCCTCGCTCTGTCCTTCGGCCTCGCCGCCTGCGGATCGGCGGCCGACACCTCGGCCCCGGCGCAGACCGCGCCCGACGAGACCCCCGCCGCCGCGGCGTTCCCGGTCACCATCACCCACGCCCTCGGTGAGACGACCATCGAGGCGGAGCCGCAGCGCGTCGCCACGGTCGGCTGGGGCAACCAGGAGGTGCCGCTCGCGCTCGGCGTCACACCGGTCGGCATGGCGAAGGCCGACTACGGCGACGACGACGGTGACGGTGTCCTGCCCTGGGTCGAGGACAAGCTCACCGAGCTCGGCGCACAGACCCCCACCCTGTTCGACGAGACCGACGGCATCGACTTCGAGGCCGTCGCGGGCACCGAGCCCGATGTCATCCTCGCCGCCTACTCGGGCCTCACTCAGGAGGACTACGACACCCTCAGCAAGATCGCGCCCGTCGTCGCCTACCCCGACCAGCCGTGGGGCACCTCCCGGGACGACATGATCCTGCTCAACAGCGAGGCCCTCGGGCAGAAGGAGCAGGGCGAGCAGCTCGTCGCCGACCTCGACACCGCCATCACCGAGGCGGGACAGGCGCACACCCACCTCGCCGACAAGGGCGCGCTCTTCGCGTTCCTCGACCCCGCCGACCTGAGCAAGGTGCAGTTCTACAACACCCGCGACCCCCGCGCCGGACTGCTCGAAGACGCCGGCATGGCCGTGCCCGCCCAGGTCGCGCAGTCCACGCAAACCGAGCAGGGCTTCTTCACCACCCTCAGCGCCGAGAACGTCGAC
>JAUNTP010000140.1 GCA_030538585.1 Mobilicoccus sp.
CTAGCTCGGCTAGTGGGGGCGTCTAGCTCGGCTAGTGAGAGCACTGAGCCCCGACGGTTTCGGGGGCAGCGTCGGGGCTCAGTGGTTCGTGGGGAAGCGGCGGTGACATCGCGTCCGAAGGTGAGCGTAACGGCTGACCGGGCCCGATGAGATCGATTTCGTCAGCGATCGAGTCGATCGTCCAAGAATCTGCCCGACGCTGGTCCCGCGACCGTCCGGTACGCCCGGTGTGTGGCGGTTCGAGCCGTGATCCGGTGCGGGGGTTGTCGGTGCTCGACCGTAGACTCGGGGGCGTGACGCGACCCATCTACCTCGACCACGGTGCGACGACCGCGGTGCGCCCGGAGGCCATCGCGGCGATGTCCGACGAGCTCTCGTCCGTGGGCAATCCCTCGTCGCTGCACGGTCCCGGACGCGCGGCGCGCACCCGGTTGGAGGAGTACCGCGAGAGCATCGCCGACGCGGTGGGGGCCACCGCCTCGGAGGTCATCGTCACCTCCGGCGGTACTGAATCCGACAACCTGGCCATCCTCGGCACCTATCGGCGCCGCGCTCGGGAGAACCCGGCGCGGAGGCGGGTGTTGGTCAGCGTCCTCGAACACTCGGCCGTCATCGACGCCGTCGAGCACCTGCATCGCCACGAGGGGGCGCAGGTCACGTGGGTCGAGTGCGACGCCGAGGGGCTCATCGCCCCGGTCGCGCTGGAGGCGGCCCTCGCCGCCGAGGGCGGACCCGACACGGTGGCGCTGGTGAGCATCATGTGGGTCAACAACGAGATCGGCGTCGTCCAGGACATCCCGGCGCTCGCCGCCATCGCCCGCGCCCACGGCGTCCCGTTCCACACCGACGCCGTGCAGGCGCTCGGTCATGTCCCCGTGCGGTTCGACGACAGCGGCGTCGACCTCATGAGCGTCACCGGGCACAAGCTCGGTGGCCCCGCCGGGGTGGGGCTGCTGCTCGCGCGCAGAGACGCGCCCATCGAGGCGACGACGTTCGGCGGGGGGCAGGAGCGGGCCATCCGCAGCGGCACCGTGCCTACCCACCTCGTCGCCGGTCTCGCCGCGGCGCTGCCGCTCGCCGTCGCCGAGACCGACGCTCAGGGTGAGCGGCTCATGCAGTTGCGCGACTGCCTCCTGCACGGCCTGCTGGAGCGGGTGCCGGGCACGGTGGTCACGGGGGCGTGGACCCCTGGGGATCGCACCCGGCGCAGCCCTGCCAACGCGCACGTGCTGCTGCCCGAGTGCGAGGGCGACTCCCTGCTGTTCCTGCTCGACGCCGCGGGCATCGCGAGCTCGACCGGGTCGGCCTGCCACGCGGGCGTGCCGCGCCCGAGCCACGTCGTTCTCGCGCTTGGTCACTCCGAGGCTGCCGCCGCGGGCGCGCTGCGTCTCACCCTCGGGCATCCCTCGACCGATGCCGACGTCGACGCCGTGCTGGACGTCATCGAGGACTGCGTGGCCCGCGCCCAGCGCGCCTGGCGAGCCGCGGCGGCGAGGCGGGCGAGCTGATGCGCATCGTCGCCGCCATGAGCGGCGGGGTCGACTCGGCCGTCGCTGCTTCCCGCATGCTCGAGGCCGGGCACGACGTCGTCGGGGTCCACCTCGCCCTGTCCCGCAGCGCCGCGACCCTGCGTGAAAGCGCCCGCGGCTGTTGCACCATCGAGGACGCCGGCGACGCGCGACGGGTCGCCGACCGTCTCGGCATCCCGTTCTACGTGTGGGACCTCGCCGAGGCGTTCCAGCGCGACGTCATCGACGACTTCGTCACCGAGTACGAGGTCGGGCGCACCCCCAACCCGTGCCTACGGTGCAACGAGCGCATCAAGTTCGCCGCGCTCGCCGACAAGGCCCTCGCGCTCGGGTTCGACGGCGTCGCCACCGGGCACTACGCCCGCATCGTCGAGCCCGGCGAGGTCGACAACGTGACGGGGGAGCGGGAGCTGCACCGGGCCGTCGACGCCGCCAAGGACCAGTCCTACGTGCTCGGTGTGCTCGACGCCGAACAGCTGGCCGCGGCCCACTTCCCCCTCGGCGACACGACCAAGCCGCAGATCCGCGAGGAGGCGGCACGGCGCGGGTTCGCCGTGGCCAAGAAGCCCGACAGCCACGACATCTGCTTCATCCCTGACGGCGACACCCGCGGGTGGCTCGCGCGTCGCCTCGGGGAGCGGCCCGGCGACATCGTCGATACCGACGGCGAGGTCGTCGGCCGCCACGAGGGCGCGTACGGCTACACCGTGGGCCAGCGCAAGGGCCTCGCGCTCGGCCGCCCGGCCCCCGACGGTCGACCCCGCTACGTCGTCGAGACCGACGTGCGCAGCAACACCGTCGTCGTCGGGGCCGAGTCTCTGCTGGGCGTCGACGTCATCATCGGGGAGAACTCGCGCTGGTGCGGGCCGGCCCCGGTCGGCGAGCTGGCCGTCGGTGTCCAGATCCGCGCCCACGGCCGCGAGATCCCCGCCGTCGCCGAGACGACCGACGGCGAGGTCCGCATCACGCTCGCCGAGCGGGAGCGAGGCGTCGCGGCCGGGCAGTCGGTCGTGCTCTACGACGGCACCCGGGTGATCGGGTCGGCCACGATCGCTCGCACGTCCCGCAGCGCCCCCGCTGCTGCGGCGCGCTGACGCGCCGCACGTCACCTGCTGTTCGCGTCGGGTTGGTCTGCGGGCCGACCGGAAACGCTTGAGTGGTCGGAGCGCGGCGGCACCAGTGCCACCGGCGAGGGAAGGAAAGCATGGGAGACCTCAAGCGCCACCTGGGCACACGCGACGCCGTCATCATCGGGCTCGGGTCGATGATCGGCGCCGGCATCTTCTCGGCCATGGGGCCAGCCGCCCAGGCTGCGGGGGGCTGGCTGCTCGCCGGGCTCGCCGTGGCGGCGCTGGTCGCCTACTGCAACGCCACCTCCACGGCGCGCCTCGCGGCGGTGCACCCGGCCTCGGGCGGCACGTACGTGTACGGGACGCGCCAGCTCGGGCCGTTCTGGGGCTACCTCGCCGGATGGTGCTTCATCATCGGCAAGATCGCCTCGTGCGCCGCGATGGCGCTCACCGTCGGGGCCTACGCGTGGCCGGGGCTCGAACGCCCGATCGCGATCGGGGTCGTCGTCGCCCTCGTGGCGCTCAACTGCTTCGGGGTGCAGAAGTCGGCGATCCTCACGCGCGTCGTCGTCGCGGTCGTCCTCGCGTCGCTGGCCGCGTTCGTGGTCTCCGGCTGGGTCGGATCCGGCAGCGCCGGTCAGGAGGCCGGTGACGGCGGCGGCGTGCTCGGCATCTTCCAGGCCGCCGGTCTGCTGTTCTTCGCCTTCGCGGGGTACGCCCGAATCGCCACGCTGGGGGAGGAGGTGCGCGACCCCGAGCGCACCATCCCGCGCGCCATCCCGGTGGCCCTGTTCATCACGCTCGGCGTCTACGCCGCGGTGGCCCTCACCCTTCTGCACGTGCTGGGCGCGGGCGGGATCGCGGAGTCCGGCGCGCCCGTGCTCGACGCCGCCCGGGCGAGCGAGGTCGGCGGCTGGTTGCCCATCGTCGTCCAGGTCGCGGCCGTCGCCGCTGCCGCAGGGTCGCTGCTCGGTCTCATCCTCGGGGCGTCGCGCACGACCCTAGCGATGGCGCGCGACAGCCACCTGCCGAAGCCGCTCGCGAACGTGTCCGACGGGCACGGAGCCCCCTGGGTCGCCGAGATCACCGTCGGCGTCTTCGTCATCGTCCTCGTGCTGCTGTTCGACCTGCGGGGCGCGATCGGGTTCTCGTCGTTCGGGGTGCTGATCTACTACGCCGTCGCCAACGTCGCGGCGCGCACCCTCACCCCCGAGCAGGGGCGGCCTCCGGCGTGGGTGCCGCTCGTCGGCCTGGCGGGGTGCGTCGTGCTCGTCGCCACGTTGCCGCTGGGGTCGGTGGTCTCGGGCGCGATCGTCGTCCTTCTCGGGATGCTCGCCTACGCTCTGCGTCGTCGCCGCAGCGAAGAGCCGGTCACGGCCTGACGAGACGCAGCGCCGCCGCTGAGAAGTGGTCGGCGATCTGCTCCACGCTCCACGCGCCCTCGGGGCGGTACCACCGCGCCACGTCCATGCCGAGGGAGATGATGGCGCGCGTCGTGAGCGGGGGTGCGTCGGTGACGAACTCGCCGGCTGCGACGCCCGCGTCGACGACGCGACGCACGGTGGCCTCCAGCTCGCGGCGGATCTGCACCACCTCCGCCCGGTGCTCGGGCGTGAGTACATCGAGTTCGTCGGCGACGACGCGGGAGACGGCCTGGTTGCGGGCGGTGAGGCTCACCCACGTCTGGACGAGCGCGGCCAACTGATCCGAGGGGGTCGCTGCCTGCTCGACGGCGTGGGTCACGGCGCTGAGCAGGCCGCGGTGACCGTTGACGGAGATGACGTGCAGCAGGTCCTCCTTGGACCGATGGTGCACGTAGATCGCCGCAGGGCTCATCCCGGCCGCGAGGGCGATGTCCCGCGTGGTCGTGGCGTGAAACCCCTTGGCCGCGAAGGCCTCGACGGCAGCCGTCAACAGCCGTTCCCGCGAACCCGGCATACCTGTTCCCTCCCCATTCAGCTCGGGACAGTCTAGGAGACGGCTGACTCGGCGGTGACCGCCCGCCGGCGTCGCCGCCGCCGTAGCGCCACGACGAGGGCGAGGAGAGCGATGAGCAGCAGCACGATCGCGACGATGCCCCACGGGGAGCCGGCGACGGCGAGGACGGCCGCGCCCCACAGGGCCCACCCGATCGTCGAGTAGATCGTCGCCCACGCGGCCACCCCTGGGAGCTGGGCCAGGGTGAAAGCGACCGCGTTGATGCGCAGCACGCCTGCCGCGAGCAGCACGGCGGTCTGCACCCCCACCGTGAGGTAGCACAGCGGCACCGCCACGAGCCCGAAGCGGCGCAGCACGCCCGCGCCGTGATCCACCCCGGGGGAGTCCAGCCAGGCTGCCATCCGGGCCCGACGCGAATCACGCTCGCCCCCCGCGAGGCTCGCGCTCGTCGCCCACCGCGCGAGCCAATACGTGCCCTGGCCGCGCAGAAAGCCGACCATGTACATGAACGCGAACACCGCCCAGAAGGGCCATCCGTCGAGGAACTCGGGCACCCGTTCCTCCTCCCGGTCGGTCACGTCCCTGACAGCGTAAAGCGCGCAGGGGGCCGGTCCGATGTGCGCTGGGTGCAACGGCGCTCATGCGCGATGCTGGGGGCGACCGATCGGCGACGGACGAGAAGGCGAGGCGCCCCCATGAGCATGGCCACCGGTATCGGGTCGTGGCCCGGCGATGACATGCGAACGGTGCTGCGCCTCGTCCGCGACCTGCTGGGTGAGGTCGAGTCGGACGGCTCCCGGTTCGGGCTGCCCTACCTGCCCGAACTGCCCGCGCGCGGCCCCGGCGCCGACCTCGTCGGACGCTCGGCGGGGCTGCTCGCCGAGATGCCGTTCGACCTTCAACCCTCGGGGTGGCGCCTGGTCGATCGGCCCGGCCGCGACCACGAACGCACGCGAGCACTCCTGCGCCGTGACCTCGACGATCTCGCCGAGGCGTTCGACGGGTACGTCGGGCCGTTCAAGATCTCGCTCGCCGGCCCGTGGACGCTCTCGGCGCACGTGCGCCTGGCCCGCGGCGAGCGCAGCGTCGTCGACGAGGGCGCCCGCCGTGACGTCGCTCAGTCGCTCGCCGAGGGAATGCGGACGTTCATCGGCGACGTCGCCAAGGTCCTGCCCGGTGCCGAGCTCACCGTGCAGATGGACGAGCCGTCCCTGCCGTCCGTGCTCGCCGGTGCGCTCCCGACCTCCTCGGGGTTCGGCCGCCTGCGGGCCGTGGACCGTGAGGAGGTCCGCCGCACTCTCGCGGACGTGGTGACCGCGGCACGAGAGGCTGGGGCTGCTCACATCGTCATGCACTCGTGTGCACCTGATGTGCCGGTGCCGTTGCTTCGCGACACCGGCGTGGACGCCCTCGCCCTCGACGTGACGCTGCTCGGCGAGGCCGCGTGGGAGCACGTGGCCGAGGCGATGGAGGCGGGGGTCGGGCTGTGGGCCGGTGTCGATGTCCGAACCGGGCAGGAGCGTCAGGCGCGCGATACCGTGCTCGCCGCGATCGAGCAGCGCTGGCAGCGACTCGGCCTGCCGCAGGCGAGGCTGGACGACCTCACGCTCACCCCCACCTGCGGTCTGGCCGGGTCCACGCCCGCCGACGCCCTACGGGTCCACCGCGTGCTCCTCGACGCGGCCCACGAACTACACTGGCGCACCCAGTGAGGTCGGCGCATCAGGGTGAACTTCCATCCTTCACGTGAGTTCGCGGGGCTCACCCTGCGTCGCCAGGCTCACCCTTGCATCAGACGCTCACCTCAGCGCGCGGAGCTCACCCTTGCGTCCGACGCTCACCGTCGACGGTGAGTTTGCTTCCTCAAGGTGAGGTCGGCGCATCAAGGTGAACTCCTGTACTTCACGTGAGTTCGCCGTGCTCACCCTGACTCGCCAGGCTCACCGACGGGATCCGGGCTCACCTCAGCGCACCACGCTCACCCGAACCACACGCACTCACCGTCGACGGTGAGTTCGCCTCTCCAAGGTGAGTTCGGCCTCATTAGGTGAGTTCGGCGCGCTCAGGTGAGGTCGGTGCGCTCACGTGGGCCGCGGTGGCGCGCGCCCGGCCCTCGGAAGTGCGTGTGCGCTGAGGTTGTCTGCTGCGTGGTGCAGGATGAGCCCCGTGACCGACGCACCTGCCGACACCACCCCGCCCACCGATGAGGCACGGCACCGGTGGGAGCAGCTCGCCACCGAGCTGCGTGAGCACCAGTTCGCCTACTACGCCAAAGACGCGCCGACCATCAGCGACGGCGAGTACGACGCCCTGCTGCGCGAGCTGAGCGAGCTGGAGGAGCGCCACCCGCAGCTCCGCACCCCCGAGAGCCCCACCCAGACCGTGGGCGGGTTCGACGTGTCCGCCGACGAGAGGGGTGCGCCGGTCGACGACACCCCCTACCAGGCAGAGGGCGAGGTCTTCGTCCCGTTCGCGCCGGTCGACCACCGCGAGCGGATGCTCAGCCTCGACAACGTGTTCTCCGACGAGGAGTTGGCCGAGTGGTACGGGCGGCTCACCGGTGAGGGGGGTCTCGGGGTCGACCTGCACTTCCTCACCGAACCCAAGATCGACGGGCTCGCCATCAACCTGCTCTACGAGAACGGGCGCCTCACGCGCGCCCTGACCCGCGGCGACGGACGCACCGGCGAGGACGTCACGCTCAACGTGCGCACTCTTTCTGAGATCCCCGTGGAGCTGACGCGCCCGGCCGACGTCGACGACACCGCTACCGCGACCGTGCCCATCCCCGAACTCGTGGAGGTGCGCGGCGAGGTGTACTTCCCGGTCGCCGAGTTCGAGGAGTTCAACGCCTCGCGCGTCGAGGAGGGCCTGCCGCCCTTCGCCAACCCCCGCAACTGCGCCGCTGGGTCGTTGCGGCAGAAAGACCCGCGCGTCACCGCGTCGCGGCCACTGCGCATGCTCGTGCACGGCATCGGCGCCCGGACCGGCTTCGACATCGAGCGTCAGAGCGAGGCCTACGACATCCTCCGCGGCTGGGGGCTGCCGGTCTCCACCCATAACCGGGTCGTCACCGACCTCGACGGCATCCGCGAGCGCGTGGCCTACTTCGGGGAGCACCGGCACGACCTCGACCACGAGCTCGACGGGCTCGTCGTCAAGATCGACGAGGTCGCCGTGCAGCGCCGACTCGGCACCACGTCGCGCGCCCCCCGGTGGGCGGTCGCGTACAAGTACCCGCCCGAAGAGGTCACGACGACGCTCCTCGACATCCGGGTCGACGTCGGACGCACCGGCCGGGTGACCCCGTACGGCGTCATGGAGCCGGTCGTCGTGGCCGGGTCGACGGTCGAGCGAGCCACCCTGCACAACGCGCACGAGGTGGTGCGCAAGGGCGTCCTCATCGGCGACACGATCGTGCTGCGCAAGGCGGGCGACGTCATCCCCGAGATCCTCGCGCCCGTCGTCGACCTGCGCACCGGTGACGAGCGGGCGTTCGTCATGCCGACCGAGTGCCCGTCGTGCGGGACGACGCTGGCGCCGCAGAAGGAGGGCGACAAGGACATCCGCTGCCCCAACGCGCGCGCCTGCCCGGCGCAACTCCGCGAGCGGGTCTTCGGGTTGGCCTCCCGCGGCGCGTTCGACATCGAGGCCCTGGGCTGGGAGGCGGCCATCGCCCTCACCGACCCGGAGTTCAACCGCCCCCCAGAGGCTGACGAGCAGGGCGTCCCGCGCGAGCAGCCGGTGCTCGACGGGGAGGCGGGCCTCTTCGATCTGACCCCCGAGCAGCTCGCGGGCGTCACCGTGTGGCGCCAGCGCAAGACGACCCGCGCCGGGGTGACGACGGTGCGGCCGTGGGAGAAGGAGCCGTTCTTCTTTACCAAGGGCACGGCCAAGACCCCGTCAAAGCCGCGCGCCACGACCGACAACCTCTTCGCTGAGCTCGAGAAGGCCAAGACACAGCCGCTGTGGCGGGTGCTCGTCGCCCTGTCGATCCGGCACGTCGGCCCGACGGCGGCCCGGGCGCTGGCGACCCACTTCGCCTCGATGGACGCGATCCGTGAGGCGAGCGTCGAGGAGCTCGCCGCCGTCGAGGGCGTCGGCGGCACCATCGCCGAGTCGGTGCGCGAATGGTTCGAGGTCGACTGGCGCGCGGCCATCGTCGACCGGTGGGCCGCGGCGGGCGTGCGCATGGCCGACGAGCGCGACGAGGGCATCGAGCGCACTCTGGAAGGGGTGACGGTCGTCGTCACCGGCTCGCTCGCCGAATTCTCCCGCGACGACTCCAAGGAGGCGATCATCGCGCGCGGCGGTAAGGCGTCGGGCTCGGTGAGCAAGAAGACCCACGTCGTCGTCGTCGGTGAGGGCGCGGGCAGCAAGGCGGCCAAGGCCGAGGAGCTGGGGGTGCCGGTCCTCGACGAGGAGGGGTTCGTCGCACTCCTCGCCGGTGGCCTCGCCGCGGTGGGGCTGGGCGGTGACGAGCAGGAGGAGCAGCGGTGACCGATCGCAGTGGGGCACTCGCCGAGTTGGCGGGGGAGTTGCACGACCTCTCCGGAGGCTGGGGCATCCCGGCGGCGATCCAGTACTCGGTCGACCACCTCCCGGGCTCGATCACGAGCCACGTCGGCTACGACGTCGCCATCGCCATCGGGCTGCTCATCGGCGACCTGGCGGGCATCGTCGATGAGGCCACCGACGAGATCGTCGAACCGGCGGGCGACGACACCGGCGCCGACGACCCGCCCCGCCGCGCGAAAGAAGCCGAGCACGAGTGGGTCGAGCGCGT
>JAUNTP010000141.1 GCA_030538585.1 Mobilicoccus sp.
TGAGAGTCCGGGCCTCCTGGGCGGCCCGACGGCGATGTCGGATTCCTGCCAGAACTCGGGCCGAACGGGCGCGATACTCGATCGCATGACCCTGACTGCCGACCATGCGTCCCGAATGCGTGCCGTCGCCGCGAAGGACCCCCGGTTCGACGGGCGGTTCATCACCGGGGTGCGCACGACGGGGATCTACTGTCGGCCGAGTTGCCCGGCGATGACGCCCAAGGCCGAGAACGTCGACTTCTATCCGACGGCCGCGGCGGCGCAGCAGGCGGGCCTGCGAGCCTGTCGGCGGTGCCGACCGGACGCCACGCCCGGCTCGCCGGAGTGGGACACCCGGGCCGACCTCGTGGCCCGCGCGATGCGCCTCATCGAGGACGGGGTCGTGGACCGTGAGGGCGTGGCGGGGCTCGCGACCCGCCTGTCCTACAGCGTCCGTCAGATCGAGCGGGCCATGACGGCCGAGCTCGGCGCAGGGCCGCTCGCCCTGGCGGTGGCGCGGCGGGCGCAGACGGCGCGCGTGCTCGTGGAGTCCGGGACGATGCCGCTCGCCGAGGTCGCGTTCGCGGCGGGGTTCGCCAGTGTCCGCTCGTTCAACGCGACGATGCAGCAGGTGTACGCGACCACCCCGCGGGAGCTGCGGGCCAAGGCGACCCGGGTCGGGGTGAGTGAGCCAGGCACCTTGGCGGTGCGGCTGGCGTTCCGGCGACCCTTCCACCCGGACGACCTGTTCGGGCACCTGGCTGCCACCGGGGTGCCGGGGGTCGAGGAGTGGCGTGACGGCGCGTACCGGCGCACGCTCGCACTGCCCGGCGGACCCGGCATCGTGGAGCTGCGGCCGCAGGCGGATCATGTGGCCGCGACGCTCCGGCTCACCGATGTCGCCGACGTCACCGCCGCGGTCGCGCGTTGCCGTCGCCTCCTCGACCTGGATGCCGACCCGGTGGCGATCGCGGAGGCCTTCGCGCCGGACCCGGTGCTCGGCCCGCTCACCGCGGCCACCCCGGGGCGGCGGGTGCCGCGGACTCCCGACGCGAACGAGCTCGCGGTGCGGATCGTCCTCGGGCAGCAGGTGTCGACGGCGGCGGCGCGCACGCACGCGGGCCGTCTGGCTGCCCGCTGGGGGACGCCGGTCGTCGATCCGACGGGCGGGCTGACCCACCTCTTTCCGGAGGCCGCGACGATTGCGGCCTCGGACCCGGCCGATCTCGCGCTGCCGCGTGCCCGCGCGGCGACGGTGCTGCGCCTGGCCTCCGCCCTGGCGAGCGGTGAACTCGACCTCGGGCCGGGCGCCGACCGCGAGGAGGCCCGGGCCCGGCTGCTCGCTCTTCCCGGCATCGGGCCGTGGACGACCTCGAGCATCGCGATGCGCGGCCTCGCCGACCCCGACGCGTTCCTCGAAACCGATCTCGGCGTCCGTAGCGCCGCCGCTGCCCTCGGTCTGCCCCACACCCCTGGCGCGTTGGCGCGACGTGCGGCCGCGTGGAGCCCGTGGCGGTCCTACGCCTGCATCGCCCTGTGGGGCACCCTCGACCACCCCATCACCCGACTTCCGGAGGACCCGTGAGCCGCTCCCACTGCACCCTGCCCAGCCCCCTCGGCCCGTTGACGCTCGTCGCCGACGACGGCGCGCTCGTGGGGGTGTACATGGCCGGGCACCGGCACGCTCCGACCGATCACGGCCCCGTCGACGAGGAGGCCGCACCTCTCCCGGAGGCCCGCCGACAGCTCACCGAGTACTTCGCCGGCGCGCGGCAGGGTTTCGACCTACCGGTCCGCTCACCTGGGACGGAGTTTCAGCAGCGGGTGTGGGCCGCGCTGGAACGGATCCCCTACGGCGAGACATGGTCCTACGCGCGGCTGGCGACCGAGATCGGCAACCCCAAGGCGGCTCGGGCCGTAGGTCTGGCCAACGGCCGCAACCCGGTGAGCATCGTCGTCCCGTGCCACCGTGTCGTCGGCGCGAGCGGGGCCCTCACCGGCTACGGCGGCGGGGTGGAGAACAAGCGCATCCTGCTCGACCTCGAACGGTCGCTCTGAGCCTGCCCACCAGGGGCGCGCCGGCCTCGGCCCGCGGGCAGTTCGTGGACCGGCCGTCGCGGGTTCTCGACGACCGCTGGTGACGATCGAGAGCTGAGAAGTACCACACGTATCCGCTGGTGAGAGCCCCTGCGGCGGGTGCATCCGCGGGTGTCCTCGCCGTGCGCCCGGCGCCCGTGGCGGGCAGCATGGAGTAATGAGTGAGGTCGCCGACACCATCCGCCATGCCCTCGACGGACGATGGAGTGAGGTCCGCGAGATCGCCCGCCGCCAGATCGAACCGGGCCGGTTCGGGCCGCCCGATGTCGACCTGCCCATCGAGGAGTACCGCGAGCGGGTACGCGACCAACTCCTCGACCTGGCCTCGTTGGGGTTCGCGGGGCTGGGACTCTCGACCGACCAGGGCGACACCAACCACGGCGCGTCGGTGACGGCGTTCGAGATGATCGGCCACGGCGACCTCTCACTGTTCGTCAAGGCCGGGGTGCAGTGGGGGCTCTTCGGGGGCGCGGTCGCCGCGCTCGGCACCGAGCGCCACCACGAGGAGTACCTGCCGCAGATCGCCTCGGCCGAGCTGCTCGGGTGTTTCGCGATGACCGAGACGGGCCGCGGCTCGGACGTGCAGTCGCTCCGGACGACGATCACCCACGACGCGAACACCGACGAGCTGATCATCCACACCCCTGACCCGAGCGCCCGCAAGGACTACATCGGCAACGCCGCCCGCGACGGGCACATGGCCGCGGTGTTCGGGCAGCTCATCACCGCCGACGGCACGAGCCACGGGGTGCATTGCGTCCTCGTGCCGGTGCGCGATGAGTCCGGAGCTGCGATGCCCGGCGTCGAGATCGGCGACTGCGGCGGCAAGGCGGGGCTGCCCGGCGTCGACAACGGCCGGTTCACCTTCGACCAGGTGCGTGTTCCTCGCGAGAACCTCCTCGATCGCTACGGCTCGATCGGCGAGGACGGCGCGTACTCCTCACCGATCGAGTCCGACGGCAAGCGCTTCTTCACGATGCTCAGCACCCTCGTGCGCGGGCGCATCACCGTAGGTGCTGCGGCCGGGTCGGCGACGCGCAACGCCCTCACCCTGGCGGTGGTCTACGGGCTGCAGCGACGCCAGTTCGGGGGCCCGGGCGACGAGGACGTCCTGCTCATGGACTACCGGGTTCACCAGCGCAAGCTCCTCCCGCCGCTGGCGCGCACCTACGCGCTCGCGTTCGCGCAGAACGAGCTGACGGCGACGATGCACGACGTCATGCACGCCGACGATCCGGACGCCGAGCAGCACGAACGGGATCGCCGGCGTCTGGAGACGCGGGCCGCGGCGATCAAGGTGGCGGGCACGTCGCATGCGTCGTCGACGATCCAGACGTGCCGCGAGGCGTGTGGCGGTGCGGGCTACCTGTCGTTCAACCGGCTCGGCAAGCTGCGCGCCGACACCGACGTGTTCACGACCTTCGAGGGTGACAACACGGTGTTGCTGCAGCTCGTCGGCAAGGCGCTGCTCACCTCGTACGCGTCGCAGTTCGAGGACATGAACGTCGTCCAGACGGTGGGTGCGGTGGCGCGGCAGGCGGGTGTGTCCCTGCTGGAGCGGACCATCGGTGGGTCGCTGTTGCAGCGGCTCGTCACCGGTGACGTGGGCCGGGATGCCGACGACGCCCTCACCGATCGCGGCGGTCAGCTCGCGCTGCTCACCGATCGCGAGGAGCACCTGCTCGAAACCCTCGCCGCGCGCCTGCGCCGGGTCGACCGTGACGACCCCGTCACGGCGTGGGAGATCTTCGACGCCGCGGCACCTCATCTGCTGGAGGTGGCGCGCGCTCACATCGACCGCATCCTCCTCGAGGCGTTCGCCGCCGGAATCGACACCTGCCCCGAGGGTGAGGCGCGCGACCTGCTCGAGCTCGTCGCCGACCTGTTCGCCTGCTCGACGATCGAGGACCACCGCGCCTGGTACCTGGAACACGGCCGGCTCTCGGCGGACCAGTCGAAGAAGCTCACCGCCCATGTCGACGACCTCCTCGCGCAGGTGCGCCCGCACGCGCAAACTCTCGTCGACGCCTTCGCCATCCCGAGCGAGTGGCTGGTCAGCGACCTCCTCGACCCGCTGACCAGCGACGAGGTAGCCGAGTCGGTCCACGACTGACGCACCCCTCCGAGCGACCTGTGCGAGGCCTGCCCTATCGGCCGCGCGAGGCCTACCCCTCACACGCCGCGCGCGGCGTACCCCCTCACCGGCCGCGCTAGGGGTGCCCCCCACCCGTTGGTCGAGGAGCGAAGCGTCTCGAGACCACCCGGCACTCCGGCTGCCCACCTCTCAGTTGCGCGGTTCGCGCAGAAAAACTGTGTCAGTTGCTCTGTTGACGCATTTGAGTGGTGCACACTGTGGGCACGCCGTTCGGGCAACGGAGCCCGGCGGGAGGAAGGAGTCCCCGCATGGATGTCCAGTTGTTGCTCGCTCTCGCGTTGGGGATCGCGACGATCGTGTTCCTCGTGCTCCGCACGCGGATCGACGCGTTCGGCGCCCTCTTGCTCGCGTCGCTGGTCACGGGTCTGGTCGCTGGGCAGGCGTTGACCGACATCCTGTCGTCGATCACGACCGGGTTCGGGAACACCCTCGGCGCGATCGGCATCGTCATCGGGCTCGGTGTCGCGATCGGCAAGATCCTCGAGGTCTCCGGCGCGGCCGACCGGCTCGCTCGCGCGTTCCTCAAGGCGTTCGGCAAGGGCCGTGAGCCGTGGGCGATGGCCAGTGTCGGCTCGGTCGTGTCGATCCCGGTGTTCTGCGACTCCGGCTACGTCATCATGAACCCGCTCGCGCGAGCCATCGCGCGAGTCAAGCGCGGCGGTTACATCACCCTCGCGCTGGCGCTCGGATGTGGCATGACCCTCACCCACCACATGGTGCCGCCCACTCCGGGGCCGCTCGCGGTGGCCGGCATCGTCGGTGCCGACCTGGGTCTCATCATCCTCACGGGTCTGGTGTTCACGGTCATCCTGCTGCCGGTCGTCGTGTCCTACGCCAAGTGGATGGGCCCCAAGCTGGAGGCCAACATTACCCCCGAGGTCGAGGCGGCCGTGTTCGCCGACGGTGGCCGCGCTTCGCTGTCGGGGGACGCGGACCTCTCCCGGCTCGACGAGGTGCAGACCTACGACGCGAACGAGCACATCGGCACCCCGCCGGAGGGTGAGTCCCACAAGCGCATCGGCACCGGGCTCGCGTCGCTGCCGCTGGTGTTGCCGCTGCTGCTCATCGTCCTCAACACGGTGCTCGTCGCGGTGGACCGCAACGCCCAGGGGGCCTTGGAGGGCGGTGACGCCTACGAGATGTCGTCGTGGGTGGAGCCGTTCGCGTTCGTCGGTCACCCGGTCATCGCGCTGCTCATCGGCATCATCCTCGCCGTGTACGTGCTGTTGCCGCGGTGGACGCCGCGCAAGCAGGTGCACTCGTGGCTCGCCGATGCTGCCGGGGCGGCCGGCCTCATCCTGCTCATCACCGGCGCCGGTGGCGCCCTCGGTCAGGTGCTGCGTGACTCCGGTGTGGGCGACGCGCTCGCCGAGTCAATCGCCGCGACACCGCTGCCCGCGTTCTTCGTGCCGTTCATCATCGCGACGGTCGTGCGTCTTGCGCAGGGCTCCGGCACGGTCGCGATGATCACCGCGGCGTCGGTGACCGCGCCCCTCATCCCCACTCTCGGTGTTGCCCCGCTCGTCGTCGCGATGGCGTGCACGGCCGGGTCGATGGTGTTCAGCTACTTCAACGACTCCTACTTCTGGGTCGTCACCCGTTTCGCCGGACTCGAGGGCACCGACGCCCTCAAGGGGTGGTCGGGCATCACCACGGCCGTGTGGGCGGGGTCGATCCCGCTGCTCGTCATCCTCAACCTCGTCGTCGGCTGACCCGTGGCGCAGATCCTCGTCGTCGCCGACGACCTCACCGGCGGCAACGCGTGCGCGGCCGGGTTCGCCCGGGCCGGGCTGCGTGCGGTGACGGTCGGTCGGGGGCGAGGTGGGCGGCATCCGGTCGCGGAGTACGGCGAGGCGTTCGACGTCGTCGTCACGACCACCGACAGCCGACACTCGCCCCCGGAGGAGGCGAGGGCTGTGATCACCGAGGCCGTCGAGGCGGGAGCCGGGGCGCGGCTGGTCACTGCTCGTATTGATACAACCCTGCGCGGCAATGTCGGTGTCGCGGCGCAAGCAGTGCTGGAGGCGGTCCGCGCTCGCGCCGCCGGTCGTGTCGTCGGGGTCTGTGCACCGGCCCACCCCGACGCGGGTCGTGTCACCGTCGACGGTGACCAACTGCTCTACGGGCGGCGCCTGGAGGACACCGAACTCGCCCACGACGTCCGGTCCCCGATGACGACCTCGTCGGTTGCGGCGGCGCTGCGGGCCGGAACGTCACTGCGGGTTGCGGGTGTGCCGTTGTCGGTGGTGACCGGACCGAGCGGCAACCTCATCGGTGCTGTCCGGGACGCGCTGGCAGACGACATCGACGTCCTCGTCGGCGACGCCTTCACCGTCGAGCACCTCGACCGGTTGGCCGCTGCAGTTGTCACGGCGGCGCCCGAGGTGACGTGGTGCGGGATCGACCCGGGCCCGTTCTCCCTCGCCCTGTCGCGTGTGCTCGGGATTCGAGGCCGTGGGCAGGCAGCGCCACGGTTGGTGATCTCGGGATCGGCCACGGAGCTCACGCGTGACCAGTTGCAGCGGCTCGCCTCCGAGCGGCCGGTCGACGTCGTCCGGCCCGTCCTCGACGGTGATCGCCTGCCTGAGGTGGACGCTACCGCCGCTGCTGTCGTCGACGCGGTGGGGGCGGCCGATGAGGACACGATCGTCGTCCTCGCCACCGTGCTCGACGCCGACGACATCGTCGACCTGCCGCCGGGCGCCGCCGAGGAGCTCCCGCTGCGTCTGGGCCGCATCGCCGACGCTGTGCTCGCCGAGTCGGAGGTCGGCGGCCTGTTCACCACGGGCGGCGACGTCACCGCCGCCGTCATCGGTGCCCTGGCCGGGGGCGGGATCGACGTGCAGGACGAGATCATCCCCCTTGCCGTCGCGGGCCATCTCGTCGACGGCGATCATGCAGGTATGCCGATCGTCACCAAGGGTGGTCTCATCGGCGACGCGCGCACGACGGTTCGCTGCCTCGACCACCTGCGCGACATGGTGACCCAGCGCGCACGGTCCGTTCACCACGCTCACATGTCAGGAGATACGTCATGACCCCCGTCCTCGCCCTCACCGTCGGTGACCCGCTCGGCATCGGTCCGGAGATCACCGCCCGCACCCTCGCCGAGTTCGCGGGCGATGCGCGCGCGCACGGCATCGCCGTCGGGGATGCCGCCGTCATGCGTCGCGCGATCGAGGTGTGCGGTCTCGACGTGGAGCTGCGGGTGGTCGACGACTGGTCGGTCGAACCGGCCGGCGAGGGCGTCATCGACGTCTACGACATCGGCGTGCTCCCCGGCGACGAGGCCGAGCTGCCGGAGTGGGGTGTCGTGAACGCCGACGCCGGTCGTGCGGCGATCGCGGCCATCGAGATCGGCACGAAGGCGGCGATGGACCAGCAGGTCGCGGGCATCGTCACGGGCCCGATCAACAAGGAGGCCATCTGGAAGACCGGGTCGACGTTCCTCGGTCACACCGAGATGCTCGGCGACCTCACCGGCGTCACCGAGCAGGACACGATGTTCGTCGTCCGCAACGAGAGCCACGGCGGGCACCACCTGCGCATCTTCTTCGCGACCCGCCACATGTCGCTGCGTCAGGCCCTCGATGCCATCACGGTGGAGAACCAGGTGGGGTCCATCGCGCGGGCGATGACGGCGCTGAAGGTGTTCGGCGTGGACTCCCCGCGGCTCGCGACCGCCGCGATCAACCCGCACGGCGGCGAGAACGGGGCGTTCGGTGACGAGGAGATCAAGGTCCTCATCCCCGCGATCGAGCAGGCCCGGGAGCAGGGCATCGAGGTGAGCGGGCCGGTGCCGGCCGACTCGGTGTTCCACCAGGGCATCGTCGGCCGCTACGACGGCATCCTGTCGCAGTACCACGATCAGGGCCACATCGCGGCGAAGACGTACGACTTCGACGGCACGATCTCGGTGACGGTCGGGTTGCCGATCCTGCGCACCTCGGTCGATCACGGCACGGCGTTCGACATCGCCGGTACGGGGCGCGCCGACCACGGGACGATGCGGTCGGCCTACCTCGCTGCCGTGGACTACAGCCCGTTCGTCGACCGCATCCGTGAGGCGTACCTGCCGCGCTGATGGGTCAACGATCGGGGACGCGGGCCCGGCAGGAGGAGGTCCTGCGGCTGGTGCGTGGCGGCACGGGCCGGGTGGAGGACATCGCCGACAGCCTCGCTGTGTCCGCTTCCACGGTGCGGCGCGACCTGGCTCGCCTGGCGGAGGACGGGCTGCTCGCCCGCACCTACGGTGGTGCGCAGTCGGGCCCGAGGTTCACCGAGTTGGCGCTCGGGGAGCGTTTGGCGCTCGCGTTCGAGGGTAAGGCGGCGATCGGCGCCGTCGCGGCGGGCCTGATCTCTCCCGGTGCCACCGTGTTCATCGACGCGGGCTCGACGTGCGCTCAGCTCGCGGAGCATCTGCGGGAGCGGCACGACCTCACGGTGGTGACGCGCGGCCTGGAGATCGCCGCCGCGCTGGTGGGGGACGGCGGACCGCGCGTCGTGCTGCTTGGCGGCACGGTCGCGGCCAAGAGTCACGGCATGGTCGGGCCCCTCACCGAGCACGGCCTGGTGCGGCACCGGTTCGACGTGGCGTTCCTCGGCTGCGACGCCATCCACCCGCGTGACGGCATCGGCGAACCGACGGTTCACGAAGCGGCGACCAAGGAGACCGCCGCCGGCCGCGCCGACCGTGTCGTCGCGCTCGCCGACGCCACCAAACTCACCCGCACCGGCGTCCCCGTGTGGGCACCACTACCGGCCGGATGGACCCTCATCACCGACGCCGACGAAACTCACACCGCACCCTTCAGCGCTGCCGGGATCGAGGTGCTGCGAGCCGTCGAAGCGCACCGCGCGCCCAGAAGCGCACCCTCCGCGCACAAGCACACCTCGGCGACAGAAGCTCACCGTCGACGGTGAGTTCGGTGCGCTCAGATGTGTTCCCCGCGCGGAGGTGAGTTCGGCGCGCTCGGGGGGGTTCGGCGCGCTCGGGTGAGCTAGGTACGCGCGGGTGCACCCCGGCCCCCGCTGAGACCGTGT
>JAUNTP010000142.1 GCA_030538585.1 Mobilicoccus sp.
GTTGCGCAGCAACATCTCCAGCAGCTCGAACTCCTTGAGCGGAAGCGGGGTGTGCTCGCCGTTGACGCTGACCACGTGCCGCTCGACGTCCATCCGCACCGGGCCGGACTCGAGCGTGTTCGGGAGCAGCTCCTCCGGCTCCTGACGGCGGCGCAACGCCGCCTTGATGCGGGCCAGCAACTCGCGGCTGCTGTACGGCTTGGTCACGTAGTCGTCCGCGCCGATCTCCAAACCGACGACCTTGTCGATCTCGCTGTCCTTCGCGGTCAGCATGATGATCGGCACCGAGTGGCGCTGCCGGATGGCGCGGCACACATCGACGCCGGACAGGCCGGGCAGCATGAGGTCGAGCAGAACCAGGTCCGACCCGGCCCGCTCCATCTCCTCGATCGCCTCCGGGCCAGTCTCGGCGATGGACACGTCGTACCCCTCCTTGCGCAGGAGGTAGGAAAGGGGGTCGGAGAACGACTCCTCGTCCTCGACGACCAAGATGCGCGTCATGTGTCCAGCTCCTTCGCGGATCGTTCGGTGGGCTGCGGGACGGCTGGGTGGTCGTCCTGTGCCCGGGGAAGTCGGATGGTGAACGTCGACCCGTGGCCTTCTTCACTCCACAATGTCACTTCGCCGCCGTGATTGGCGCAGATGTGCTTGACGATGGCGAGACCGAGGCCGGTTCCACCCGTCGCTCGGGACCGGGCGGCGTCCACGCGGAAGAACCGTTCGAAGACGCGGTCCTGGTTCTCCGGGGAGATGCCGCGCCCCTGATCGGACACCGAGATCTCGACGACGTCGTCATCCCCGCGCGCCACCACGGTGATGCGGGTGTCGTCCGGGGAGTAGCGGATCGCGTTGGCGAGCAGGTTGGTGAGGGCGGTGACGAGCATCGAGGCGTCGCCGTAGACGAACAGCCCACCGGCCGAGGAGGACACGCGGAAACTCATCTGCTTGCCCTCGGCGAGGGTGAGCATGAGGTCGACCGCCTCGTGCACGACGTCGTCGACGTCGACGAGCTGCGGATCCTCGAGCGACCCACCGGTCTGCAGGCGCGAGAGGTCGACGATCTCCTGCACGAGCCGCGTGAGGCGCGTGCTCTCGATCTTGATGCGCCGCGCGAACCGGGCCACGGCCTCAGGGTCCTCGTTGGCGTCGAGGATGGCCTCGGCCAGCAACGCGATACCGCCCACCGGGGTCTTGAGCTCGTGGCTGACGTTGGCGACGAAGTCGCGGCGCACCGCCTCGACCCGCTTGGCCTGCGTGCGGTCCTCCAACAGCAACAGCAGGTGTCGGTCCCCCAGCGGCGCGGCGCGGGCGGCGACGCTGATCTCCCCGTCACCGAGGGGGCCCCGCGGCAGGTCCAACTCCACCTCTTGGATGGTCCGCTGCCGACGGACGGCGCGTGCGATGTCAAGCAGCGCCGGCTGCACCAACTGGTCGTCGCGCACGAAACCCAGTGCCCTCGCGGTGGGGCTCACCGTGACCGCGCGCTCGGTCTCGTCGAGCACGATCGCGCTCGATCGCAGCGCCGCGAGCACGTCGGCCACGGCCGTGTCCTCCTCACGGGCGGCGGTGGCGCGCTCCTCGGCCCGCTCACTCGCGGCCCTGTCGGAGGTCGGACGACGTCGTGCGCCGAGGGCGAAGCCGCCACCGGCGCCGAGCAGGCCACCGGCGGCCACCAGCACGGCCACGGTCACGGGATCCACGAGGGCAGCGTACGCACTGACCGTAGGCCCGCACCGACCACTCCCGGGGCACACCCGCCCCATTCCCGCAGGATGCCGAGTGTTCACCGGGCATGTGTAAGTCGTTCACTCGTCTTTGACACGTTGGGCCGGGTCTGCGTCGCGGACGCCGCCCTCCTCTGACCCACACGACTTCCCGCCGCTGCTCCCCCGGACGTCCTGCACGTCCCCGGACCGAGAAGGACACTATGCGCGACGCCTTTCACCAAGATCTCGACAAGCTCGGCGACCTGCTGGTCGAGATGACCCGCCTCGCCAGCTCCGCCATGAACCGCGCGACCACCGCGCTGCTCGACGCCGACCTGGCCCTCGCCGAAGGCGTCATCAGCGCCGACCAGCAGATCGATGACCTCCGTCGCGAGCTCGACGAGCTCGCCGTCGAGCTGCTGGCCCGTCAGCAGCCGGTCGCGACCGACCTGCGCATCGTCGTCACGGCCCTGCACATGGGCACGAGCCTGGAGCGGATGGGCGACCTCGCCGAGCACGTGGCCAAGGTGGCCCGGCTGCGTTACCCGCAGAGCGCCGTGCCTGCCGAGGCCCGCGCCACCATCGTCGCCATGGGCAACATCGCCGAGCAGCTCGTCGCCCAGGCCGGCTCGATCATCGCTGCTCAGGACGTCGAGGCCGCCAAGAACCTCGGCGGCGAGGACGATGAGATGGACGCCCTCCACCGTCGCGTGTTCACGATGCTCGCCTCCGAGGACTGGCAGCACCCCACCGACGTCTCCGTCGACATCACCCTGCTGTCCCGCTACTACGAGCGGTTCGCCGACCACGCGGTCGCGGTCGCCCGCCAGGTGGTCTTCCTCGTCACCGGCGAGTGGACGAGCCTGCGCGACGGCGACGTCAACGCCTGACGCACCAGAAACACCCAGCACACGACGAGGCCCGGCCTCCCGCAGTCGGGAGAGCCGGGCCTCGTCGTGTCCCCTAGGGGATGCGGATCACTTGCCCTGGTTGGCGACCGCCTGCGCGGCGGCAGCGGCGGCGTCGGGGTCGAGGTACTCCCCGCCCTTCGTGATCGGCGAGAAGTTCTCGTCGAGTTCGTACACCAGCGGCTGCGAGGTGGGGATGTTGAGCGCGGCGATGTCCTCGTCGCTGATGCCGTCGAGGTGCTTGACGAGGGCACGCAGGCTGTTGCCGTGCGCGGTGACGAGCACCGTCTTTCCGGCCTTGAGGTCGGGGATGATCTCGTTCTCCCAGTACGGCACGAGACGGGCCACGACGTCCTTGAGGCACTCGGTGGCCGGGTTCTCACCGTCGATGTTCTGATAGCGGGCGTCGTCGGCCTGGCTGTACTCGTCGCTCGGGTCGATCTCCGGCGGGGGCGTGTCGTAGCTGCGACGCCACAGCATGAACTGCTCGTCGCCGAACTCGTCACGCACCTGCTTCTTGTCCTTGCCCTGCAGCGCACCGTAGTGACGCTCGTTGAGGCGCCAGTGGCGCTTGACCGGGATCCAGTGCCGGTCGGCGGCGTCGAGAGCGAGGTTGGCGGTGTTGATCGCGCGACGCAGCACGGAGGTGTGCAGGATGTCGGGCAGAACACCCTTCTCCTTGAGCAGCTCACCACCCTTGACGGCCTCGGCGCGGCCCTTGTCGGTGAGGTCGACGTCCACCCATCCGGTGAACAGGTTCTTGGCGTTCCACTGGCTCTCGCCGTGGCGCAACAGCACGAGCGTGTAGGTCATGGGTTCAGCTTAGTTGTCCGGTCCGGAGCCTGCCGCGCGGCCGTCGTGATCTGCGCCATCGGCAGGCGTCTCGGCGTCGGCGGACATCTCGTGCGTCAGGGTGCGGCCGCCGTCGACCTCTTCCTTCTCAAGGACGTCGCGGAAGGCTTCGAGGTTGGCGAGGGACTCCTCGCGGGTCTGACGCCACGACCATTCGCGCTTCATCGACTCGAGGAACCCCATGACGAGCAGGTCGTTGAACACCTCGTCGGTGCCGGACAGCACGACGCCGAGCAGCCGGTCGAGGTAGTCCTCGTCCAGGGCGGTGAGGGGCACCTGCCCGGTGAGGAACACGTCGCCGGCGCGGTCGAGGCCGTAGGCGAGACCGGGCATGCCGAGGTTGCGCTGCAGGAGGAACCGGTAGACCGCCACGTGGTTCTCATCCGGTTTGCGGATGACGAACGCCGAGATCGACAGCATCCGGTCACCGGCCATGAGGGAGCACGTGGTCTTGAGTTTGTCCTCACCGGGCAGGGTGAGGACGATCTCGCCGGGGCGGGCTCCCTCGTCGAACACCACGCTCTGTTCGCGGGCGAACCGGCGGATGAGGTCGAGGGCAGCGATCGACTCCGGTGACGTGGGCATGGCTTTCCTTCCTCCTGTCCCGTGGTGGCGCTGAGGGGGCAGGCTACTCGCTGTCGGTGTCGCACCGCAGCGATGCCACTGCCTCACGGTAAACCGACGCCAACGATTCGGCAGTACGAGACCAGCCGAACCCGCGTGCATGCTCGCTGGCGAGCCGGCCGAGCCTGGCCCGCTCGTCCGGGTCGTCCAGGAGTGCTTCCAGGGTGGCGCTCCAGGTGGCGATGTCGTGGGTGGGCAGCAGGATCCCGCCGCCCACCGCTGTGGCGAGGCCGCCGACATCGGCGGCGACGACAGGGGTTCCGCAGGCTTGCGCTTCGACGGCGACGAGCCCGAACGACTCGTTGTGAGAGGGCACGGTGACGAGGTCGGCGGCGCGGTACCAGTGCGCGAGCTCCGCGCGCGTGACCGGCGGGACGAAGGTCACCCGATCGGCGATGCCGCGCGCCGCCGCGAGGTCTTCGAGCCACCGCGGCCGTTCCAGACCCGACCCGCTGGGCCCCCCGAGGACGGCGACGTGCAGGGTGTCGAGGTCGGGGCGTCGCTGCACGATGTCGGCGGCGGCCTCGATGAGCAGATCGGGGGCCTTGAGGGGTTGCAGGCGCCCGACGAAGAGCAGCAGTGGCGCGTCCGGCGCCACCCCGACCGCCTCACGCGACCGGGCGCGATCGCCGGGGGCGAACACCTCCAGGTCGACCCCCGGATGCACGACCCGCACCCGCGTCGGGTCGGCGCCGTAGAGGTCGACGAGGTGCCCGGCTTCGATGTCGGTATTGGCCACCAGCCGGTCCGCGGCCTCGACGACCTGCACCTCGCCGATCTCGCGACCCGGCGGCTCGGGCCGGTCGCCCGCGGCGAGGTCGGCGTTCTTGACGCGCGCCATGGTGTGCATGGTGTGCACGAGCGGGATGTGCCAGCGGTCGGCGGCGAGCCACCCGACCTGCCCGGAGAGCCAGTAATGGGAGTGGATGAGGTCGTAGTGGCCCTCGGGGTGGGCGGCCATGGCGCGCATGACACCGGCGGCGAACGCGCACAACTGGCCGGGCAGGTCCTCCTTCGCGAGCCCGTCGAACGGGCCGGCGACGACGTGCCGCACCGTCACCCCGTCGGTGAGGCGGACCTCGGCGGGGGTGCGGCCGTCGGTGGCACGCGTGAAGATCTCGACCTCGATGCCCCGGGCGGCGAGCTGACGCGCCACCTCGACGACGTACACGTTGAGACCACCGGCATCCCCCGTGCCCGGGCGGGCCAACGGCGAGGTGTGCACGGTGATCATCGCGACCCGGCGCAACGTCGTCATGGGCTCATCCTCACCCCGCCGCGCGCGTGCGCCCGCATCGGGGTGGGCGGTCTACCGTGGCTCCATGGGCCGTGACCGCACCACCGCGCGACCCGTCGGGGTGATCACGCGCGGGACGACGGCACCGAATCGGTTGCGGCGCATGGACCGCGGCCTCGTTCACGTGGGTTCGCGGCGGTTGCGCTCGTCAGCCACACCTCCCCTCGTCGTCGATCTCGGCTACGGCGCGGCCGCGACGACGACCGTCGAGCTGCACCGCCGGCTCTGCCTCGTGCGGCCCGACGTGGAGGTCGTCGGTGTCGAGATCGACCCCGACCGGGTGGCGGCCGCGCAGCCGTTCGCGCGGCCGGGGCTCCGGTTCGTGCGCGGCGGTTTCGATCTTCCGCTGCCGCACCCCCCGCTGCTCGTGCGGGCGGCGAACGTCCTGCGTCAGTACGACGAGGACGAGGTGGCGGGCGCGTGGGCGCTGCTGCGCCGCCGAGCGGCCGACGACGCGCTCATTCTCGAAGGCACGTGCGACGAGATCGGTCGCCGCAGCACCTGGGTCATCCTCGATGCGGGCGGTCCGCGCTCGTTCACGCTCTCGGTGGCGTTGACGGCGATCGAGCGGCCCTCCGACATCGCCGAGCGGCTCCCCAAGGCGCTCATCCACCGCAACGTTCCCGGCGAGCCGATCCACGCCTACCTGCAGGCGGCCGACGCGGCGTGGGAGCGGGCGGCGCCGCTCGCCTCCTACGGGCGTCGGCAACGTTTTATCGCCACCGCCCGAGCCTTGCGCGAGCAGGGGTGGCCGATCCTCGACGGTGAGAAGCGCTGGCGCCTGGGCGAGCTGGCCGTGGCGTGGGACGCGGTCGCCCCGCGTGATCGCTAGGTGCTCGTGGCGGGGCAGCCGGCGAGCCACAGGTCGCCGGTGAGGTCGACCCGGTGGTCGCCGAGGACGAGCACCGCCTGACCCGAGGGGACCTCGTGCGTCGTGCCGTCGACCTCGATGGACGAGGGTGCCGTCGCGAGCGCGACGGTGAGACCTTGCAGGCGCACGTCGGTGCGGGAGCCGGTGTAGTGGCGCAGCCCCACCTGGTCGGTCCACAGCGGGACGACGAGACCGCCGTCGCCCGACTCGGTGATCGTCAGCTGCTCCGGGCGACGCTGGTCCGAACGAAGAATCCGCGCAAGCTCGGTCGTGTCGATGTGCTTGGGCGTGAGCCCGGCCCGCAGCACGTTGTCGGAGGGGTTCATGATCTCCACGGCCGTCCCGGAGACGTACGCGTGCAGCACGCCCGCGTCGGTGAAGAGTGCCTCACCGGGCTGGAGGTGGATGAGGTTCATGCATGCGGCGACGAGAACTCCACGGTCGCCGGGGTAGTCGTCGAGCAACTCCTCGACGAGCCGTGCGCGCTCCGGATCCAGGTCGGCCGCGGCGAGCTCGTCGAGCGCGTCCTCGGTCGCCTCGTCGCTGAGGGCGAAGATGCTCGTGACGAGCTCGCTCGGTGAACCGTCGGCGAGGGGCTTCAGCCACGTGAGGTCGTGCTCGTCGGCGAGGCGCGACAGCTCGTCGGCGTCCTGCAGGCCCACGAGCACCCGCATCGGCTCGAGGGCGACGACGACCTCGGGCTTGTCGGAGGCGTCCTTGTAGCTGCGGGTGGGGTCGCCGACGTCGAGCCCGGCGGCCTCGTCGCGGTCGAACCCGGCGCGGGCCTGTGCCGCGTCGGGGTGCACCTGAATCGACAGGGGTCCGCCGATGGCGAGGATCTTGAGGAGGAACGGCAGCTCGGTGACCCCGTCGGGCAGATGGGAGGCGCCGGGCCCGGCGAGGAACTCATCGAGACCCACCGGATCGGCGTCGTCGCCCTCGACCTGCGACGGAGCGCTCGGGTGCGCCCCCACCCACAGCTCGGCCTCCGGCTCGGTGCCGGGCTCGCGGCCCTGCAGCCGCGCGAGGGTGCTCGTGTGCCCCCACGCGTAGTTCTGCACCACGCTGCGGAGTCGGTAGACGGTCATGGACATCCTCAGCCTCCGGTGCGGGCAGGGGACGGGGCGGACAGAAACGGGGCGACGAGCTCGCGGACGCGGGCACGGTGCCCCCACAACACACCGCCGGGGGGCAGGATCTCGACCTCGGCGCGCGGCAGGGCGTCGGCAAGCTCGCGGGCGGCCCAGACGGGGTGGGTGGCGTCGTCCTCCTGACCGATGATGAGGACCGGCGCGTCCACCTGGGCGAGGATGCTGCGGTCGGCGAGGGGCACCTCGTGGGGCAGCAGACGCAGAGCGCGCGCCACGGCGGTGCCGGAGAGCACACGCGCCTGGTCGGCGGCCCAGGTGCGCACGGCAGGGCTCTCGCGCACGTCGGCGGGCTGCTCGTCGAGAAAGTAGGCGGCGATGCCGTCCTGGTCCTGCTCGTCGACGAGATCCGCGAGGGTGGTGAAGTGGGCGAGGGCCGCGGGCTCGCGGGGCTCATCGATGATGGCCGGGAGAACGAGGACCAGGCGCTCGAAGCGGTCAGGGGTCCGGGCCGCCAGGGCGAGGAGGGCGCCCGCGCCGAGGCTCACGCCCAGGGCACGGGTGGCACCGACGTGATCGGCCACCGCGCGCAGCTCCTCGGCGAGCGCGTCGTACGTCCACGGCCCGTCCGGCGCGTCGGACCCACCGTGGCCCCGAAAGTGCAGGAACGTGCGGCGTCCGGGGACACCGGTGCCGAACGGCCTGGTGGTGGCGATCGACCCGGCCAGGCCGTGCGCGAACACCGTGCCGGGGGCGCCGGTGCCGACGTCGAGGTACTCGATGCCTCCGGTCGGCCCCTCCAGGCGGGAGAGAGGCCGCGAGGCCGTCACCACGAACCGTGCGGGCCGGAGCCGCCCGCACCACCCCTGCGCTGACGGTTGCGGTAGGGCGCCAACGCCGGGCGCACATCGGCGAAGTACACACCGACGGCGACGATGGCGATGAGGCCGAAGAGGTTGAGGGTGCCGACCGCCACGAACAGCAGGGCGATGGCCACACCGAGGATGGCGAGCCAGATGTTCTTGCTCAGCTTGCCCTCGGAGGCGTACGCCTGGGCGTCGTGGCGCATCGCGTCGATGAAGCCGTACAGCGCGAAGCCGAGCGCGGCGATACCGATCACGAGCACAACGAGGTTCTGGGCCTGGGCGAACACGTTCATGCCCACAGCCTACGGGCAGCAGGGCGGGCGTCCACAGTCATCAGGGATGCGCCGGGCGTGCGCCCGGTCTCGTGGCGCGTCCGACCCATCAGACGTCGACGATGACGGTGAAGGGCCCGTCGTTGCACAGGTGCACCTTCATGTGGGCGCCGAAGCGGCCCGTGGCCACGGTCAGGCCCCGGTCGCGCAGTCCCGCCGCGACGGCGTCGACCAGAGGCTCGGCGACCGCCCCGGGAGCGGCATCGCTCCAGGACGGCCGACGCCCCTTGCGGGTCGAGCCGTAGAGGGTGAACTGGCTGACGACGAGCACACCCGCGCCCGCCTCCTCGACGGAGCGTTCACCCTCCAGGAGGCGCAGCTCGGCGATCTTGCGCGTCATCGTCTCGACCTCGGCCGCGGCGTCGGTGTGGGTGGCGGCCACGAGGGCGAGGAGCCCAGGGCCGTCGATGCGGCCCACCTCCTCGCCCTCGACGATCACGTGAGCACCGTCGATGCGTTGCAGGACGGCGCGCATCAGTCGCGCTCGGTGCCCTGCACGTTGTCTGCGGAGGGTGCGGGCGGCTCGGTCGGCGTCCGAGGAGCGTCGACCACCGCGACCGCGTCCTGGGGGGCGGCAGGGCCGGTGGCGGGCGGCGTGACAGGGGCCGTCGCGGGCGCCGGGGTGACCGTCGCGGTGCGCGGCGTCGCCG